>JAZRTB010000082.1:0-18444 GCA_045651805.1 Clostridia bacterium
GTGCAGGTTTTGACCCGAAAGATGTAAAGTGGATTATACATACCCACGGTCATAGCGACCACTTCGGTGCCTCCGTTGCATTTCGCGGAATGTATGGCACAAAGCTTGCCATCAGCCGTGTTGATGCAGAGCATTTAAGGAAACATCCCGAATTAACTCACAACCGAACACAGTTCCCCTACTATGAGGCGCCGGAATTTGACTATGAAATTGAGGACGGAGAAATTTTCGAGCTTGGGAATGTGAAAATAGAATGTGTTCTTACTCCCGGACACACCGACGGCGTTATAAGCTTATTCTTCGACGTAACATATAATGGTGAAAAGCACCTTGCAGGACTGTTTGGCGGTGCAGGAGTGAATGCCATGACGCTTCCCTATATTTGCCGCAAGAAAAGGAGTGAGAATTGTACTCAGGATATGCTCCGCTCCATACAAAAGGTGTGGGATAAACCTGTCACAATCCACCTTGGTAACCACCCCGGAAACAACGATACCTTCGGTAAGCGCCAAAGGCAGATTGAAGAGGGTGGCAATCCTTTTATAGCACCCGAAAGCTGGCGTAATTTCTTAACCGGTCTTAAAGAAAAAACAGAAAAAATAATTGAGAATAACGAAGCTATGGAAAAAGAAATTTCCTCACTTTAAAATAAAAAGAGAGCCGTGACTTTCGTCACAGCCCTCTCGGATTAAATTGTCAGCAAGCTCCGCAACCGCCGCAACCACAACCGCCGTTAGCGTTGTTTGTGCCGCAAGCACAGTTGAGCAAAAGCACGATGATGATAACCCAGATTATCCATTCGCAACCGCAGCTGCCATTATTACCAAAGAACATATAAATAGCTCCTTTCAGATTTTCGTGATTTATATTAAGTAGGTCGCCCTACAGTAATATACTATGAACGATGCCTGAAATTTGTTTACGCCTTTTTGATTAATTTTCAAAAAAAGTGAAATAATAGGCATATCACGCACATATAAATGTGTGCAAAAAGAAAGGAACTTAAATATGAAAAAACTTTTATTGTTAATGGTAGCTGTTGTAATGATTTTTACCGCTTGCGGAAACAATTCTGCAAACGACGGCAACGTAACAGACGGCGACGGTGTTATTGATGAAAATATGACAGAGGACAACAATACCGATGCAGGCGACGTTATGGAAGATGCCGCAGATGGTGTCGTTGACGGGGCAGAAAATGTTGTTGACGGTGCTGCAGATGGTGCGAGAGACCTTGTAGACGGTGCAAAAAACGCAATGGATGATATGACGATGAACAGATAAAAAAGGGGATTATCCCCTTTACATATACAGCGAAAGGGCGATGTATAATGATCAGAAAAGAAATTAAAAAAGGCATAAATCTTTATATGATTAAGGATGACAAATTCAAGTCATTTCGTGCCTGCTTACTTATACACAGACCCATGTGCAAGGAAGAGGTCACTCTTAATACCCTGCTCGGTGCAACTTTAAGAATGCAGAGTGAAAACTTCCCTACTTTCAGCAGAATTTCAGAAGAGCTTGAAAACCTCTATGGTGCAGAGATAATTTCAAATGCATCAAAATACGGTGAAAGACAGATTATAAAAATCGGTATACAGTCGGTAAGTGACAGTGCTCTCGGCAAAAAAGGCAATTTTGAAAAATCCATGGAGCTTCTTTACGATATTGCTCTTAAAAGCGGTAACGGAAAAAGCTTTTCAGAGGAGATTGTTTCCGTTGAAAAGAAAAATATCAAGGACGCCATTCTTGCACAGAAAAACGACAAGAGAAGTTACAGCGTGCTTCGCCTTCAGGAGGAAATGTGTAAGGATGAGCCTTACGGCATAAATCCTATGGGTTATGCGGATGAGCTTGACAAAATCAGTACCGATGACCTTTACAGTCATTACGGAAAAATCCTTGAAGAAAGCAGAATTGATGTGATTTTCTCGGGAAATTTTGAAGAAGCAGATGCCGAAAAAACGGCAGAAAAGCTTACAGAGAGCCTTTCTCCCCGTGAAGGAATAGCAATTAAGGAAGAAATCCGTAAGGCAAGCGGAGAAGTTAGGTCTGTTACAGATAAAATGGATGTTACCCAGGGTAAGCTTTGTATGGGATGGCGTACGAGTGAAAACACATCAACGGAAAACTATCCTGCAACCATTGTATACAACAGTATTTTCGGCGGAAGTGCGGTGAGCAAGCTTTTCAACAATGTCCGTGAGAAGTTAAGCCTTTGCTACTATGTGGGAAGCAGTATTGACCGCCTTAAAGAAATTATGGTTGTAAGAAGCGGTGTTGAATTTGAAAACTTCGGCAAGGCTTATGATGAAATTATGCTCCAGCAGAATGCAATGGTGGAGGGGGATTTCTCCGATGATGAAATAATGTTTGCAAAGAAGCAGCTTACCGGTGCTTACGAATCAAATCTTGACAGTATCGGTGCAATGGCGGAATATTACACAATGCAGATTCTTCTGGGAACTGATACATCCATTGAAGAAATGGTAGAGAAAATTGAGAAAGTAACCCGTGAAGAAATTATTGAAGCTGCAAAAGGGATGGTGCTTGACACCGTTTATTATATAGATAAGGAGTGATAGCATGAATTTTATAAAAACACATTATGACACTCTTAATGAAACAGTTTACACCGCTACACACAAAAGCGGACTTAAGGTTATACTTATAAAGAAACCGGGATTCAAGAAATGCTATGCTACTTTCAGCACAAAATACGGTTCAATAAATACGGAGTTTGTTGTTCCCGGTGAAACAGAAACCACAAAGGTGATTGACGGTGTTGCTCACTTTCTTGAACACAAGGTTTTTGAACAACCTGACGGAAGTAACGCCTTCAACGACTTTTCGAAATACGGTGCAAATGCCAATGCTTTCACAAGCTTTGGCGTAACTAACTACCTTTTCAGTTGTACAGATTATTTTTATGAAAATCTTGAAATTCTCCTGAACTTCGTTCAGACCCCCTATTTCACGGAGGAAAATGTAGAAAAGGAAAAGGGAATTATTGCACAGGAAATCAGAATGTACGAAGATGATGCGGAGCAGACCTGTATGTACAACTGCCTTGAAGCAATGTATGAAAAGCATCCCGTAAGAGTGAATATTGCCGGCAGCGTAGAAGAAATTATGAAAACCACCTCCGAACTTCTTTACAAATGCTATAACACTTTCTATCATCCGTCAAATATGGCACTTATCTGCGTGGGCGACCTTGACGAAAATGACATTATGAAAATGGTTGAAAAATGCATTAAGACGGATGCCCCTCACGGTGAAATAACCCAGGTTTTCCCCGAGGAAAGCAAAAAGGCATATAAACGCCGTACAGAAGCAAAGTTCGACATCCCCGTTCCAATGTATATGATTGGTTTCAAGGATCCCGAAGTGGGTGGTACAAGTGATGAATTACTGAAAAGAGAAATTCTTACAAACTGCATTTTAAAAGTTCTTTTCGGTAAGAGCAGTGAGTTTTATAAAAAACTTTACGACAGCGGTGTGATAAACAAAACTTTTTCCGCCTTTTACGAATATGAAGACAGTTGCGGTTATGCGGCATTCTTCGGTGAATCGGAGAAAATTGCAGAGCTCGAAAAAGAAATTTTTGCTACCATAGAAAAAGCAAAAGCGAATGGCATTGATAAAGAGGCTTTTGAAAGAGCGAAAAAAGTTCTCTGCGGTAAATTTATGGCAGTTCTTGACAGCGTGGAGAGCTTCGGTAATGAGTATATGTTCTCGTATCACAGAGGAATAAATCTTTTTGATTATGCCCGTATCTGTGAATGTGTTACGGTTGATGAAGCCATGCTTCGTATGGAAGAAATTTTTAATGAGGAGCAGTGCAGTACCTCTGTAGTATTGCCTAAAAAGAGTGATGAATAATATTTCATTTCCGAAACTGGGCATCAGTTTCAATATTGATCAGGTTGCGGTAGATTTACCGTTTCTCGGTGGAGTACGCTGGTACGGCGTACTCATCGGACTCGGAATTCTGCTTGCATACATATACTGTTGTTACGTTGCCAAAAGAGAAGGAGAAAATACGGAAAATATCACAGACCTGCTTTTGTGGGCTCTACCTGTTTCTGTGATTTGTGCCAGAGCATATTATGTGATTTTCAAATGGGAAAATTATAAGGACAATCTTGTAAATATCGTTAAAATATGGGAAGGCGGCATAGCTATCTACGGTGCCATAATTGGTGCGGTCATTACTGCGGCAGTTTTCTTTAAAATAAAGAAAATCAATGTGCTTAAAATGTTTGATATCTGCTGTCTCGGCCTTCTTATCGGTCAGTGTATCGGAAGATGGGGCAATTTTGTAAATGCTGAAGCTTTCGGCTATACCACAACCTCGCTTCTCGGTATGAGTATAAACGGTGCGACTCCCGTACATCCCACGTTCCTTTATGAATCTGTGTGGAATGCGGCAGGCTTTCTTGTGCTTTCGCTTCTCAATAAACGCAGACCTTTTTACGGGTTCACGTTTTTCAGCTATCTTATGTGGTACGGATTCGGCAGATTTATGATAGAAGGACTCCGTGCGGACAGTCTTTATCTTGGCCCGATGAGAATATCACAGATTGTAGCGATTGTGTGTATAGCTATAGGTATTGCGGGAATATATATACTTTTGTCAAAAAAATATAGTAAAAAGCAAGTAGGGAATTGAGAATTTACACAAGCTGAAATTTTTGTAAATAATAAACTATTGACTTATGAGACAAAACAATGTAAAATATAATAGCAGACGAAGTCTGTGTTTTAATGCAAAGGAGAGATAATATGAAACAGTTAAGAACAATTCTTGCAATGTTGCTTATTTTTGTTATGGCTTTTTCTTCTGTAAACGTGTTTGCAGCAGAAAGCATAACATTCAGCGACGTTGCTACAGGTACACCTGTTGCTGACGCAGTAGCAAAACTCGTTGGTTACGGGGTAATCAATGGTTATGAGGATGGTACATTTAAGCCTGATAACACAATCACCAGAGCAGAGTTTGCTGCTATCATTACTCGTTTCAAGGGTATTGAGGGACCTGCAAATGCAGTAACAGGCTTTGCGGATCTTGATAACGACAGCTCAAGAGCGTGGGCACGTCCTTATGTAAAGGCTGCTGTGGATGCAGGTATTATCAATGGCTTTGAAGACGGTACTTTCAGAGCAGGCGAACCTGTAACATATGAACAGGCAATCAAGATGATTGTTTGTGCAATCGGTTATGAACCCGTTGCAAAGAGTGAGTATAACAAGCAGGTTGCACTTGGCAGTTCAGTTACATGGTCAACAGGTTACATCATGGCTGCAAGCAAGAACGGTATCACAAAGAATGCGGCAACAGCTAATATAACAGGTCCCGCTTCAAGAGGTACAGTTGCTGTTCTTACAAGCAACGCTTACGATGTTCCCAAGCTTAATGAGACTACAGATATAAACGGTAATGTTTCTTATGAGAAGGATGAAGGAACATACGGTGATGACAGATATGACTCTCAGGAAAAGATTGAGGGTACTGTAATAGCTACTTACTACTCAACTCTTGAAGGACCCGATTCTGATCTTGATTTGGATGAAATCGTGATTGATACAAAAAGAGACGGTGAAGTTACTTATGAAATGACTGCTGCTCTTAAAGACAGTATCGATGCAGAGTCACTTCTCGGTAAAAGAGTTATCGCGTACTATGCGCAGGATGAATTCGCACTTGTTTCAATTACTGAAAACAAAAATGCCGTAACAACAATCAATGAGGCAGATATCAATCGTCCTCTTCGCGGAAACAGCATTTCTTATATGGAAAACGGCAGAACAAGATCAATAAATGTATCATCAGCTACATTTATCTATAACGGTAAGGCAGGTTACATCGAAGATCTTGATGAACTTGATGAAATTTTCACTAACGGTTATATCGAAGTTAACGAAACAACAGATGTTGTAAAGGTTACTTCTTTTGATGTAATGGTTGTAAACAGCTACAACAAAAATGAAGGTAACGGTAAGGTTTATCTTAAGTACAACGATGAGTACGACGGAAATAACTACTACGAATTCCCCTCAGGCGGTACAAGCAGTAAGCCTGTGATTTATGTGAACGGAACAAAGAAACCGTTTGATTCACTTTCTCTTTCTGCTTACAACGTAATCAATTACTACGAATCTCCCAATATCGGTGGTCCCGTAATCAGAAAAATGTATGTAACAACAGGCGCAAAGTCAGCTAAGGTTACAGCTAAACTTGAGGAAGAGAGAATTGTTGAACTTAACAATGCAGAATTCTGCCTCACAAATGATTACTTCAACTATACTCCTTCAGGTTCAAGTGATGCGAAGGCTCCTTTTGAAGTGAATGACTCTTACACATACTATCTTGACTACACAGGTCAGATTGCAGCAATTAACTACAACGCAGCAGCACAGAGCAACTTTGAACTCGGTTACGTTATCGGTGCTGATGCAAAGGATGGCAAGATTAAGATTGTAAGAAAGAACGGTACAGTTCAGATTTTCAACCTTAAGAATAAGATTAAGTTTGACGGCGAGACAATTTCTAACGGCGAAATAGTAATGGCTCTTCAGGCTGTTGCAGATGAAGTTCTTGCAGACAGTGAAAAGCAGGTAAGCTATTATCAGCCTGTTAAGTTCTCTCTTTCAAGTGGTGAAATCAATGCTATTGATACAGTCGCAACTGTAGGTGGCGGCAACAACGATTCCTTCAGCGTAAATAAACTTTATGAAGGAACAAATGTTAAGCCTTCAACAACTTCAGTTAAGATTGACGGCACAACATATCAGCTTTCAAGCTCAACTATCGTAATGTATATCCCTGATGACAGAAGCGAAGAAACTGAGTTTGCAGTAATGACACCTTCCAAGGCATTCTCTATATCAGAAAACAGACAGGTTGAAGTATTTGGTGCAGATGAAGAGGGCAAGGTAAAGACAGCATCTCTCGTGCTTGTATACGGACTCAATCCCTCTCTTGTTCTCACAGGTTCATCTCCCTATATGATTGTTACAGGAAGACCTAATGAAGAAACTATAGAAGGTTACAAATCGGGTGCAAAGGAAGTAAGCAGAGTTACTGTTTCTGAAGAAAGATTCTATACAGACCCCGATAAGGCTTGGGTTTCATATAGCGATGTAGAAAAGGGTGACCTTATTCGTCTCCTTGAGAGCGGCGGAGAAGTTGTAGCAATCGAAATGGTCTACGATGCATCAGAAGCTGAAGATAATTTCAATATGGATTGTCCTGATGTTGAGTCTGACGGTCTTATCTTTGAGGATACAGACGGAAGTGATATTTCCTTCTTCTATGCAGAAGTATTTGCAAAGCAGCCTGATGGTGAAGAAAACAAGATTTATGTTACTACAGACTTCAGCAGTGACGAAGATGCTAAGATTGCGGCAATGAAAACAATTACTGTAAGTTCTTCTACTGTTTACTACAGCCTCGACAGTAATGATATCGTTGCAGGTGAAAGCATGGATGTTATGGTTGATGAAGTTGGCTCTGAATCAAAGATTATCTATGTAAGAAATGCTTCAAAGACATCTACTTCAGCAGTTAAGCTCATTTACGTTCTCAGATAAAATAAACTTAATAGGTTTCAAACGGTCGGATTTTCCGGCCGTTTGTTTTTTTCTTTAAATTACTCTTTACCAAAAATATCTTTTGTGATAAAATAAATATATCGAAACTTTAAAGGGTGAGAATAATGCAAAGACGCAATTCAAGACAAATTTCTGTAGGAAATATAAAAATTGGCGGAGATGCACCGATTTCGGTACAGTCAATGTGTAATACTGATACTAAAGATGTTGCTTCTACAGTAAATCAGATTAACGAGCTTCAGGCGGCAGGTTGCGATATTGTGCGTCTGGCTGTTCTTGATATGGATGCGGCGAAGGCTTTTGGTGAAATAAAAAAACAGGTAGCCATTCCGATGGTTGCGGATATTCATTTTGATTACCATCTTGCAATAGAATGTGCAAAGGGTGGTGCGGATAAAATCCGTATTAATCCCGGAAATATCGGGTCACCCGATAGAGTGAAAGCAGTTGTCGATGCATGCGGAAGCCGTAATATCCCAATAAGAATAGGTGTGAACGGTGGCTCTCTTGAAAAAGAGCTTCTCGAGAAATTCGGCTTGCCCACGGCAGATGCTCTTTGCGAAAGTGCAATGGGGCATATCAGGCTCCTTGAAGATTGCGGGTTTTATGATATTGCCCTTTCTCTTAAATCAAGCAATATTTTAACAATGTATGAGGCGTATGAAAAAATCGCAACTATGATTGACTATCCACTTCATATAGGCGTTACGGAGGCAGGAACGGAGTACGGCGGTATTGTTAAAAACAGTATTGGCATAGGTGCACTTCTCCTTCGCGGTATAGGAGACACCCTTCGAGTTTCACTTACTGCACCTCCTGTAAAAGAGGTTACGGCAGGGATTGAAATTCTGAAAGCACTTGACCTTCGTGGAGGTCCGCAACTTGTGAGCTGTCCTACCTGCGGAAGATGCAGGGTTGATATGATTCCCGTAGCGGAGGAAGTAACAAGGCGGCTTGCATCTGTTGATAAAAATATTACCGTTGCGGTTATGGGGTGTGCCGTAAATGGCCCCGGTGAAGCTAAAGAAGCAGACATTGGTATGGCTTGCGGAATAGGGGAGGCTCTTCTGTTTAAGAAAGGTCAGTCTGTCCGCAAAGTGCCTATTGAAAAAGCGGCAGATGAATTATTCAAAGAAATAGAGGATATGTAATGGAAAATTATACTTTGAAGAGTACTTTTTCCGGTGCGGAATGTCCTGTAGAACTTGGTGATGCAGTTGTTCAGGGGATAAGTGCAGATGAGAAAAGCAGAACAATCAAGGCAAACGTCCTGCTTGATCATATCGTATGTTGTGATACTGTAGAAAAATTCCGCAGAGAAATAATTGAAAAGTACGAATTAAACGATTTTGAACTTAATATTTCCTTTGTACCTGACTGTGCGGATATTTCCGATTGTGTGAAATATTGCACAGAGCTTCTCTCCAAGGATGAGCCTCTTGAAGCGGCAATCCTTGACTGTTGTATTGCCGAGAAGTGCGACGGCAAAATTAAAATTACCCTTCGTCACGGAAATAAGGAGCTTATGGAAGAGGAGGAAGCTGACAGAAAGCTTTCCAACCTCCTTAAAAAGACTTTTGCAATTGATGAAAAGATAGTCTTTGATTGTGATGATATGGTGGTTGAAACAAAGCTTGAGCCGATTTCCGCACCTAAAATGGCAGAGGCACCGAAGAAAATTGTCTCTGTTGCGGCAGAAGGTGCTCTTATCGGAAAGCCTTTTACACCAAACGACCTTACAGAAATCAAGGATATAGACAATTATTCGGGTGCTTGTATGATTTGCGGAGACCTTTTTGGCATAGATTGCAAAGAAATTCCGAAAATCAAGAAAACAATTGTTTCTTTTTATATAACAGACTATACAGGGTCTCTTACAGTTAAATGCTTTGTTCCCATTGCCGCAACTGATGAGGTTAAAGGTGCACTTAAAAAAGCGGGAACCGTAGCGGTGAGAGGCAAGGCGGAAATGGATAGCTTTTCCCACGAGCTTACTGTTATGGCAAGAGATATAATTCCTTATTCTATGCCCAAGGAAAAAGACAATGCGGAGGTTAAACGTGTAGAGCTTCACGCACATACAAAGTCTTCTGCCATGGATGCCGTTGTAAGTGCGAAAGACCTTGTAAAGCAGGCTATGAAGTATGGCCATCCTGCAATTGCTATAACAGACCATGGATGTGTGCAGGCATTCCCCGAAGCGTTCCACACGGCGGATGAAACCATAAAAATACTTTACGGTTGTGAAGGTTATCTGATAGAAGCAGGTGCTCCTCTTGCAAGAGAGACAAAGCGTTATCATATCATAATGTTCGCACAGAATCTTGTGGGACTTAAAAATCTTTATAAGCTCATAAGTGCATCAAATCTTGAGCATTTCTACAGAAGACCTCTTATTCCGAGGGATGTTCTTGATGCTCACAGAGAGGGACTTGTTTTAGGTTCAGCTTGTGAAGCGGGTGAGCTTTTCCGTGCAATGCTTGCAGGGGCAAGTGATGAGGAGCTTGAAAAAATAGCATCTTATTATGATTATCTTGAAGTTCAGCCCATTGGAAATAATGAATATCTTGTGCGTAATGGTACGGTAGCGGACAGAGAAGGTCTTTGCGACCTTAACCGCAGAATAATTGCCCTTGCGGACAAAATGGGTAAACCCGTTGTTGCCACAGGCGACGTTCACTTCCTCCGTAAGCGTGATGAAATTTTCAGAAGAATACTTCAGGCGGGACAGGGCTATGATGATGCCGATATGCAGGCTCCCCTTTATTTCAGAACTACGCAGGAAATGCTTGACGAATTCAGCTACCTTCCACCTGAAAAGGCGTTTGAAGTAGTTGTTACAAACACTAATAAAATTGCCGATATGATTGAAAATATCCGTCCTGTTCCCAAAGGGAATTTCCCTCCGAAAATTGAGGGTAGTGCCGAGGATATTGAGCGAATTGCCCGTGAAACGGCAGAGAGTCTGTACGGAAATCCCCTTCCGCAGGAGGTTGAGGACAGACTTCAGCGAGAATTGAAATCAGTTATCGGCAACGGCTATGCCGACCTTTACAATATTGCACGACTTCTTGTTAAACACTCACGTGAAGAGGGGTACGTAGTTGGTTCCCGTGGTAGTGTAGGCTCGTCCTTTCTTGCATATTGTGCACAGATTACAGAGGTTAACAGTCTTCCGCCTCATTATCGTTGCCCCAAGTGTAAGCATACGGAATTCGTGTATGATGAAAGGTATGACTCCGGTCACGATATGCCTGACGCAAACTGTCCCGAATGCGGAACAGCATATGTGAAAGACGGACATAACATCCCCTTTGAAACTTTCCTTGGATTCAAGGGTGATAAGCAGCCTGATATTGACCTTAACTTCTCCGGTGAAAACCAGGCAAGTGCTCATAAATATACGGAAGAAATTTTCGGCGAAGGATACGTTTTCCGTGCAGGTACGGTGAGTACCGTGGCGGAAAAAACTGCTTACGGATATGTCCGTAAATACTTTGAACAAAAGGGCATCAATGTACATAATGCAGAAATTGAGCGTCTTAAGCAGGGCGTAATGAACGTTAAAACTACCACGGGTCAGCATCCCGGTGGTGTTATTGTTCTTCCGAAGGGCCATGATATCCACGAATTTACACCTATTCAGCATCCTGCGGAAAAAGCAGAGAGCGGTATTATCACAACACACTTTGACTACCACAGTATTGACGAAAACCTGCTGAAACTGGATATTCTCGGTCATGATGACCCGACTATGATCCGTATGCTTCAGGACCTTACGGGGGTTGATCCCACACAGGTGCCTCTTGATGACAAGGCGGTAATGAGCCTTTTCCTCAATACGGAGGCTCTTGGAGTAACTCCCGAAGACATCGGAAGCGAGACGGGTACCTTTGCCGTTCCCGAATTCGGTACAAAATTTGTAAGGCAGATGCTTGTTGATACAAAACCCACGTCTCTGGGTGAGCTTATCCGTATATCGGGACTTTCTCACGGTACAGATGTGTGGACCAACAATGCACAGCTTCTCGTTCAGAACGGAACGTGTACACTTCGTAATGCAATCTGTTGTCGTGACGACATTATGATTTATCTTATAAACAGAGAGCTTCCTCCGGAGCGTGCTTTCAAAATAATGGAGCAGGTGCGTAAGGGTAAAAAGCTCAAACCCGAGGATGAAGTTGAGATGCGTGAACATAATGTTCCCGAGTGGTACATAGAATCCTGTAACAAGATTCAGTATATGTTCCCACGTGCCCATGCTGCGGCTTATGTTACAATGTCGCTTCGAGTTGCGTATTTCAAGGTGCATTACCCCGTAGCGTTCTACCAGTCGTACTATACTGTCCGTGCAGATACGTTTGATTACGAAACAATGGCTACGGGAAGAGAAAATCTTCTTGTAAAAATGCGTGATCTTCAGCAGATGGAAAACCCCTCTGCCCGTGATAAAGCTACACTTACCATTATGGAAGTTGTCAATGAAATGTATGCCCGCGGAATAGAGTTCCTGCCTGTGGATATTTATATGTCGCATCCTACAAAATATCTTAACATCGGCGGAAAAATTCTTCCTGCACTTAACAGTATTGCGGGTCTTGGCGACAAGGCGGCGCAGTCCATTGCAGATGCCAGAGAAAACGGAAAATTCTTCTCGATAGATGATTTTAAACAGCGCACAAGTGTCAGCGAAACACATGTAGAGCTTTTCAGAAGCTTCGGATGCTTTAAAGGTATGCACCAGAGTGCCCAGGTAAATATGTTTGAACTGGTGGAAGAGTAACAAAAATGCACCCCCTTTCGTACTATGGTAGTGGAAGGGGGTGCCCGTTTGAAAAAAAGAAAATATTGCCGGCCGTGCGGAATATGCACCCTTGCATACATAGCAGGGATTTTTACGGCGTTGGTGCTTCCGGTGTGGCTCCTTGCTGTGATAGAGGGTGCCCTTGTTATTGTGCTGGGATGCACGCTTATGAGAATGTAGAAAGGATTCTGATTTATGAAAATTGTAGTTATGAAACTTCCTAAATTTCTTGCAGGCATTACAAAAGCAATGTTTAAAATGAAAAACAAGTAAAAGAGTCGGGGAAAAGAGGTGTTTGCAATTGCGGACGCCTCTTTTTTAAAAAAGCTGAAAAAATAATATAAAAACAGTTGAAAAATTTAAAAAAAAGCTGTATAGTATATATAGGAAACTCTAAACTGCTAAGGAGAAAAGATATGAAAAGAAAGTTAATTGCTTTAGGTCTCGTACTTGTAATGTGTATAAGCTTGTGTGCGTGCGGGTCAAAGAGTGCACGTCTTGAAGCGGCAGAAGATTGTATTAAGCTTGGTGTAGGTAAAAAATATACTATTGAGCTGAAACAGGGTGAAGTTGATGGTATCATCTGGGAAAGTGATGATGAAGCCATTGCCACAGTTTCTCCCGACGGTACTGTTACGGCAGTTTCCGGAGGATCTACCGTTATAACGGGAAGAACTGAAGAAAAATATGTTCACGTAGGCGTAATTGTAGAAGGTGGCGGTACTTATGTGGACGAAAACGGTAACGTAAGGGAAGTTTACAGAGAGTCTGATATAACCGAGATTGTAGTAGGTGTAAAGGGCGGCAGTAAGAACGATGTAACAATAAAAAGAAACGATGAATTCCAGCTTGTTGCCTACACTACTCCATCAGATTCCGAAGATGAAATTGTATGGGAAAGTGATAAACCTTCCGTGGTAACTGTGGATGAAAACGGAAAGATTACCGCAAGAGGAAGAGGTACGGCAAACATTACCGCAACCGCTCCCAACCATGTAAAAGGTATACTGATTGTGCGCGTAAACTGATGCAGGTAAAAGTGCACAAAAAGGAAACACTAAATTAGTGCAAATAACGAAAGAAATTTTTGTAAAATACTTGAAATTTTTCCTGATGAAGAGTATAATTATCATTGTATAGATAATGAGGTGGATTATCATCTCTTTATCTCGGATTTGGAATTAATTTAATTTATTTAATTATTTATAGAAGGAGGAAACAAAAATGAAGAAACTTTTAAAGGTAGTTGCACTCGCTACAGTAATGTGCATGCTTCTTTCATCAGCAGCTTTCGCTTCTTTCGGTACAGCAACAGGTGACAAGGAAACAAAGGTTATCAGCGCAACAGTAACAAATGCAGGCGCTAATGAACAGGTTGTTCTTCTTATTGTTAACGCTGGCGTTGAAGTGGCAGAAGCTACAGATGCAGCGATCATGTACATTGATCAGAAGCAGGCTGATGCATCCGGTAATGCAACATTCAACAACATCCTTATTAAGGACGTTGAGCAGAAGGTTGACGTTTACGTAGGTAGTGCAGAAACAGACGGTCCTAAGCTTCTTGGTGAAAACATCGACTTGAGTGAAGAGGAAGTTACAGGTATTGTACTCGCAGCTGTTGAAAGACCCGTTATCACAGTAGAAGATATGGTCGAAGGTGGCGGTATGAGAGGTTTCGCAGCAGCTATTACAGTTGCAGTTCCCGAAGGTCTTGAAATCGAAAAGATGATCTGGGGCTTCGAAATTGACGAAGGTGAATCTCCCAAGAAATTCTCAAAGGCTATTGCGAATCCCGTTAGTGCAAATGTATCAGGTAACGTTCAGTTCGCTGCAGCATTTGACCTTGCTACTTTGAGCGAAGGATTTGGTGATGTTACAGATGTAAGTGCTATCTTCCTTACATCAGATGGTGCTGAACACTTCACAGATCCCACTGACGCAGCTAAGGAAAAAAAACCTGAAGAAATCCCCGCAGAATAATTAATCAGGAGGTAATGAAAGATGAAATTTTATAGCAAACCCGAAATCGAAGCATTAGCTCTTGAAACTGTTGATGTAATTGAAACAAGCGGTGCAGAGATGGCTCAGGCAGCCCTTTCTAAAGACGCAGATGTTGATGCAGAAGTTAAGGTTATTGACGAACAGATCAGTAGGATGTCAATTGACTGGCAGTGGTAATTCGATTACATATAATATTTTGAGCTAGCTTAAAAGGCACGAACTACGGTTCGTGCCTTTTTACTTGCATCAATATCCGATGAAGTCATAAAGTTAATGTTTTGATGATATCGGAAAATAATTACATACACTTGCAAATGAAAAAATACACTTCGGATTTTTCCGAAGTGTATTTTGAATTTTAGTTGAATGATATGACGGGAGATATATGTCGGATTGACCATATCTTATGTGCCTGTTATAAAGCGGACCGCTTCTCAATAAATGGGGAACTTTTCGCAGAGAGCACAAACTTCCTCTGTGATTTTTTCCTTATTTGCTTCAAAGTCTGTAGCAACAAGCTTCATCCATTTAGCAATCTGCTTCATTTCTTCTTCCTTAAAGCCTCTTGATGTTGCTGCAGGTGCACCTACACGGATACCGCTTGTAACAAAGGGACTCTGCTGGTCGTTGGGGATAGAGTTCTTATTAACTGTGATGTGAACCTCATCAAGTCTCTTTTCCATTTCCTTACCTGTAAGGTCAAAGGGACAGAGGTCAATAAGCATAAGGTGATTGTCTGTATCGTCGGATACAACATTGAAGCCTTCTGCCTTAAGAGCATCACAAAGAACTTTTGCGTTCTTCACAATCTGCTTCTGATATTCCTTAAACTCATCTGTGAGAGCTTCACCGAAAGCAACTGCCTTAGCTGCGATGATGTGCATAAGAGGACCGCCCTGTGTTCCGGGGAATACAGCCTTGTCAATCTGCTTTGCATACTGCTCTTTGCAAAGGATAAGACCACCACGAGGTCCGCGAAGAGTCTTGTGAGTTGTTGTTGTAACAACATCTGCATAGGGAACGGGAGAAGGATGAAGACCTGCAGCTACAAGACCTGCAATGTGTGCCATATCAACCATAAGAATAGCACCAACTTCGTCTGCAACCTCTCTGAATTTAGCAAAGTCAATAGTTCTTGAATATGCACTTGCACCTGCTACGATAAGCTTGGGCTTACATTCAAGAGCGATTTCTCTCATTTTGTCATAATCGATAACGCCTGTTTCGTCATCAACGCCGTAAGGAACGATGTTAAAATATTTACCGCTGATGTTAACCGGTGAACCGTGTGAAAGGTGGCCGCCATGAGCAAGATTCATACCCATAACAGTATCACCGGGCTGTAAGAATGCAAAGAATACTGCAAGGTTTGCATTAGCACCGCTGTGGGGCTGAACATTTGCGTGTTCCGCACCGAAGAGCTTCTTTGCTCTTTCAATAGCGATTGTTTCAACTTCGTCTACGTGGATACATCCGCCGTAATAACGCTTACCGGGATAACCCTCTGCGTATTTGTTTGTAAGTACTGTACCCGCAGCAAGAAGAACTGCCTTTGAAACAATGTTTTCTGAAGCAATAAGTTCGATATTGTGCTGCTGACGTGCAAGTTCTCTTCCGCAAGCGGCAGAAACTTCACTGTCGAAGTTTGCTAATTCGTCGAAAAAGTTCATTTGTATATCCTCCTACAATAATTTCCTAATTATATTATACAACGTAATAAAAATTATTTCAATAGATAAATAAAAAACTTTTATTATTATTTTTAGTCCCGATTTGGTGACAGTCCCAAAATCGGGACATTTTGCATAGAATAAAAAACGTCGCAGAAAATTCTGCGACGTTTTAAAGTGAAATTCAATTATTTCATCATTGAAGCAACTTCATCAGCGAAGTTTTCTTCTTTCTTTTCAAGGCCTTCGCCCTTTTCAAATCTTACGAAGTTGATAAGCTTAACGCCCTTTGATTCAAGGTAAGCAGCAACTTTGAAGTCGCCGTTCTTAACGAATTCCTGCTGAAGAAGGCAGTTCTGTTCGTAGAACTTGTTGATCTTACCACCGAGCATCTTTTCAAGGATTGCTTCGGGCTTATTAGCGTTCTTGGGATCCTCTTTCATCTGAGCGAGGATGATGTTCTTTTCCTTCTCAAGGTCTTCTGCAGGAACTGTTTCCTGTGAAAGATAGAGAGGATTGATAGCTGCAACCTGCATAGCTGCATCTCTTGCTGCTTCGTAAGCATCAGCATCTGCAAGGCTTGATTCAGCCTGTACAAGAACACCGATTCTGCCGCCACCGTGTGTATATGTGCAAACATTACCTTCAATTCTTGCGAATCTTCTGAGGTTCATGTTTTCACCGATCTTTGCGATAAGAGCTGTGAGAGCGTCGCCAACAGTACCTTCGTTACCATAGGGGAGAGCCTTAAGAGCTTCTACGTCAGCAGGATTCTTTTCTGCAACGATTTCAGCAACCTTAGCAACGAATCCCTGGAACTCATCGTTCTTTGCAACGAAGTCTGTTTCAGAGTTAACTTCTACAAGTACACCAACTGTCTTATCGTCTGAAACGTAAGCTGTTACGATACCTTCAGAAGCGATTCTGCTTGACTTTTTAGCTGCTGTAGCAAGTCCCTTTTCACGGAGAAAGTCAACAGCCTTGTCCATATCGCCGTTTGTTTCTGAAAGAGCCTTCTTACAGTCCATCATACCGCAACCGGTCTTTTCTCTTAATTCTTTAACGTCCTGAGCTGTAAAATTCATATCAGTAACTTCCCTTCTTATTCAAGTGTAATATCAAGGTCTTCTTCAGCTTCTGCAGAAACCTGCTCACCTTCGCGACCTTCGATTACTGCGTTTGCAATTGTAGAAACAACGAGCTTAACTGCACCGATAGCATCGTCGTTACCGGGGATAACGTAGTCAACATCTTCGGGATCACAGTTTGTATCAACGATAGCAACGATCGGGATGTTGAGCTTCTTTGCTTCAGAAATAGCAATCTTTTCTTTTCTGGGGTCAACGATGAAAATAGCTGCAGGAGCCTTCTTCATTTCCTTGATACCGCCAAGATACTTCTCAAGCTTATCCATCTCACCGCGAAGACCGATAACTTCCTTCTTGGGGAGAAGATCGAATGTGCCGTCTTCTTCCATCTTGTGAAGCTGAGCAAGTCTTTCGATTCTCTTCTTGATTGTCTTGAAGTTTGTGAGCATACCGCCGAGCCATCTTGCATCTACATAGTGCATACCTACGCGGATAGCTTCTTCCTTAATTGTTTCCTGAGCCTGCTTCTTTGTACCAACAAAGAGAATTTCGCCGCCATCTGCTGCGATTGAGCGGATGAATTCATAAGCTTCCTCAATTTTCTTTACTGTCTTCTGAAGGTCGATGATGTAGATACCGTTACGTTCTGTAAAGATATACTCCGCCATTTTAGGGTTGCATCTTCTTGTCTGGTGACCGAAGTGAACACCTGCCTCCAAAAGCTGCTTCATAGCTATAACTGACATGTTAAAACACCTCCGTTTATTTAGTTTTTTTACCACCGAGCCCATGTCACAAGCTCCCGGCAGCACCTCCACCGCCATCAACATGTGCGCCAACCGCCGGATTTTCCGGAGGCACAGGGCGCCACTCAGACGATGTGCGTATTTTTGTGCCATATTATGATAACACAAAGGATTGGCTAATGCAAGCTTTTTTTTGAAAAAGTTTGAAAAAAGTGTTAAAAAGTCTTGACAAATCGTAAAAATAAGTGTATACTTAAGTCGTTGTAAAGTAAAACGACTTTACAAACTGGCGAAAAGAGGTGTAGTCGACGGCGAAAATTATGGAAAAGAACCTTATTTATACAGAGATGCTTGACATATACAAAGGACTTCTGACTGAAAAGCAGGCGGAGGCTATGGAATATTACTATGACAGGGACTACTCTCTCGGTGAAATATCTGAAATTATGGATATATCACGTCAGGGCGTGCGCGACTTCATAAAAAGAGGCGAGGCGGTTATGGATGAGATGGAG
>JAZRTB010000083.1:0-6499 GCA_045651805.1 Clostridia bacterium
CGGTCACAACGTCAAACAAAAGCTCCTTTTCGTTGCCCAGTTCTCTTTCCACGTGACATTCAGCAAGGAGAAGGTTTGCCGTTGCAATATAGGGAATTCCGCTTTCTGACGTCATAAGATAATCTGTGTGGAAGTGACCGATCATAACGGCAATGATTTCACCGTGGGGTTTCTTTCCGAAGTCGGTGTCAACAGTCACTTTGAAATCATCTTCATAGAAAGTGCCTGAAAGCTTTTCGCCCCTTTTATAGGCATCAACAATGAAGTTAAGAATCTCAAGACGGAAACAATAATTTTTCGCCTTTTGCTCATCGGTCATTCCAATGGGACGGAGAACGCTGTGTGTGTCGATAATAATATCGTATTCTGTGTCAAGAGCCACATTTATAAGCCAGTCAATCTGGTCCTGCCCGAAGGTAGTATCCCATCCCAGGATTTCGTCATAGTAATCGGGAGGGTTACAGATGTCAAGACAGATGTAGCGGACTTTCGTTTTGTCGTCATCAACATAGTAGTAAAGACCGTGTTCCTTCTTTTCATTAAACTTTGCACCACGCGCTGAAAGGTCACTGTAAAATGCATCATAAACCTCTTTACGGGTGAATTTGTCAAAAGGTTTTTCACGCTCCATAAAGTGGTCCCACAGATTTCCGTTGTCGTGGTTGCCGTTACAGGGGAAGTAGTCAAAATCCGCAAAAGCTTTTTTAAGATTAGCATAGCCTTTCGCCTTTTTCTCTCTTGGCGAGTCAATTATGTAGTCACCACCGAGAATAAGCTTTGTACAGCCCGTTTCCTGTTCAATCTGTCTGTAAGCGTTGGCATTTCTTGCAAGAAGCACATCGTGATGGGGAAGTTCAAGATAGTGAATATCTGTCATAAAAGCGAAGGTGAAAGTATTTTCATTTTCTGCTTTCTTTATCTTTGCGATGCCCTTTTCAACAGTTTCCCTGATATAGTCGGGGTATGTATCTGTGCTTTCGAAGCGCGGACTTTCAAAACCGTAGTCGTATCCGCATTCGAGAAGTCTCTTTTTTACTTCCGGATTCATAAAATCAGTCCTTTCTTAATTTCGGAGTTCGGAGTGATGGTAGCATAGCGGAACGACACATAGGTCGTTCCCTACGACGCATTTCGCACTTCGAACTAAATTATATAATCTTTTTAAGTATTACCATATGACGTTTAGGAAGTGTAAACGTTCCCTCAAACACATCGCCCTCACCATCGGGAGTAACCTCAATATACTTATCTTCAAGAGTAACGGAAACATCCTTTTTGTCGTAGTTTGCCACAATAAGATATGTGTCAAGGTTAACGAAAAAGCTTGTTACAACATTTCTGCCCGTATGAGTTACAAGGTCCTCTGCCTTAACATCGCAGTAGCACCATGTACCTTCCTGCGTCATTTCCTTGTAAAGCTTAAGCCAACGGAGTGCAAGCTCAAAATTAGGCTTTGCCGCAAGGGGCGAGTCAATTCCCACAGTACCATCGCGGACAACAGGGAACTGCATAAAGGGAATTGTGTTGAGGTAACGCTCGTGTTCATCCTCGATTTCGTAGTTGTAGTCGGGTGTTACATAGGGTCTGAAATCCCTTACGGAATCGCGGATAAAGTCGATGTCGTCATTTGCTTCGCCAACCCACAGATAGTCATAAACTTTAAGGTCTGTGTGAACTGTGTCCTGACCTTCCTTGTGGAATTTAAGAATACCGCCACGCTTCTTAACTTCGCTGTAAATAAGGGCAAGTAAATCCTGCATACCACCGTCAAAACTCTCGGATTCCTCGAATGCGAGAACATCGTCCTTTACAAGCACCGGCTCACGGAAATAGTAACGGTCAAAGGTCATAAAGTCACGGCGTCTGATATAGCCCGAATCTATGTACAAGCCGTCAAAATCGTACTCGTCAAGAAGACCTGTGAACTGCTTTAAAAGATGCTCACGCCACAAGGGGCTTGTGGGGGAACAATGAGCAAGCGTAATATCAAAATTACGCATTTTAAGGTCGTAATCCCCGATAAATGCCCAGTCCGGGTTAAAATGTTCATCCTGACGGGTAAAGAAGTTTGTAGATGTGTAAGGAAGCACCTTCAGACCGTACTCGTGAGCAAGGTCAAGGAACTTTCTTGTTGCTTCGGGGTCGGCAGGTCTGTACATCTTGTCGCCACCCCAGTCAAAACCGCACCAGCCTGACCAGAGCTGAAGAATTTCAACACCTGAATCGGAAAGCTTTTTGAAAAGCGCTCTGTCCTCTTCTTCTGTTTTGGGAGTATTACTCTTATATACATAATGTCCGGGACGGTAGTCCGTAACAAAGTTCTTTTTACTGCAGGAATCAAGATTTTTCTCGATATAGCGGAGATTAAGAAGTCGTCTTCTGTGGTCATCCCCTGTGTAGTTGTACATTATCTGCTTTTCTGCCATAATGGATCACCTTATTCCTTGCACTTTGCAGCGATTTCTGCCACAAATTCGTCCATAACGATTGTCTTACCTGTAACACGTGATTTCTCTGCGGCAAGTGCCATCATATGTGACTGAACAGATTCCTGTGCAGAAGATTTGTTTGTATCCGCACCCTGAACTGCAGAAACAACTGCATTCATAAGACCTGCATCGCCGCCACCGTGACCGAGAGCAGCAGGTCCGATTGTGATTTCTTCAACGTTATCTGTTACGAAATCGCGTACTCTGATTGTGTTGTTGTCAAAGTCACCCACGATTTCACCGTGAGTACCCATAAGACGCATAACACGAGTGTTTTCGTTTGTGAATGCACACATTGTAAATGAAACTGTTACGCCGTTTTCAAAATCCATACTGATTGTCTGGTGGTCAACAACATCGTTATCGCATTGGAATACACATCTGCCGTACTGGTTTGTTTCCAGAGCCTTAATGATGCTTTCGTCAGATGTATCGGGAATATCGAAAAGGTTTTCAAGTCCCCATGCACGAAGGAATGAATTGTGAAGATAAAGCTTCGGTGCACAGTAGGGACAGCTGTCATAAACGGGGCAACCGTCAAGACAACGCTTGGGAGCACCTTCGGGAGCGTTTTCCTTCTTGAAGAATGTAAGGTCGCCCATAGAAGCGATTGTTTTACACTTGCTTCCGATAAGGTATACAAGAATATCCATATCGTGACAGCACTTTGCAAGAATCATGGGAGATGTTTCCTTACTGTTTCTCCAGTTGCCTCTTACAAATGAATGTGCCTGATGCCAGTAAGCAACGTTTTCACTCTGAATCATATGTACAAGCTTACCGATTCTTCCGCTGTCAAGGATTTCCTTAAGCTTCATATAGAACTTTGTATAGCGGAGAACGTGACAGATTGAGAACACCTTGTCACTCTTTTCGGCAAGCTGACCGATTTTGTAAATTTCTTCTGCTTCGGGAGAAATAGGCTTTTCAAGAAGAACGTGATAGCCCTTTTCTACCGCCATTCTTGCAGGCTCGTAATGCATACGGTCATTTGTGCAGATGATAGCAAGGTCTGCCATTTTAGGCTGGGAAAGAAGCTCCTCATATCCTACAAAACAGTTTTCGGGTGCAATACCGAATCTTTCCGCACACATCTGTCTTTTGTACTCAACAGGCTCCGCAACACCTACAATTTTAAGTGTGCCGGGGTTAGCCTTGGGAGCGTAAGCCGCATAACCGCGAAGACCTCCACCGATAATTACAGCTGTAACAGGTTTCATAATAAATACCTCCAAAATTTATATTTGAAATTGTTTTTTCAATCTATTATTTGACAATTTAATTATACAACGCTATAATGGCAATGTAAAGAAAAAAATATTGACTGTTTTCGGACAAAATTGAACTGATATTTGTTTTTGTATAACGTAACAAAGCGGAAAGCAAGCCTTTGTCGGACAAAATTGACATCAGTTTGGACAAAATTTTCACAAAAAGGAGTGTAGAAAATGAAAGAAACAGGTTTTGAATTTCTGAATATAAGTGAAATGATGATGCACCGCTATGAAGCACCCCGCGACTGGGTAGGCAGCGGAATCAAGGATAAAACCAACGAACTGATTTTTTCCCTTTCGGGAGAATGTGTTGTAACCGTTGAAAACAGAAGCTACATTATAAAGCCGAATATGTTCGTTCTTTTCCCTTACGGCAAAAATTATTCTTTCCGTCTCACGTCGAAAAGGCAGTTTTCCTATTATCAGTGCCATTTTTACGGAGAGATAGACGGAACGGAGCTTTTTGAGGCACTTGTAATAAAAGAAAACCTTGCGGTAGAGGTAAGCGACCCCGGCTCTATAATTGCACTTTTTGAAGGGGCACTCCACGATGAACGGTTTACAGATGAGGCATCAATGTGGATAAACCGCACCGCTTGCGGAATGAAAATTATTGCAGAATATGTAAGGCTTCTCCGTCAGTCAATGCCCGGTAAAACTGCCGAGGTGTTTTTGCCTGTAATTGAATTTATGAAAGAAAATCTTTCCGAAAACGTAGATGTAAACACCCTTGCGGAAATAATCCATCTTGACTCGTCCTACTTTATCCGCAAATTTACAAAGGAATTCGCTATGCCCCCGATGAAGTATTTTGATATGCTTCGTGCACAGACTGCTATGACACTTCTTGAAAGCTCCGACTTGTCAACAGAGGAAGTTGCAGAAAAAGTCGGTATTGCCGATAAATACTATTTTAATAAATTTTTCCGTAAGCATTGCGATATGCTGCCGGAGGAATATAGGAAACTGTTTCGCATATAACAAAAAAAGCAACCCTGCGGTTGCTTTTTTGTTATTAATATTCGTAAGTAGTCTTTCTCCAGTAGCCGTAGGAGGTTTCGTAATATGTTTCGTAGCCGTATTCGTCATATTCGTACTTGTACCAGTCGCCGTAAGAGCTTTCTTCGTAAGTCCTATTACCATTTTCATCATATTCGTACTTGTACCAGTCGTCGTCTGAAATTTTTCTGTATATGCAATTACCGTTTTCGTCGTATTCGTACTTTTCACCGTTGCCATCTGAATCTTCTGTAGAAGTCATATTACCGTTTTCGTCATATTCGTACTTGTACCAATAACCGCTTGAGTTTTCTCCATATGTCATATTGCCATTTTCGTCATATTCGTACTTGTACCAGCTACCGTCGGAACTTTCGTAATATGTCTTGTTGCCATTTTCATCATATTCGTACTTTTGCCAGTCTCCGTCGGAGGTTTCGCGATATATCGGATTACCGTTTTCGTCATATTCGTACGTCCAAGAGTATATTCCGGAGTCTTCATAATATGTCGGATTGCCATTTTCATCATATTCGTATTTTTGCCAGCTACCGTCGGAACCTTCGCAATATGTCATATTACTGTTTTCGTCAAATTCGTACTTTGTCCAACCGCCGCCCACTTCTTCACGATATGTCAAATTACCGTTTTCATCATATTCATATATATAAGTTACTCCGTCGGAGTCTTCCGCTGTTGCACTTTTCGGAGTTTTGCCTTTGATATCATCCGGCAAATCTTTCAGATTTTCGCCTTCACCCATTTTGACTACAGTTGTTTCCCCTTTACCGAAAAGGTCTGTAACTCCCGTAAATTCGAGAACTGCCACGACAGCTGCCGAAACTAAAAGAATCCCCACAATGATAAGGCATATAATAAGCGGGGCTTTACTTTTCTTCTTTTTCGGTACTTCGGTGTTCGGCTGTTCAAAAACTTCTTGCTGAACAGGGCTCGCTTCAGGGGTAGCTATGTCATTAGCCTTTCCGCTACATTCAGCACAAAAGGTTTCTCCTTCAATTAATTCTTTTCCGCAATTAGGACAAAAACTCATATTAACATCCCTTTCATCTAGTGTTGGTTTTACTGTATCACAAAATTTCCCAAATTGCAACAAAAAGCAGAAACACAGCATAAAAAATTTTTTTCTGCTTTCTTCAAAAAACTGTTGCATTTTTGTTTGTGGTGCAGTATAATGAACTAGAATTGAATATTCCTCCTTAGCTCAGTCGGTAGAGCACGCGGCTGTTAACCGCGGTGTCGTTGGTTCGAGTCCAACTGGGGGAGCCAAAGTGAGCCGTCACTTTAACGGTGACGGCTCACTATTTTTCTCAGCGATAACAAACTTGGGCCTTTAGCTCAGTTGGTTAGAGCAGCCGGCTCATAACCGGCCGGTCCACGGTTCGAGCCCGTGAAGGCCCACCACTTTTGGAAACCGCCATACAGGGGTATAGCTCAGCAGGTAGAGCAGCGGTCTCCAAAACCGCGTGCCGAGGGTTCGATTCCTTCTGCCCCTGCCATTTCAAAATCAAACGAGTAATCGTTCGATATATGTGGCTCGGTAGTTCAGTTGGTTAGAACGCCGGCCTGTCACGCCGGAGGTCGAGGGTTCAAGTCCCTTCCGAGTCGCCACATAATAAATATCAGCAATAGCTGTTATTTATAGTTCCCCATCAGGGGAGCACCTTTGCTGCTGTAGCTCAGTAGGTAGAGCGCATCCTTGGTAAGGATGAGGTCGGC
>JAZRTB010000084.1:0-44308 GCA_045651805.1 Clostridia bacterium
AATGGTCTTGAACATGGCGGCGTAGCTCAGTTGGCTAGAGCAAACGGTTCATACCCGTTAGGTCGGTGGTTCGAGCCCACTCGCCGCTACCAATGGCCCGTTGGTCAAGCGGTTAAGACACCGCCCTTTCACGGCGGTAACACGAGTTCAAATCTCGTACGGGTCACCATTTTTGGGAGCATAGCTCAGCTGGGAGAGCATCTGCCTTACAAGCAGAGGGTCATAGGTTCGAGCCCTATTGTTCCCACCAAAACAAAAATCCTATCCTTGTGATAGGATTTTTTGTTTTGGTCATAAATTGAAAAGGGCTCGAACCTCGAGGAGCCAACGAGGGTAAAGAAAACGATTGATAATCGTTTTTAGCGAAGTTGGTGCGAAGACGGGCACCGTGAGCGAAGCGCAGCGGTCGTCAAGCAGTCAAGATGCGAAGCAGCTGTGCCCTATTGTTCCCACCAACAAAAAAGCACTTCGTCAGAAGTGCTTTTTTGTTTATCCAAGCCGACAGGCTTGGCATATCATCACGCGTTAGCGTGTATCTCATCAGCCCTGTGGGCTGTATATCATCACGGCAAAGCCGTGTATAAATATTTGTCGGCTTGATGATATACAAGGCTAACGCCTTGATTTAATTGCGAATTTATGATGATTCACGAAGGAATGTTCAAAGAGTGCTTTTATAATACAATTATTGACAACAAAATATAATAATGGTATAATATTTAACAAGGTTCAAAAGAAATCCTGACGTAAAATAAGAACGGAAAACTTATCAGAAATAATGTAGCGCCCAAAGAAACGGATAGGATTCTTTGACGAGGTGAGTATTATGAAGATATTAATTACAACAGATTTATATACAACCGATACGAATGGTGTAGTTACTTCTGTAAAGAATCTGCACGAGGAATTGACAAGTCGCGGTCACGATGTCCGTATTCTTACTCTTTCCGAGAACAGACACAGTCACAGAGATGATTGCATTTATTATATTCGTTCTATGCCCATCGGAGTTTATCCTAATGTCAGAATGCCTCTTTCATATCGCCATCAGCTTATTAAAGAGTTGATTGAGTGGAAGCCTGACATTATTCACAGTCAATGTGAATTTTTCACGTATCAGTTTGCACTGCGTATTTCAAGAAAGACGGGGGCACCAATAGTTCATACCTATCATACTTTGTATGAACAGTATGTAACTTATGTTATTCCCAGCAGGCGTGTGGGAAAAAGCCTTGTAAAGCTTCTTTCAAGGAAGAGACTTAAAAAATCCGAGGTGGTTGTTGCTCCTACTCATAAGGTGGAGGATGCCTTGCAGAATTATGGTCTGCACAACGAAATTTCCGTTGTTCCTACAGGAATTGACCTTGGTCAGCATTTCAAGAGGATAACTCCCGAAGAAAGGCGCAGGAAAAGGAATGAGTTGGGGATTGAAGACAGCCACAATGTTCTTATAAACCTCGGCAGACTCGGTAGCGAGAAAAATCTTGAAGAATTGATGGAGCTTTTTGCAAAAGCATCTGCAGAAAATGAAACTTTGCGGTTTCTGATTGTTGGTGACGGCCCTGCAAAAGAAGACCTTGAAGTGCAGGCAAGAGAGCTTGGCGTTTCTGAAAAAGTTATTTTTACGGGAATGGTTGCTCCTTCCGAAGTTCAGGAATATTATCAGCTTGGCGATATATTTGTAAGTGCTTCAACAAGTGAGACACAAGGTCTTACTTATATTGAGGCGGCGGCAAACGGACTTCCGCTTTTATGCAGACAGGACAAATGTCTTGATGATGTTATTATGCAGGGAGAAAATGGCTATGAATACGAGGATGAGGAAGACTTCTTTGAATGTATTCAGGCAATAATGGAAAATCCCGGTTGGGTTGATACCGCCGGAAAGAAAAGTGAGGAAATTGCCGCAAGCTTTGATAAAAAATGCTTTGGCGATTCTATTGAAAAATTATACGAATCGGTGCTTGGCTGGTAAACTTATAGGAAAGGATAATAGATATGACGCGTTTTGCAGAAACAAAAGAAATATATGCATCCCTTGGTGTGGATGTTGAAAAGGCTCTTGAAACAGTAAAAAATATTCCCATCACAATGCATTGCTGGCAGGGTGATGATGTAATCGGGTTCGATAGTATTGGTGAGCTTACAGGCGGTATTCAGACAACCGGAAATTACCCCGGCAGAGCGAGAAATCCCGAAGAATTAATGGCAGACCTTGACAAGGCTATGAGCCTTGTTCCCGGCAAAAAGAAAATCAATGTACACGCTTGTTATGCAGTATTTAACGGAAATAAGGCTGACCGTGATGCCCTTAAACCCGAACATTTCAAAGCTTGGGTAGACTTTGCAAAGGAAAGAGGAATGGGTCTTGACTTTAACCCCACATTCTTCTCACACGCAATGGTAAAGGATAACCTTACACTTTCATCCCCTGATGAAGAAGTGAGAAAGTTCTGGGTGGAACACGGTAAGAGATGTGTTGAAATTTCACAGTATTTTGCAGAAGAAACAGGAATTCCCTGTGTTATGAATATCTGGATTCCCGACGGCTATAAGGATATCCCCGCAGACAGACTCGGACCGAGAGAAAGATTTAAGAAATCTCTTGACGAAATCCTTTCTATCCCTTACGACAAGGAGAAGGTATATATCTGCCTTGAGTCAAAGGTTTTCGGTATAGGTATGGAATCCTACACCGTAGGCAGTGCAGAATTCTGTCTTAATTATGTAAATCAGAAGGGTATCACACCCCTTATGGATAACGGTCATTATCATCCCACGGAGGTGGTATCGGATAAGATTGCGGCAATGCTTCCTTTCCACGAAAAGATTGCTCTACACGTAAGACGTGGTGTAAGATGGGATAGCGACCACGTTGTACTCTTTGATGATGAAACAAAGGAAATTGCAAAGGAAATTGTTCATCACAATGCAGTAGATCGCGTATTTATCGCAACAGACTACTTTGATGCATCAATCAACAGAATTTCAGCTTGGGTAACAGGTATGAGAAGCATGCAGAAAGCACTCCTTAACGCACTTCTTCAGCCCAAAGATACTCTTAAGGCGCTTCAGAATGAAAACAGACTTACAGAACTTATGGTGCTTCAGGAAGAGCTTAAAACAGCTCCTTTCGGTGATGTATGGACAGAGTATCTTAACCGTGAAAATGTAAATATAAACTATATAGATGAAGTATTAAAGTACGAGAAAGAAGTTCTTTCAAAAAGATAACTTAGGCAACCAGCTTCGTAAGAGGCTTTTGCACAACAACTCCGGTTTTCCTCTACATAATCAAACTTGCCATGAGTTTTTCATAAAATCGGAGTTGTTGTTATATATTAATTTCGATATAAACTTTGCCATGAGTTTATATACATAGTGTTGGGCGTTACGGATATTTTTCCGTAGCGCCCTTCCTCTTTAATGCATCAATGCAAAAAAATAACGAGGAACACAGGCTTTTTTCCCTGTGATCCTTGTAATAAGCACCCACATGAAAGCCATGTGGGTGCTTTTAATTATAGTAACTAGTACGCTGCTAGTCAATTGAGCTCATCACAGGCATATGAGCCTTTCAGCCTCAATATCCATATGCATTTTCCGTGAAATAGAATGGTGATGGGTCGGCTCCACCAATGAATAACACGTAAAGTGTTATATAACAAGAAACAGCTTTAAGGCAATATTTACTGCCTTAAAGCTGTTTTAGTTTGTCCTGACGACGATATCCATAAAGGGATAAATTTAATCGATTTTTAAAATTACAACTGCAGTTATTTCTTGAAAAATAACCTCTCTCTTAATAAAATCCGCGGTTTTGCGTGAAAACCCAATCATATAGGGGGTTAACCGCGTTTTCTTTGCGTGTTTTCTGCGTAAATTCTGCGTGTTTTTTACGTGCTTCTTGCGTATAACTCACGTGACAACCCGCAAGGAATATATAACGGGAGGTCTATTTTTGCATCTGTGACAAAATTGAGCGCAAAATATCCTGTCTCATTCTTTTGAACGAGGAGTTTTCTGACCGTGCTGGGAGGCATAAACAAAATATCTCCGTCCGATAAATGATAAGGAGTTCCGTTTATCATATATTCCATATTACCTGAAAAGACCGCAAATATTCCGTAGTATTTGATTTTTCCGTCAATAGCCTAAACAACCAACACTAAAGGCGATTTAAAAACACAGATTTCCGCTTCTGCTGCGTTAAATTAGGCTAGGAACGGGGTATGCTGTCTTTCTTATTTTTTAAAGTTGAACTTTATATGTAGTCATAGCCTTTTTCTGACTTATCCCCATAATCAACCGCCGAAGCGACTCCGTCTTTATTATTGTTGTGATTTTTATTGTTAAGCTTTTCTGTACTGGCAGGGTGTTATGCCGCGAACATTTTTGAAACATTTCACAAATGTACTGTAAGTGTTAAATCCGCATTTTACATAAATTTCTTCAAAAGGCAGGTCTGTTTCAGTAATATAATATTGTGCAAGAGAAATTCTCTTTCTTGAAATCAATTCATAAATTGTGCAACCAAGCTCTTTTTTGACGAGTGAACAGCAATAAGGCACAGTCAGGTCCACATACGATGCAATATCCGAAAGAGTAATGCTCTTGGTAAAGGTGGCATCAATGTATTTAAGAATTTTGTCCACTCTGAAATTCTGTGCCTTTTTTTCGGAACTTTCCCGTAGAGAAATAAGTATCAGTTCCATAAGGTTATTTATTTTCTCATCAGCATATAAATCCGACAAATCGTTAAAAACCTTGTCAAACATTTCAATAAGTATCCGAAGGTCTTTCGTCAGCGCTCCGGGGATATATACGGGGAGTGAAATCGCTGTGTCTGTAAAAAAATTGAGTGAAAAATACCCCGCATCACCGTTTGGTTTAAGACGCTTACGTTCTGTACTCGGAGGCATAAACAGAATATCTCCGTCGGATAAACTATAAGGCGTTCCGTTTACCACATATTCCATATTTCCCGAAAAAACTGCAAGCATTCCGTAGTGTTTGATTTTCCCGTCAAGAGGAAAAGGGAATGCCGATTTTTTAAATTTTTCAAAATGAATTTTATATGTTGGTTTCATAGCATTTTTCTGCATTAAAGAGCTGACTGTGTATCGTTGGGATCGCCGTTTATTGCAAGGTCGTATTCGTGTGACCAGTCAAGTCCGCGGTAGCTTTCTGCTCTGTCGTCTTTCTCAATCCAGTCAAGAAGTAGGTCGAGCATTTCTTTTGTCCACGTGTTTTTATCAATCTGTGCAGTTGTGAACTTGTTAAGGGAAATCATTTCAAAGCCGAACATATCTTTAACCTGCGTCTTTGCCGCACCGCCTACGACTTCTTCAACAAGGTGAGAGGGGATAAAGAGCACACCGCCGCCTGCACCGAATACAACATCACCCGGAAGACAAACTGCGTTACCAATTCTTGTAACTGTGTTGTAGCCTGTCATAATGAAATCACGGATAGGGGTGGGGTCTATACCACGGTAAAAAACCTGGGTATCCTCAACCTTTTTCATCTGCTCGGTATCACGGATACCGCCCCAGATTACTGCACCGCCGTTTTCATTCTTTGTCTTGTTCTTAAGCGCGGTTGTAAGGTTGCCGCCAAGATATGTTCCCTTGTAAATCTTGTCGTACATATCAATTACGGGTACGTCGTATTCCATAAGATTGTCAATAACCCACTGATTGTATGTGCCTGTTCTGCCCTCGCTTTTGCCGACTCCTTTCACTACTTCGTCAAGGTCGGGACGATAAGGACAGTAAATTGCAGTAACTGCACGGCCGATAAGCTTTCTGCCGTCATCGTGAAGTGTGTGGAGCCGTCCTTCAAATTGACTTTCGTAGCCTTTTACGAAAATCGGCTTCCACACTTCTTCAAGTGTGAGTGTCTTAAGTGCTTTAAGATATTTTTCATCAACCTTCGGTCTGCCGTCGGGAAGTCTTTCACCTTTCCACTGGGGAGTAAGCGCTATTACTTCTTCTCTTACGTTAAAATTCATAATTATTTTACCTCCACAAGTATAATTCCGTTACCTGCAAGCTCAATATCGACTGAAAGTTTGCCATCAGTGTTTACGGCGAATGTCTTGGGCTTAAGAATAGAAACTTCTTTCAGTTCATGAATCTGTTCGGGAGTAAGAGGCTCGGAATACCCTCTCTTAAGCATTTCGCCGTAAGGGAATGTGTTGTTGTCGTCTATTGTCCATACAGTTACTTCTTTTTCTCCGCTTACACCGTCAATAACAAGCGATTCCTTAACTGTGGGGATATCATCCTTAAAGTCAGGCGTAGCGTGCGAAAGAATGATTGCAAGATTGCCGTCATCACTCTTAGTCGGGATAAGTGTAAGGTCATCCACATCCGTTTCGGATGCAAGAATATCCTCATAAAGCTTATTCATAAGCACATAGCCGTTATAGATAGGCTTTTTGATAAAATTGAGTGAGAAGAAGTTACGGAATCCCTCAAACTCGGCTTTCATAGTGTGCTGACCTGAAAGACAAATCATCATTATGCTCGGAATGAGATTTTCTTTGTAGATATATTGAGCCACCATATTCGCAAAATATGCCGCAAACTGCGGTGTTTCACGGAAATTAAGCTCGGGATAATCCGACTTCTGGCAGTCACCGCCGATGCAGGCACCCCATTCGTCAACAACAACTTCAATGCCCTCGGGGTAGTATTTCTTTATGATGTTTTCGTAGACGTGAATGCGGTCAAAATGATTCTGTATAGTGAAGGGACGGCTTCCGTCGCGGATATGCCACGGCGATGTGCCATAAGCGTGAACGGAGATAAAGCTGAGGCGGCGGTTGTTTTTGGTAATGTGGTCAAGGAATGTATCGAGAAGCTCGATATCCTCTTCTCCTCCGACTGTAGGTCCGCCAATCCTTAATTCTGTGCTTACTCTGTTTATGCCGCGTTCAAATGCATCGTAGATTTTATTGTATTCCGCTCTCTTAACCTCGTTTTCCGCGTAGGGAAGGAAGAAACCGGGGGAGTCCGGCTCGTTAAGGCAGGTAAGGTACCAGGTTTTGACCTGTTCCATACCATACTTTTCTACAATATGCTTTGTATATTCATAGCACACCTCTTCCCAAAGAGCATGGTCCTTCGGGGGTGAAGATATGTATTTTTTACCTTTATAACGCTTTGCACCGTGGGAATTTGTGCTATTCATTTCGGGGTCTGCCGCAATGCAGGCAGGTACGCAGGAATATGCAATAAGAGGCTTGTAACCAAAGCTTAAAAGGCGGTCAATTCTTGTGTCGTTATCTGTGTAATCATACTGAAGCTTACCGTTTTCGTCCATTGATACGATATCTTCAAACATAGAGTAGATTCGTATCATATTTGCCGCTTTATCTTCTGCAACCTGCTTTAAAATTGCATATCCCCAGTCGTCTTCAACACCGTCTGTGGGGTGGAATAAAAAGTTATTCCAGAAATTTTTCTGCTTTTTTATAATCTGATTTGAGTTAACGCATATTTTGCCCATATTTTGATTCACTCCTGTATCCGAGAATTTTTCCGCTTCCGAGGTCTGCTCTTGCATATTTAACCATATTAAGAGCCTCGAAATGAAGGAATTTTCTTAATTTTACCGTGTGTTGCATAGCTGAAACGATGATTGCCTTAACGCTTTCGTTCGGGACATTCTCGTTAACATATTTTACAGTCTGCTTTACGTTGTATTTGTGCACATAAGTTGTGCAGAAAGGAATAATTTCGTAACCAAGCTCGGGAAGTTCCTTAAGGCTTGCCAGCTTTTTCATAAGGTCTGCATTTGCTTTGGGGCGCTTTGTAGATTCATCTTCATATATAGAAGCCCTGTAATAGTCGGGACTTATCACAACATCCTTATCTGTTTCTTCAAGGAATCTTTCTGGGTCAACGATATACGGGTCAACAAATGTCCACGGACGCACGCCCCGTTCTCTTATTGTGTCAAGAATAAAGCGGTAGTCGTGCCAGTAAAGGTCGCTCTGACGGTAGCAGGCATAGTCATAACGCACCTGACTCCAGCGGTGTTCATCGTCAAAGCCAAAATTAAACATTTCGGGAGTATCAAAGATATCAATAACTTCGTTGATAAGGTCTTTTACAACGGGATAGTAAAATCTTGTTGAAACCATTTTTGAATATACGCCAAACCAAGCATCGTGTGCAGTGGAAAAATTAAGCTTGGGATAGGGGGTAAGACCCTTTTCACGCAGACGCTGAAGCTCTTCCTTAAGTTCCTCAACTTCCCACGCTCCCTCTACTGCAATTTCGGGGTGTGACTTGTAGCGTACACCGTCTGCAAGCTCAATAAGAACTGAATTGAATCCAAGCTCAATCGCTTTGTCTACGATTTCATCCCATACCTGTTTGTCTGTGTTGAGATTGGTGGAGAACTTTCTTCCGTGAACATTAAGTCTTGTGGTTGAGTCGTCTTCTACATTGTCTCCAAGATATATATGAAACATATAGTTGTTAATCATCTTCGTTCCCTCCCTTACTTATTCCAGTGCTTTCTTATTGCTTCCTGAGTAGCAACAATCGCATCCATAATTCCGTACTTGCAGCTTTCGTTTGTACCGCCTGCCCACGGCGCAACCGTAAGACCGAGAAGCTTGTCGTCGGGCACTACATTTCCGATATGCCATACAGAGTGGTCAATACCATAGTCTTCAAATACATTTGAACACATAGGAAATACATCGTAACCATGTTTGGGAATTTCTGCATAGCTCTGCATTTTTGCAATCATAAATTCGCAGTAATGGTCAGGGTCGGAGTTAGGCTGGGGGAATTTAACCTCGGCATCCTCCCAGAATGCACAATAATACCACGGCATAACAACAACGTCCTTTTTAACGTGTTTTAAGAAAGGTTCGGGATTGTGTGCAAAAAGGTCAACAAACATCATCGGACGAGAGCCTTTTTCTCTTATACACTCGTGGAAAAATTCAATGTCGTGCCACAAAAGGTCGTGCTGACGGTAGCACACAAAGTCAAATCTTCTTTGTATAAGCGGACCTTCCTCATCCTGGTCCATCATGAAGAACTCGGGGTTGCCGAATATTTCAATGTTTTCGTGGATAATATCGCGTACAACCTCATAGTAAATGGGACTTGACACCATTCTTGAATATTCACCGAGCCAGATGTCGTGTCCTGTTGAGAAATTAAGCTCGGGGATTGGTGTAAGACCAATTTCGCGAAGACGGCAAAGTTCCTCTTTAAGTTCGGAAACCTCCCACGCGCCTTCAACTGCAATTTCGGGATGTGATTTGTATTTTACACCATCAAGTGTGGGGATATGTATCGCGTTGAAACCACATTCAACGGCAAAGTCTGTAAGTTCGCGCCATACCTTTTTATCGGTAGTGAGCTTTGGCATATACTGTCCGCCGCGTGCATTGATGCGGGATGTTGAATCATCCCACTGATTTTCGCCGAGATACAGCATAAAAGCTATCAGTTTGTCTTTCATAATTACAACTCCTTACTTATTTCCTCTGTGCTTTTTAACAAATTCTATATGAGCATTCCAGTCCCAACGTGAGAAGTAGTGCGAGCCGGGGCGGAGTGCATAACCGATGTGACCATCGTTATAAATTACAGATGGTCTCGGAAGCTCTTCCGACGAAATGAAGCCGTCTAGTCCCAGAACTTCAAATGCGGGGCTTGCAAAAGCGGCAGTCATAAAGTCCGCAAGCTGATATTTTGCAAAGTCGCCGTCACCATCAATAAGATTTACATATCTTGGTGCAATTGCGGCAAGGATGAAGTGTGAATCGTAGGGAAGCGAGCAGGGATCGTGTGCAAACTGCTTCTGCTTTTCGCACCACCAGTCTATAGAACCATTTTCAATACAGTCGAGAAGTCTTCTCTTGGTAAGTCCTTTCATAAGACCTGCACCGCCGAAGCCTGAACCGTTAACAAGTGCTGCGAAGAATCTTTCATCCTGCGCAACTGCCCACAGAGCAGTTTTACCGAGGCGTGAATGTCCTGCAACAGAGATACAGTCGTGGTCAAGGTCGTCACGGGTAAGAAGGTAGTCAAGAACACGGCTTGCGCAATATGCCCACATACCAACTTTGCCCCATTCGCTTTCACCGCGGGTATCGCCCTTGCAGAAAAACTTACCCATGCCATTTTCCACGAATGCCTCTTTGTAATTACCTCTGGGAAGGTCACCGATTGTATCACAATAACTGAACTGAACGTATGCAAAACCATTGTCGATAATTTCCTCAACAGGTGCGTAGCAGTGGTCGACTTCCTCCGAAACGGGAAGTTCACTAAGTGACCTTGGCTTGAAAGCTATCTGCATAACAACGGGAGGACGTTCTTCTGCATAAATAGGTCTAACAACCTGAATCGGGAATGAAAATTCTCCGTAAGGTGCATCAAATGTAAGCATAATTCTTTCGGAAACTGCTTTTCCCGCGTATGTCTTAACTACACCTGCATAAAGGTTTTCCTCGCTTGCAGATGACCAGAGTACCTCTGCACGCACCTTTCCAATCGGCTCGGGAGTATAGCCGAAACCGTATTCCATAAGGATATCAAGGATTTCCTTTCTGCGCTCGGGCCAAAGTTCTTTTGTAACGGGTCGGCCGTCGTTCATAGTCATAAAGGACGGGACCTTCCATTCATCTGATGCGAGAAGGTCGCTTTTTGTTTTTGTTGTGTCGTAATGTCTTTCAAGGGGAGTTCCGTTGATGTCATCACAAGTTTCGGGAAGCACCCAACCTTTATAGCTCGGGTCGTCAAATCGTTTGTTGGTAATCATTTTAATACTCCTTCCAAAAGTCCTTTTAAATAGCCTATTGCAAAATATCTGCCGATTGCGGCATAACCTGCAACGTTTGTATTTTCATCTTTCATCGTGGGAACGTGGTCTACACGAATGGGAACATCTATACCGAGATTTGTATAAAGCTTCATAAGATGTGCCATATCAAGTGCACCATTGTCGTGGAATGTTTCACGGAAGCTTTCAATCGTGCCCTTTGTATTCCTGAAATGTATAAAGAAAATCTTATCGCGAAGCTCTGTTATCACTTTGTCAAGGTCTTCACCCATTATGTAGTAATTCGCCTGACACATCGTAACACCAAGCATATCACTCGGGCAGATGTCATAAATTGCTTTTTTTATGCTGTCATAGCTTGTCATAATTCTGCCTACGTTTCCGAGATAGGGAAGTGGCGGGTCATCGGGATGAAGTGCAAGCTTTATTTCGTTTTTCTCCGCCTCGGGAATTACCGCCTTTAAAAAGTATTCGTAATTATTCCATAACTCCTCGTGTGATATTGCCTTGTCCGTGGGGTTAAAATCATTTTTGTCAAAGCCTGTAACAGTAGCACCTCCACGCTCCGGGTAATCGCTTGACGTGCGGAGCCACCCGATGTGTGCCATCCAGTTAAAGCAGATTGTGTCAATGCCGAAGTGTTGCATAATAGGAAGCATTTTAATAACCTTTTCAATACTTTCATCACGCTTTTCATCGCCTGCCTTTATGTGGTCGTGTACCTCGTTGGGCATAGGCTCGATAATAATCGGCTTTATTCCGTAGTTTATGAAGCGGTCATATACAGTCTGCCAGTGAGATTTATCAGTAAGGTCAAATGTACCATCTTCGGGAAGTCGGATAACGCCTTTATCAACACCGCTCTGTTTTGCAATGTCCCACGTTAAATCTTTTGCACTGCGAAAATAATCTGTAAGTATCATTATTATACACCGCCTAACGTCAGGAATCCGCCATCAACGGGGATTGTAACACCTGTTACGAATGCCGATGCATCGGAGTCAAGAAGCCATTTTACACAGCTTGAAAGGTCATCTGCTTCACCGAATCTGCCCATAGGGGTATGCGAAATAACCTGCGCGCCTCTTGCTGTAAGACCGTCTTCAACTGTACCGAGGTAGTTTTTACTTCTCTCGTTAACCATAAATCCGGGAGCAACAGCGTTTATGCGGATTTTTGCAGGTGCATAGTATGCCGCAAACGACTGTGTAAGGTTTGTGATTGCCGCCTTACTCATTGCATAGGCAAAACAACGGGTGAGAGGACAGTAGCTATTCATTGAAGCAAAGTTTATGATACTTCCGCCACCGTTTTCAATCATCTGCTTTGCAAATGCCATTGTGGGAATTACTGTTCCCATTGTATTTATGTCAAGAACGCTTCTGAACGCATCAAGATCTATATTATAAAGACCTTTTTCGCCTTCGGGAAGCTCTCCTGTAAGTTCACGTTCATCGTATTTTGTAATGGTAGGCATTGCCTTTATATTATTTCCGCCGGCACCGTTAATAAGCATATCGCAGTTGCCAAAAGTTTTTTTGACTGCTTCTGCAAGCTTTTCTACCGAGTTTTTGTCCGTAACATCACAGGGGTAAACCATTGCAGTGCCACCATTTTCGATTATTTCGTCATAAACCTTTATAAGCTTTTCTTCTGTGCGTCCAACAAGAACAACCTTTGTACCATACGAAGCCAGATTTTTTGCAATGCAGGAACAAAGTGTTCCGCCTGCACCTGTAACTACCGCTACTTTGTTTTTGAATTCCATTAATATATCTCCTTTGCATTAGTGTAACACATTTTTTCTGCTATCATATAAAGCTCATCTTCTGTGCAGAATATTTCACCGTCATCTTTCTTTTTGCCCAGGTAATTACACAGAATCCGTCTGAAATAGTCATGTCTGATAAAGGAAAGAAAGCTTCTCGAATCAGTTGTCATCCCTACGAAGTTTGTAAGAACTCCGAATACACTCCAGTTCTCAAGCATATTTTCAATGCCATTTTTGTGGTCGCACCACCACCAGGCAGGTCCTTGGGTAACAAGACCGCTCACTCCATCCTGCGAATATGAGCCTGACAGAACTGAAATCATAGCATTGTCGGAAGGGTTAAGTGTAAAAAGCATAGTTTTCGGCAATCTATATGCAATATCAACCGTGTCGAGAAATTCAGTAAGAGATTTTATATTAACACTGTTGCCTATACCTGCAAATCCACCTGCAGCACCTGCGGCAGCTCTTAATTTGGTGCTTGTGAATCTTTCTGCACCTATATGTAACTGCATTACAAAACCCAATCGTGCATATTCTTTTCCGAGGTAGGTCAGGATGTATGATGACAGATGTTTTTTGTCTTCTTCATCAATAGTTTCGTCAAGTAACTGCATAAATCGTACATCATTTTTTCCATCGTCCTTATAGTACACAAATCCGTTATCAAGTGCGTGGTCGCTGTAGCGGCAACCAAGTTTATAAAACTCCTCAAAACGCATTCTGACCGCATTTTCAAAAGAAGAAAGGTCTGTTATTTCCGTCTGCGTTATTTTGCTGAGCTTTTTTATAAATTCGGGTGAAAGGTTTACTATATCATCACCACGCAATGACGGTGCAAGACCATCTTTTTCTTCACAGAAAATTATGTCATCAAGCAGAGATGCACAAGGACAGTTGTACTCTACATTAAACCGCTTAAGTAAAACTTCGGGCGTTACAATGTTTTCAGCAAGGTATGAATTACATTTTTCAAAAAGCGATTCGTCGCTCCATGAAAAGTCATCACTATCGAGAAGAAATTCAATTTCCATACGGCTCCAGTGGTAGAGCGGACCTCCAACAATCTTTGGAATAGTTTCGCACCATTTTAAAAATTTCTCCTTTTTGTCACAATCTCCGGTGATGTATTTTTCCTCTACTCCGCACATACGCATAGCACGGTGCTTGTAAGGATCAGGCGCAATCCATAAATCATAGATATCGGTAAAACGTGTGTTTTTCTTTAAATCCTTAAGCGAAAGATGATTGTGGTAATCAATAATAGGCAAATTCTTTATTCTGTCATACAGAGTTTTGCCGACAGATGAGTTTAACAAGAAATTATTTTTCATAAAATACACCCGTATCTGATAAAATTTAGCTTTTGCATATTGACTCTTTTGTGGCTTTATTATACAATTTAAAACAGATAATGACAATTCATTATCTGCTAAAAATGTATGGTATTCGATTAAAAAGAGGTGATGCTATGAAATATGAAAAGAATTTCGGTAATGAGTATTTAATTGAAAATATCGGCTACACAAAAGTAAGTCGTGACAAAAACTTTGTTTTTCCTTATAAAAACGGAAAGGATGTTAATTCTCTTATAATCCTTGAAAACGGTGCTATGAAATATGAATTTTCAGATAACACAGTTTATCTTGAAAAAGGGAAATTTTTGTATGTGCCGAAAAAAGTACCTTACATAGCAACTTATCTTGAGGATAATACAACCATAAGTATGTTTTTGTTTGATACCTGTGAAGAAAAACTTCCGTATTACTTGAAAAATCCGGTTTTAAGGCATATGCCAAAACGTTCAGAAAATTTTGATTCCATGTCAGGACTTGACACACAAAGTGTTGCCTTTGTTTCCGCAAGGATATATGACCTTCTTTATGTGTTGGAAAAACCTGATAATTTACCCGGGAATAAATATACAAAAATATTGCCCGCAGTTTTTGCTATAAAGAAAAACTATTTTGAAAATCACAAAATTTCATATTATGCCGATATGTGTAATATGTCCGAGCCTAATTTTCGTAAATTATTCAGGGAATACACGGGCGCTTCCCCCATAGAATACCGTAACCTTATCCGTATGCATCAGGCGAAAAATATGATTGATTCCGGTGAATTTTCAGTGAACGAAGCAGCATACCTTGCAGGATTTAATAATATGTCATTCTTTTATGAGTTATATAACAGAACATTCAGATAATGTATATGTAAGTAACTGCTGATAATAAAAAATACAGGAACACAGGCTTTTTTCCTGCGATCCTTATAAGATTAGCACCCACATGGATTTCATGTGGGTGCTTTTAATATTTCAACCGGGAACATTGAACTTCTCAAGAATCCACTCACTTCTTATGCAAGGTGTAAGTGGGTGTAAGCCGGTTCTTCGTCCATCCGAGCTGAAACATCCTCAAAAATTTTATTTAAAGTAAATCGAGACTAAAACACTCATTCGAGCCTTTTTGCCTCGATATCCATACACATTTTCCGTGAAAGTCAGCAGTGACGCGTCGGCTCCACCACGCTAAAAGCACCGTTCACGGTGCTTTTTTTGCGTGGTGAGAATTGAGGGAGGGTTGAAGCCTAAGAGGGCAACGAGCGTGAAAAAACGATTGATAATCGTTTTTAGCGAAGTTGGTGCGCAGACGGGTACTGCAAGCAGAGCTTGCGGTCGTCAAGCGGGCAGGGTACGAAGTAGCCGTCCCCCCTCGGCTCCACCAATGAATAACACGTAAAGTGTTATATAACAAGAAACAGCTTTAAGGCAATTTCGCGCCTTAAAGCTGTTTTAGTTTGTCCTGACGACGATATCCATAAATGAGTAATTTTAACTCATTTTTAAAATTACAACTATTCTTTTCAAAAAAACTGCGTTTTTGCGTGCACTCATATTCATATAGTCATTTACCTGCGGTTTAGTTGCGTGATTCTTGCGTGAAAGTAATCGAGTGATAATGCGCTAGAAAGAAAAAATAGAAATGCAGGTTTAATTAAAAGTTGTAATTTGTATGTAAATGTGGTATAATATAAAAAAATAACAACAGGGTAGGTGCTATTGTGAATATATTACATATGAAATACGCGGTTGAAGTTGCAAAAGCCGGTTCTCTTAACAAAGCAGCGGAAACTTTATTTATTGCTGTACCGAATATCAGCCGTTCGATTAAAGAGCTGGAATCAGATTTAGGTATCACAATATTCGACAGAACCACAAAGGGAATGTGTCTGACACCCGAGGGCGAGGAATTTATGAATTTTGCCAAAGGGATACTCAGCCAGATTGAATCCGTTGAAAAGTATTACAAAGACGGTTCCCCTAACAAGCAGAAGTTTTCAATTTCTGTTCCGCGTGCCTGTTATATTTCGGATGCATTCGCTGAATTTTCCAAAACGCTTTCCAAGGATTCTGCAGAAATTTTCTACAAAGAAACAAACTCACAGAGAACAATTCACAATATGCTCACTCACGATTACAAACTCGGAATTATCAGATATGCCGAAAACTATGATAAGTATTTTAAAGCTATGTTGGATGAAAAAGGCTTTGAGTATGAGCTTGTAAATGAATTTACTTATTCTCTTATTATGAGTGCGGAAAATCCGCTTTCTCAAAAGGATGAAATTACATTTGATGACCTTGCAGACTTTATAGAAATTGCCCATGCAGACCCCTATGTTCCGTCAATGCCGGTTTCAAAAGTAGTTAAAGAAGAGCTCCCTGATAATATTGACAGACGAATTTACATTTTTGAGAGAGCAAGCCAGTTCGATTTGCTTGACAAAAATCCCGAAACTTTTATGTGGGTATCTCCTGCACCTGACACTCTTTTAAAAAGATATAATCTCATTCAGAAAAAATGCGTTGAAAATAAAAAGCTTTATAAGGATGTTCTGATTTACAAAAAAGGCTACAAGCTCACCGAGCTTGACCGCAGATTTATAACAAAGCTTTGTGAATCGAAGAGAAAAATATTCAACTGACAAAAATAAGCCCGATTAAATCGGGCTTATTTTTTTACCTCAAAAAGTTTATTTTTAAACTTTTTTCAAAAATTTTTTCCTATGGTGCAAAGCTCCATTCGGCTTAACAAAGCCATTCGATAAAGGGGTTATCGATATTGATAATACTGATTAAACATTTTAAGAATTCCCAAGACGGAAAAATAGTGTTATATTATTTTCGACATCAGGAGACGGGAGGTTTTGAAATGGAAAACGGCTCTTTGTCAAAAGCAACACTCGGAAGACTGCCACGTTATCTTAGCTACTTAAAAGAAGTATCAAAAAATGATAACGAATATGTATCCGCAACAATCATCGCAAAAGGTTTGTCACTTGGCGAAGTTCAGGTGCGAAAAGATCTGAATTCAGTAAGCGGAGCAGGGAAACCTAAAATCGGATACTCTGTAAAAGAGTTAATCAAAAGCATTGAAAATGCTTTAGGTTATAACAACATAGCAAAGGCAGTAATCGTGGGAGCAGGAAAACTCGGTCAGGCACTTCTCAATTTTGACGGCTTCCGGGAATACGGAATTGAAATTTCAGCCGCCTTTGACATTGTTTCTAAGGAAAAGGATGAATTTCATCGGGAAGTTCTTTCAATAAAACGGTTTGAAAGCTTCTGCAAAGACAACGATATAAAAATCGGTGTTATCACAGTATGCGAAAGTGCCGCACAGCAAGTGTGCGACCTTATGCTGAAAAACAATATCCGTGCAATATGGAATTTCACCCCAACAAAACTTGAAGTGCCCGGGAATATAATTGTAAAACAGGAAAATATGGCACTTTCAATAGCTTATCTTAACAAACAATTAAAGGCATAAGAAAGTTGAACCCGATATGGTTTAAAAACAGAAATTTTGCATAATTCTGCAGAAAATTCTGCAAATATACGACAGTATTATTTTTGAATTTTCTTTGCCTTATATCAAAATTTCTTGTTTTAAACTCTTTGACCTTAAACGCAAAAAAATTTAATGTGATTTTTATGTGAAGGACGAAGATAGGCTGACGCCTTTCGAGGACGACAGATGAAAAGAACAAAAATTTAACAAGTTTAAGGCATATTGGGTTCGACTCTCTTATGCCCAATCAAAACTAGGAGGATATATCATGGAAAACAAAATTTACGAAATCGTGGACAGCGTTGAAAAGCTTGAAGAAGCAATCAAACGCACAAGAGAAGCTCAGAAAATTTTTGCAACCTACACTCAGGAACAGGTTGACAAAATTTTCCTCGCTGCAGCATCTGCTGCAAACAAAGCAAGAATACCGCTTGCAAAAATGGCAGTTGAAGAAACAGGCATGGGCGTTGTAGAAGATAAGGTTATCAAAAATAACTATGCTTCAGAATACATATATAACGCTTATAAGGAAACAAAGACCTGCGGTATTATCGAAGAAGATAAGGCTTTCGGCACAAAGAAAATAGCTGAGCCTATCGGTGTTGTTGCCGCAGTTATTCCCACAACCAATCCCACATCAACAGCAATTTTCAAGTGCTTGCTTGCTCTTAAAACAAGAAATGCCATCATTATCTCTCCCCATCCGAGAGCAAAGAATTGTACAATTGCTGCAGCAAAGCTCATTCTTGAAGCGGCAGTAAGTGCAGGTGCTCCCGAAGGTATCATTGACTGGATTGACGTTCCTTCGCTTGATATGACAAATACAGTTATGAAAGAAGCTGACATTATCCTTGCAACAGGCGGTCCCGGAATGGTTAAGGCTGCATACTCCAGCGGTAAGCCTGCTCTCGGTGTTGGTGCAGGTAACACACCTGCAATCATCGACGACAGTGCAGACATTCTTCTTGCAGTAAACTCAATCATTCATTCAAAGACATTTGATAATGGTATGATTTGTGCTTCTGAACAGTCTGTACTTGTTCCGGAAAATATTTACGATATGGTTAAGGAAGAATTCGCAAGACGCGGTTGCTACTTCCTTGACGAAAAGGAAACAGAGAAAGTAAGAAAGACAATTATCATAAACGGTGCGCTTAATGCAAAAATCGTTGGACAGCCTGCCGCTAAAATCGCTGCTCTTGCAGGCGTGACAGTGCCCGAAGCAACAAAAATCCTTATCGGTGAAGTAGAAAGTGTTGAACTTTCAGAAGAATTTGCACACGAAAAACTTTCTCCCGTACTTGCAATGTACAAGGTTAAGGACTTTGATGAGGCTCTTGACAAAGCTGAAAAGCTTGTTGAAGACGGCGGCTTCGGTCATACATCTTCAGTATACCTTAACGAAGTTACAGAAACAGAAAAAATCAATAAGTTTGCCGCACGTATGAAAACCTGCCGTATACTTGTAAATACTCCCTCTTCTCACGGTGGTATCGGTGACCTTTACAACTTCAAGCTTGCTCCGTCACTTACCCTCGGTTGCGGTTCCTGGGGTGGCAACTCAGTATCTGAGAACGTTGGTGTGAAACACCTTATCAATATTAAAACAGTAGCAGAAAGAAGGGAAAATATGCTTTGGTTCCGTGCACCTGAAAAGGTATATATTAAGAAAGGCTGTCTGCCTGTTGCTCTTGACGAACTTAAAAATGTAATGGGCAAGAAGAGAGCATTTATAGTAACAGATACATTCCTCTATGAAAACGGTTATACAAAGCCTATCACAGATAAGCTTGACGAAATGGGTATCGTTCATACAACATTCTTTGATGTACAGCCCGACCCCACTCTTCTCAATGCAAAGAACGGTGCTGCACAGATGGCTGTATTCAAGCCTGATACAATCATTGCTCTCGGCGGCGGTAGTGCTATGGATGCCGCTAAGATTATGTGGGTACTTTATGAACATCCGGAAGCAGACTTTATGGATATGGCAATGAGATTCATTGACATCAGAAAGAGAGTATACACATTCCCCAAGATGGGCGAGAAGGCTTACTTCATCGCAGTTCCCACATCTGCAGGTACAGGTTCCGAGGTGACTCCTTTTGCAGTTATCACAGACGAGCAGACAGGTGTTAAGTATCCTCTTGCAGACTATCAGCTTATGCCAAATATGGCAATCATCGATACAGATTTCCATATGTCTGCACCCAAGGGTCTTACAGCAGCATCAGGTATTGACGCAGTAACACATGCTATCGAAGCTTACGCTGCAATGCTTGCAACCGACTACACTGACGGTCTTGCACTTAAATCTCTTAAGACAGTATTTGAATATCTTCCCAGAGCATACGAAAACGGTCAGATAGATGTAGAAGCAAGAGAAAAGATGGCTAATGCCGCAACAATGGCAGGTATGGCATTTGCAAACGCATTTCTCGGCATTTGCCACTCTATGGCACATAAGCTTGGTGCATTCCATCACTTGCCCCACGGTGTTGCAAACGCACTTATGATTGAAGAGGTACTTCGCTTCAATGCCAGTGAGGCTCCCGTTAAGATGGGCACCTTCTCGCAGTATGACCATCCTCATACACTTGCCCGCTACGCAGAAGTTGCAGATTACCTTGGCGTTAAGGGTAAGAACAACACAGAAAAGCTTGAAGGCCTTATCAAGTTAATCAATGACCTTAAGGCTAAGGTTGGAATCAAAGCTACAATCAAAGATTACGGCATTGACGAAAAAGTATTCCTTGACAATCTCGACGAAATGGTTGAGCAGGCATTTGACGACCAGTGCACAGGCGCTAACCCCAGATATCCTTTAATGGCAGAAATCAAAGAAATGTATTTAAATGCTTACTACGGCAAGCACTTTGAAGAAAAGGCTATGCCCACAGAAAAGGATATCAAGTCAAACAAGAAGCCCGATGCTGTTAAAACCGTATATAACAAAGGCAAAAAAGCCTGAGTATGAATTGAAGGAGGAATAAATTATGAAACTTGACAGAGTTATTGCAGTAAGAAACAATAAAACAATATACAGAGACGGAGACCGTTGTATTAAGGTTTTCAATGAAAGCTATTCAAAAGCAGATGTACTTAACGAAGCATTGAATCAGGCAAGAATTGAACAAACAGGTCTTAACATTCCCAAAATTCTTGAAGTAACAATGGTAGACGGAAAATGGGCTATTGTATCTGAATACATCAAAGGAAAGACACTCAGTCAGCTTATGACTGAAGACGAAGATAAGAAGGATGAATATCTTGAGCTTCTTGTAAAGCTTCAGCTTGAGGTTCACTCAAAGAAATCTCCTCTTCTTAACAAGCTTAAGGATAAAATGAACCGCAAAATCAGCGAATCTGACCTTGACGCAACAACACGCTATGACCTTCACACAAGACTCGAGGGTATGCCCAAGCACACAAAGGTTTGCCACGGTGATTTTAACCCCTCAAACATTATAATTGCAGAAGATGGTACTCCTTACATCCTTGACTGGGCACACGCAACACAGGGTAATGCATCAGCCGATGCTGCAAGAACATACCTTCTCTTCTGGCTTAACGGCGACATTGACGGAGCGAAGAAATATCTTGATTTGTTCTGCAAAATGAGTGAAACAGCAAAGCAGTATGTTCAGAAATGGATGCCTATCGTAGCAGCTTCACAGTCTGTTAAGGGTAACGCTCAGGAACGTGAATTCCTGCTTTCATGGGTAGATGTAGTAGATTACGAATAATCACGAAAGGATGTATAAAAAATGAAAATTACAGTATGTATCGGAAGTTCCTGTCACATTAAAGGGTCACGCCAGGTTGTAGAACAGCTTCAGTACCTTATCGGAAAGAACAATCTTGATGATAAAGTTGAGCTCGGCGGCACATTTTGTATGGGCAAATGTCAGCAGGGCGTATGCGTAAACGTAGATGACAACTTCCATTCAGTTACTCCCGAAACTGTTGAGGATTTCTTCAGCAAAGAAGTTTTAGCGAAAGTGTGAGGATGATATGATTATTCAGATTTGCGTTGGAAGTTCTTGTCATTTGAAGGGATCGCCTGAAATCGTTGAATTACTTACCAAAGCAGTTGAAGAATATCACCTTGAAGACGAAATTACACTTGCCGGTAGCTTTTGCATCGGCAAGTGTAACCGTTATGGTGTAACTGTGCAGGTGGATGATGAAATTCACACAGGCATAACCCGTGAAAATTTCAAAGAATTTTTTAACGATAACGTACTCGCGATATTAGAAAGCGAAAGGAAGAATGCGTAATGCCAAACTGTTTAACATTAAAAAAATCAAACTGTAAAAACTGTTATAAGTGTATTCGTCACTGTCCCGTTAAGGCAATTCGTTTTTCCGGAAACCAGGCACACATTATCGGAAACGAATGTATCCTTTGCGGACAGTGCTTTGTTGTGTGTCCCCAGAACGCAAAGCAGATTGTTGATGAAACAGAAAAAGCAAAGGTGCTTCTTCAAAGCGGGTCTCCGGTAGTTGTAAGCCTTGCTCCGTCCTTTGTTGCCAACTATGAAGGTGTAGGAATTAACGCAATGCGTGATGCACTTCAGAAGCTTGGTTTTTACGATGTTGAGGAAACTGCAATCGGTGCAACAATCGTAAAAAAAGAATATGAAAGAATGCTCCGCGAGGATGAGCGTGATGTTATCATATCTTCATGCTGTCATTCAATAAATCTTCTTATACAGAAGTACTTCCCGGCAGAACTTGAGTATCTTGCAGACGTTTTATCACCTATGCAGGCACACTGTCAGGATATCAAAAAGAGATTCCCTAATGCCAAAACAGTATTCATCGGACCTTGCGTTGCAAAAAAGGATGAAGCAGAACACTACGAAGGTATTGTTGATGCAGTTTTGACTTTTGAAGAGCTTACAAACTGGTTAAAGGAAGAAAATATTGAGCTAAAACAGGATATGGATTCTACTGAGGAAAGTCGTGCAAGATTTTTCCCAACAACGGGCGGAATTTTAAAGACGATGGAACAGAATATCAACGGTTATACATATATGGCCCTTGACGGAATCGAAAACTGTATTGATGCTCTTAAGGATATAGAAAGCGGTAAAATTCACAAATGCTTTATCGAAATGTCTGCCTGTGTAGGAAGCTGTATCGGTGGTCCAGTTATGGAAAAATACCACCGCACAGCACCTATAAAGGATTTTATTACAGTAGCAAATTATTCAGGGACAAAAGATTTTGACGTTGTTCAGCCCGACAACATGGAGCTTAAGAAACAGTTCACATTTATAGAACACAGACTTCAGATGCCCACAGAAACAGAGATTTTCAATGTGCTTCGTCAGATGGGCAAATTCAAGCCTGCAGATGAGCTTAACTGTGGCTCTTGCGGATACAACACATGCCGTGAAAAGGCTATTGCTATTTGCCAGGGTAAGGCTGAAATATCGATGTGTCTGCCTTTCCTTAAAGACAAAGCAGAAAGCTTTTCGGATACTATCGTTAAAAATACTCCAAACGGTCTTATTGTACTTAACGAGGAACTTGAAGTTCAGCAGATTAACGATGCTGCAAGAAAGATTATGAATATCCGTTCAAGTGCAGATATTCTTGGTGACCAGGTAATCCGCATTATGGACCCTTCTGACTTTATGGAAGTGAAAAACACCGGAAGGGACATCAGAAACAAAAAAGTGTATCTTGCAGAATATAAGCGTTATATAGAGCAGTCAGTCGTACACGATAAGGATTCTCATCTTCTTATCGGAATTATGCGCAATATCACCGATGAGCAGAATGAACGTGAAAAGAAAGAAAGCATCAGCCGTCAGACTGTTGAGGTTGCAGATAAGGTTGTTGACAAGCAGATGCGTATTGTTCAGGAAATTGCATCCTTACTTGGGGAAACCGCTGCAGAAACAAAAATTGCGCTTGCAAAATTAAAGGAGTCGATTTCAAATGAATGATTTATGTGCAGATATCGGCTGGAAAAGCATCAATCATTACGGTGAGCAGCTGTGCGGAGACCACGTTGAACTTGTGGAGCAAAACGAAGCTTCAACGGTAGTTGTTCTTGCAGACGGGCTCGGAAGCGGCGTTAAAGCAAGTATTCTTTCAACACTTACATCTAAAATCATTTCAACAATGATGGCGGCAGGACTGCCGATTGAAGAATGTGTTTCCACCATTGCGGCAACACTTCCCGTTTGCTCGGTGCGTGGCGTTGCATACTCAACATTTACGATTATGCACATCATCGACAACGAAACTGCTGAAATCATACAGTATGACAATCCGCAGGCTATTGTTCTCCGCAACAATAAGAATTATGACTACCCCAAGACCGAAATGAATATTGACGGAAAGAAAATCTACAAATCCGTCATCAGACTACAGGAGGGCGATATTTTTATTGCGATGAGTGATGGTTGCCCTCACGCCGGCATCGGTATGGCATACAATTTCGGTTGGAAAAGAGAAGACATAATCGAATTTATGGAAACTATGTCAGTAAGCGGACTGACTGCAAAAAATCTTTCAACCGTTCTTGTTGACGAAGTTGATAGGCTCTACGGCGAAAAACCCGGTGACGATGCAACAGCCTGCATTGTAAAAATCAGAAAAAGAGAACCTATGAATATTCTCTTCGGTCCTCCGTCAAACCGTGACGACTGTGACCGTATGATGTCTCTTTTCTTTTCGAAAGAGGGTAAGCATATTATATGTGGCGGTACAACATCATCAATTGCCGCAAAATATCTCAACAAACCTCTTCAGGCGACTCTTAACTTTGAAAAATCAGATGTTCCGCCTATTGCAAAGCTAGAGGGAGTGGACCTTGTTACAGAGGGTGTTATCACAGTTAATAAGGTGCTTGAATACGCCAGAGACTATCTTGCTGACAACGAAATGTATGAGTACTGGAATTACAAGCGTGACGGTGCTTCTCTTATTTGTCAGTTGCTTTTTGAAGAAGCAACCGATATAAACTTCTATGTGGGAAGAGCAATAAATCCCGCTCACCAGAATCCCGACCTGCCTATAAATTTCAGCATTAAAATGAATCTTGTTGAGGAGCTTTCAAAATGCCTCAAAATGATGGGCAAAAGAATAAAAGTAAGCTATTTTTAAGGAGTGTGACGTATGAGGAAATTTGATACAAAAGTCCAGCATTTAAAATATAAAGTTCTGCGCGAGGTTGCAAGAGAAGCCTGGAATGACACTCTTCTTGAAAATGTTCTTGAAATTCCCAAAACAATTGTTCCGGGAAAAACTTCAACAATGCGCTGCTGTGTATATAAAGAGCGTGCAATTCTTTCTGAACGTGTAAGAATTGCAATGGGCGGCGACAAGGAAAACCCAAACGTAATTGAGGTTATCGACATAGCTTGCGACGAATGTCCTGCCGCAGGCTATGAAGTAACAGACTCCTGCAGAGGATGCCTTGCGCACAGATGTGAGGATGTTTGTAAACGTGGTGCAATTTCATTTGACCACAATCACGTAGCACATATCGACAAATCAAAATGTGTTGAATGTGGTCAATGTGCAAAGGTTTGCCCGTATTCGGCTATTGTTAATCGCAAACGCCCCTGTCAGAACGCCTGCAAAATCAAGGCTATTTCTATCAATGAGAATAATGCAGCGGCAATTGACAACAGCAAATGCACTGCCTGCGGTGCCTGCGTGTATCAGTGTCCTTTCGGTGCTATTATGGATAAATCGTATATACTGAACGTAATTGACCTTATAAAAAAGAGCAATAACAATCAGAAATACAAGGTTTATGCTATGGTTGCTCCTTCTATTTCAAGTCAGTTCACCTACGCAAAACTCGGTCAGGTAATTAAAGGTTTGAAAGAGCTTGGCTTCTTCACAGTAATAGAAGCGGCACTCGGTGCAGATATGGTTGCTCAGGCAGAATCAAAGGAGCTTAGCGAAAAAGGTTTCCTTACAAGCTCCTGCTGTCCCGCATTTGTATCATATGTGAAATCCGCTTTTCCTGATTTGGTGCAGTATATTTCGCACAACCTTTCACCTATGGCTACACTTGCAAAATATATTAAAGAAACAGACCCCACATCAAAGGTTGTGTTTATCGGTCCTTGTACCGCTAAAAAAGCAGAAGCACAGCTTGAAGAAGTAAAACACTACGTTGATGCGGTAATGACATTTGAAGTGCTTCAGGCACTTTATGACAGCAAGGATATTGACATTACAACACTTGATGAGGATGTACTTGATAATGCATCTTATTTTGGAAGAATATTTGCACGAAGCGGTGGTCTTTCCGATGCGGTAGCACAGGGCATCAAAGAGCAGAATATCGATTTTGATTTAAAAGCAATTCCCTGTGACGGTATTGAAGAGTGCAGGATGACACTTCTTAAAAAGAGTAAGAATGTACTTGATGCCAACTTCATCGAAGGTATGGCTTGCATCGGTGGATGTATAGGCGGTGCAGGATGCCTCACTCACGGAGAAAAAAACAAGTCCGAGGTTGACAAATACGGCAGAGAAGCATTTGAAAAAACTATAAGTGATGCGGTATCGGTTTTGAAATAAAAAATATATTGACATCGTATTATGTTGTTGTATATCTTTCAGCCTAAATATCCATACTCATTTTCCGTGAAAGTCAAAGTGACGGGTCGCAGTACCACCGGGTAACACGTATATAACAAGAAACAGCTTTAAGGCAACATTTACTGCCTTAAAGCTGTTTTAGTTTGTCCTGACGACGATATCAATAAAGGGATAATTTTAACTGTTTTTAAAATTACAACTGCAGTTACTTCTTGAAAAATAACCTCTCTCTTCGAAAATTTTGCGTTTTTGCGTGAAAACCCAATCATATAGGGGTTTAACCGCGTTTTCTTTGCGTGTTTTTCGCGTAAATTTATTATACAAAAAATATAGCGTTATGAATTTTGCGATGTTATTTTGAAATAACTCAGTGAATTCTATATCGAATTCAAAAAGCTGCTGAATAAAATGTAAAAGCTTACAAGAAAAATCAGTGAGTAATTTTCTTGTACGGAACTTCTTCGCGGTTAATGCTGTTTGCAATTTTGCGGTATTTGCCAGGTGTCATTCCAAAATGGGTCTTGAATGCCTTGGAAAAATGTGTAACATCGTATATGCCTGAAAGCTCTGCGATTTCGGTGAAAGACAGAGTTGTTTCATCTATCAGACGCTTGGCGGTGTTCATACGCTTTTGCATAATGTAACGCTGAGGGGTCTGACCTGTTTTTTCCTTAAAAATACGTATAAAGTGGTTTGTATGCAGGTGACCAACATTTGCGAGAATATCGTTGGATAGGTCTTCTGCAAGATGCTCTTCTATATAATCAAGTACCTGAAGCAATGACTTTGGTGCTTTGAAATTAACGCTGAAATTCTGCGTGGATGACAATCTGATATACTCCGACAGAAGCCTCAGTATAATAGACTTAACTTCAATTTTGTCCGCTATTAGCGTGCTGTAAGAGATTTGGTTTAATCTTTCAAAAAGACTGATTATTTCAGAATCATCGGGGACGGATACTTTGAAATCAAGCATATAATCGTTGAAAAAATCAACTTCGGGATATATGTCAAAGTGAATGAAGTTTTTTGAAAACACAGAACTTTTATCTCTGTAAAAAGTATGAGGGTGTTTTGCGGGAATGAAAAACCAGTCACCATGTTTTCCGGTGTAGGTCTTTCCGTTAATAATTATTGTACATTCGCCATCTACAATAAGATAGAACTTGTTTTGTTCAAAAATAATATCGGTACCGCCCCAGATATCGTTCTTTTCTGCACGGTAGAACTCGCCAAGACGGTGTACAACATTGAGATTTTCAAATGATAAACCTTTAGGATATTGCATAATATTGCCTCTTTTCTGCATTATAAGCACATTGGCCAGTAAAACGCTAATTTGATGCAAAAATAAGTTTCTATTTTATCTGTTAAAATGATTATAACAGATGTAAAATTAGATTGTCAACAGAAAAGAGTTGCCAAAAAAGCAAAAACGCTAGTTTAGTACAAAAATAAGTTTCTAATTAGTCTATGAAAAATGTTTTATATGTGATACGCTTAAGATACCATAAGTATATGGATTTTCAGAAAGGGGGCAAAACCATTGAACGAAGCAGAATATATAAACGCAAAAATGCCGCCTGAAGAAAGTATTATGAATACTTGTGCAACCTACAAAGAAATTGCAGATAAAGTTGCAGAACATATAATTACAAGCAGGAAGCCTGCAAAGATAAGATGGCGACCTCATATACAGCAAAGTGCATTTTCTTTTGAAAAGGGTACTGCAAACTTATGCTTTGACGCAAAAAAATACTACCCTGACAGCAAGATAGGTGATGTTGTATATGCCGCTTGTAACATTGTAACGGAAAAAGATTGTGAATTATGGCTTCATGTAAGCGGTATGGTAGAGGTGTTCTTTAAAGGTGAATGTATTTTTTCTTCCTTTGAAGAAGCAAAAGAGCTTGAAAAAACAGGTGAATTCAAAAGGCTGTCCGTAAGGGTAAATAAAGACGAATCGCCACAGCTTGTTATAAAGACCGTATGTACGGAAAAAAGCTTCGGTTTTAAATTCAGCCCTTCTGTTCCGACGGTTTTCGGAATGTGGCCTGTGTATTACCTGATGAAGGCAAGTGCGAAAATTCCGAAAAAGGGAATGGAAAAAGAAGACGGCTTTGCCGTGTCGGCAATATATAAAGAAGCAGACTCGGCGGAGGAAGGCTATAAAAAGTCTTATGATTTTGAAAAAGACGGATATGCTTATCCCGAAAACATTCCTGAAAGCAATGAATATAATTTTAAGAAATTATACACAGAAGGCAATGTAGCTTTCGCATATGCCAAAGCAAAAGAGGATGGATTCATTCGATTGAATGCAAACTCAAAGTTATGTGTAAGGATAAATGGAAATCTTATTGCCAACGTTTTAAAGAGAGAAAATGTAAAAATCTCGTTCAGTAAAAGTGATTCTGTTCTGATTAAGTCTTTCTGCGAGGGTGATGATTGGGGATTTAAAATTGAAGATTCCTCAGGGTTAGGACTTGATTTTCTTGATACTGACAGAAAAGACGAATTTAAATTTATGGTTTGCGGACCATTCTTTACAGAATATGCCGAAAACAGGCTTCAGCCTGAATACTCGGAAGATTTATTGAAGCCCTTTGATGACGGAAAAGGCAGTAAAGTTTTCTGGCGGTTTTTAAATGCCGACCTTAAAGGATATACCGACACAAGCTTTTCCGGTCAGTGGTATTATGCGGCAATGCTTGGCTGTTACGGAGTGTATAATTACGCAAAGACTATGGATTCACCACAGTTTATGGACTACTTCATACAGAATGAGTATTTCCTTACCAAGCATTTTGACTATGCAAACTACAATATGGAAAACTATCAGCTTACGGGAAAAGATATTATTTCTTTTATGGAGGGTGCAACAAACCTTAAGATACTTGACCATATTGGTGCAATGGGTGTTAATTTTATTGCGGCATATAAAGAAACAGGCGATGAACGCTTCCTGACAATGATACATAAGTTAAGAGGTTGCATACAGAATAATGTCAGCCGTTTTTCTGACGGTACCTTCTGCCGTAAGGCACACGGAACAATGTGGGCGGATGATTTTTATATGTCAATGCCGTTTCTTGCAAATCTTTATAAAGAGATGGGTGACGAAAGTACCCTTTGTGACATTCTCTGTCAGATAAAAGGCTTTAAAGAACGGCTTTATATGTCGGAGGAAAAAATATTTTCACACATCTACTTCCTTGAACAGAGTGAAAAAAACCGTGTTCCCTGGGGAAGGGGTAACGGATGGATAGCCTTCGGGCTTTCGGAAGTGCTTATGAGAATACCTGAAGAAAGTGAAGCGTATAAAGAGGGGGTAAGCCTCCTATGTGACTTTGCCGAAGGTCTTGTTAATTTCCAGGATGAAAGCGGTATGTGGCATCAGGTACTTAACCGCCCTGACAGTTACGAAGAAACATCGGGCACGGCAATGTTTACATTAATGCTTTACCGCGGTGTAAGATATGGGTGGCTTGATGAGAAATATATAAAATATGCCGATAAAGCACTTATGGCACTTTTAAAAGGCTTTGTGGATAAAAACGGTGTATTATACGGAGTATGTAAAGGCTCCGGCTGCAGTATGAACCCGCAGTATTATATGGACCTTTCCTCCGTTAAGGATGATAGCCACGGTCTCGGGGTTTTGCTTATGCTTCTTTGTGAGAAGATAGGTATGAATGAAACGTAAATTAATTGAAAAAATATATAAAAAAGGGGTTAAAGAAAATGAAATTCAGAAAACTAAGTTTATTACTCAGCCTTATCATGATTATGGTAAGCTTGCAGATTCCTGTACTTGCAAGTGCGGAAGATGCTTCGGTTATGTCTGAAGAAATTACGGCTGAACCGTCATACAAGCACGGAAACACCGTAAAAGCAGCCGCGTTTAAGGCAAAAGAAAGAAAAGTGTATTCAGCAAACGGAAACGTACGCTGGACAGGTTATGATTTCGATACAGACTACAAAAAGGGTACAATCAGCGTAAAGGCTGTTACTAAAAACGGTCTTCAGGCTTATGAAACTGTGCAGTATTATGATTCAACAGGTGTAGCACAGAGTAAATATTCAGGAGTAGGTTACAGAGTATCTTATACAGGAACAGCACCTGAAACAAACTACACAGCAGCTCTTGATGCTGCAGGCGTTCACAAGTTCGGCTTTGAAGTTACATATTTTGACTCAAAGGAAATGGCAGGTAACTGGCTTCTTTGTTATAAGACCTGGCAGACAGGAAATAATCAGTACGGACATTACGGAATGCCTCTTGTTCAGTACGAAGGTACAGACACTTGGAAGCGTGTTCGCTGGACACACGACTACGGCAGTGATTTAAGCAAATGGTCTTTCTGGAGCGATCAGGAAGAAAGAGTTGACTTTAAGTTTTATAATGTAGCAGGCACTGTAGGATCAACAGCAATAAATAAGGATGATGCAACAGTTGGTGCTGCATATATTCACGACTTCACAATGCTTCCCATTGACGAATTCAATGAATACTGTGCTAAAACATCCGATGCTTACCTTACAGCAGAGCACGGCGGTGTAATTTCCTACGGAATGGAAAGCAGCATTGCAGGTTATAACAGAGGGGCATCAACAGTCGGTGGTGTTGATAACCGTTACAGTGCAAAAATCAGTGCAAATCAGGCGGTAACATTCTCTGCACCCGGTACAGCTCTTAAGGGCAAAATGGGTAAAATTGTAGTTGAATGTTATGCTAAAGAAGAAACAAATGTAACATTAAACGGTGTAACACTTGTTCACACAGGTGACCTTCAGCCTGATGTAACTTCGGGACACGACAACTCTTATCAGAAGTTGAGCTTCCTTCAGAGCTGTATCACAGACGGCGAATATACTCTGACAGCAGACAAGGATATTCAGATTGTTTCAATCCATTATGAAGGTGTTGAAGTAGCTGCAGAGGCAAACACAGTTACAGCTGATTTAAGCGAAGTAACTTACGCTGCACCCCAGAGTTCAGCAGACGGCAAGCTTATGTTTGTGGGTCAGACGGATAAAAATACATATATGAGCTGGTACACCCCTGCAGTTGTTTCAGGACTTCCTGCATATAAGTCACAGGAAAGAAAAGACGATGCAGGAAACACACGTGAAAACAATTATTCATGGATTACTTTCAGAATGGGCGCTTCTTATGCAGAAGAACTCAAAGATGCAGGTGAAGACGAAGTAGGTTATGAAGTAACATACTTTGACGCAGCAGAAATGGAAGGCAAGTTCCTTAAGGTTAATATGGACTGGGCAGACGAAGGTCAGGAAACCGTAAACCGTCAGTCTGCAGTAAAATACGTTCCTCTTACAGGATCAAACAGTTGGAAGACATACCGCGGTTCATGGGATACATACGGTGGATGGTTTGCCCCCTGGACTACCCAGGTAAGCCGTGGTAATCCCCACTTGGAGTTTGTGGTGTGTGAATCAGACACAGGTGCAGGCAGAGATCAGACAACAGTACCTGCAATCATACACTCAGCTACAGTAATGTCTGTTGATGATTATATGGATGGCTACGTTGCAGATGGCGACGCTTACATCAGCGTAGAAAAAGGTGCAGTAATTTCTGCAGGAATCACAAGCAGTATTGACGGAAAATATCAGGGCAATGGCGTAGGTCAGCACGCATATGCTTTCGGTGCAGATGTTCAGGCAGACAGTGCACTTGCATTCACTGTTGACAGCATGGCAGGTAAAGAAGATGTTGGTACAGTTACAGTTAAATGCTATGCAGACGAAGACGCAACTGTTACCCTTGGTGCAGATACAAAGACTCTTGCAGGCGGTGCTTGGCAGGAAATCAGCTTTGAAGATGTTAATTTAGGTGAAGAACTTTCACTTACAGCAGACAAGGCAATTTCTGTTGCTTCAGTTAAGGTTAAGAGTGACATTTCAGCAATTATGTACGCAAACAACTTCAAGGAGTTTGGTTACAGTGCAAATGTAAGCATTAAGGGCATTTCAGCAGATGCAGGAAGTAAGATTATTGTTGCAGTATATGACAGCACAGGCAAATTCATTTCTGTAGGCATTGCAGATGTTGTAGACGGTGTTGAAAGCTACAGCATCCGTGCAAATACAGAAGATATATCCGTGGCAAATGTAACAGCAAAAATATACCTTTGGAACAGCTCCGGAAACTTAGTACCTGTATGTTCACAGACGGAATTGGCAGTAAAGTAACTTTGCAAACACAATAAAGGTGAACCGATATGAAATTTAAAAAATTACACTTATTTGTTATATCTATATTAGCTATATTGAGTATAAATGTAAGTGTGCTTGCGACGGAGCTTGAAATAGCTCCGTCTCTTGTACACGGCAATACCGTAAAAGCAACAGGGTTCAGTGCAAAAGAAAGAAAAGTGTATTCTTCAAACGGAAATGTGCGCTGGACAGGATATGACTTTGAAACAGACTACAAAAAAGGTACAATCAGCGTAAAGGCCGTTACTAAGAATGGTCTGCAGGCTTATGAAACTGTAAAATACTACGACTCGACAGGTGTAGAACAGGAAAAATACTCAGGTGTAGGCTACAGAGTATCTTACTCTGCAGATGCAGTTAATTACACAGCTGCACTTGATGCTGCCGGAGTACACGAGTTCGGCTTTGAGGTTACATATTTCGATTCAGAGGAAATGGCAGGTAACTGGCTTTTAGTGTATAAGACTTGGCAGACAGGAAATAACCAGTATGGTCACTATGGTATGCCGCTTGTTGCATATCAGGGAACAAATACGTGGAAGCGTGTTCGCTGGACTTATGACTACGGCAGCGATTTAAGCAAGTGGTCTTTCTGGAGTGATCAGGAAGAACGCGTTGATTTTAAATTCTACAGCGTTAAAGGATACGTAGGCTCTGATGAAATAAATAAGGATGACGCTACTGTGGGTGCAACGTATATTCACGATTTTACAATGCTTCCCATTGATGAATTCAATGAATACTGTGCTAAAACATCAGACACTTATCTTACTGCAGAACACGGCGGTGTTATTTCCTATGAGCTTGAAAGCTCTATTGCAGGTTACAGCAGAAGTGAAGGAACAGTTGGTGAAATTGACGGTCGCTTCGGTGCAAATATTTTTGCAGGTAACGAAGTAACATTTTCTGCCCCCGGAACAACTCTTGCAGGGGAAAAGGGTGCAGTAGTTGTAGTTTGTTATGCGGCAGAAAAAACAAAGATAACCGTAACGGAAAACGGCAATATAAGAAGAGTGGAACACCCCGGCGGCTCTTGGCAGACCTTGAGCTTTCTTCGTGAGGAAATGATAACCGGTGAATATACCTTGGTTGCAGATAAGAATATTTCAATTGCAAGTATTCACTACGCACCTACGGAAAGAACAGTTCCTCCGTATGATACAGAAGAGGAAGAAATTCCCGAAGAGGAAATTCCCGTAATAGATACTGATGTTATTACATATCTCGCACCAACGGTTTCTTCAGACGGAAGTGAAAGCACAATTACCTATAGACTTACAAGTGCACCTGAAGGAAAGAAAGCAATTGTTGTTGCAACCTATATAAATCCCGATACAGAAAAAATACTTGCAATTAACTCGGCAGAGTATGTCGATGTATCACAGGTTGAAGGCAGAACACTTACCGTAACTCTGCCCGATAAAACAGCAGAGGGTGGCGTTCTCCGTTACTACATCTGGGAGAGTCTTACTTCTTCAGCCCCCCTTGGTAACTATGCCCCTGCGGCACCGGGCGGTGTAACGGCTGAAATTCTGGGAACAGATGCATACCTTAACTGGGACAAGCCGATTGATGACCTGGATTCATCAGAAGACCTTACCTATGGTGTGTATGACAGCGGAATGCTTATTGCAGACGGCATAGTTGTAAGCGAAGCGGAAATAAACGGTCTTGTTCTTGGTGAGGACTATAATTTCTCCATTACTGCAACAGATACCATGGGTGCAGAGTCCATCCTCGGAAAAGAGGTTTCAGGCTCTGTTAAAATGAAAAATACAATAATTGCAGGAACAGAATCTATCGGTACTTCAAAACCGCAACATTCATCAGATGAAACGCTGATGTTTGTTGGTGCAGTAGATACCAAAAACTACTACAATGCTTATAAACCATCTGTAGTTATGGGACTTAATGCTTACGAAAGCATTGAAAGACTTGACGATTCAGGCGTTGTACGCCCCGGTATGTGGTCAAGAATTCCTTTCAGAATCAACCCTAACTACGCAAACACATTAAAGAGTAATAACGTAGACAAGCTTGGCTTTGAGGTGGTTTATTTTGACTCTGCAGAGCTTGCAGGTTATTATATGAATGCATACGTGTCATGGGGCAAAAATGCAGATTCAATAAAGGTTGATGCGTATGGCTCGGCAGGTTATATTCCGTTTACAGGTTCAAATTCATGGAAACGTTACAGAGGTACCATTGACCTTGCAGGCGGATGGTTTGCACCTAATGAAACAAATATTACAAGAGGTAATCCTCATTTGGAATTTTATACTGTAAAGGGCACTACCGGCTCTGACAGAGATATTACTCCGGGTGCTGCAATAGTTCATAGTGTAACTGTTCTTCCCATTGATGAATTTGAGGAATACACAAGTGCAAGCGGTGCATTTGTAAGCGCAAAAGAAGGTGCAGTAATTTCCTGCAATATAGAAAACGACCTTGAAGGAAAATATGAAGGTAACGGTGTAACAAAACACAGCGGTATTTACGGAGCAGATGTTGATGCTGACGAAGAAATTGTGTTCGCTGTAGAAGACAGCTCACTCATCGGCTCACAGGGTGCTGTTATTGTGTACTGCTACGCTGAAAGAGAGACAGATATTACAATCGGTTCATTAACAAAGACACACAACGGAAACGGTTGGCAGAAAATTAAATTTGAACAGCTTCCCGTTGTAAGAACATATACTTTAACGGCAGATAACGATATTTCAATCAATTATATCCGTGTTAAAGCCGACTGATAAAAGGGGGTAAACTGCATGAAAAAATACAGGTTTTTCAGAAAATATGCATTAGCAGGTCTTGCTATGGCATTGCTTCTGGTTTCCCCGTTTATTCCGGCTACGCAGGTAGAGGCAGGTTCAGGCGATTATTATGCTTCTGACCAGATAAAGGTTACAGAGGTAAATGAGCCACAGGAAAACAGTGCCTATATAATCTTTTCCGAAGAAGAAAAAATGCAGGGTATGAGCTATGTCCCACCGGGAAACTCCGTAAAAAATGACAGAGAATACAGCGAAACAGCAATCTGGAACGGAATTCATTCCCGTCAGGTTTATGCAAGTAATGTTTTTACCCTTAAATTTGAAGAGGGTTTTGCAAACGAAAACGAGAAGTGCTTCACCCTTGTATTTGATTATTGGGACTATGGTGGCGGCGGATATTTTTACGTTGACTATATGCCTGCAGGAAGTAATGAGGTGAAAACACTTCAGGTATTAAAGCTTGGTATGGAAAACGGTGCCAAAACCGAGGGAAGATGGTACAGAGTAAGCATCAATATTGATGACGGCTGTTTTACGGGCAGATTCCCCGACGGAAGCGACCTTCAGATAAGAAGTGGTGCGTATAACTCATTTTCAAAGATTGAAGTAAGAAACTTAAGTCGCTATGCAGGACCCGATGACGACATAGGTAACTTTAACGGCGAAAAGGCAAAGGTTCTTAATAACATGAGCTTTTACGACGAAAATGGAAGGCTTGAAAACTTCACACCTGACCTTGATTATGAGCCCACTCGTAAGGAAGCACTTTCTAAAATGCTTGCTTATTACGGTATGGATGAAAGTGCCGTAAAGACATATCTCAATACTGCAAAGAATATGGGTGTAATCGGAAAAGATGCGGAATTCATCGGAGATGAGAAATTCACACAAAAAGAATTAATTGTATGGTATTTAAATCTTCTCGGCATAGAAAATGACGAAAATACCGACGTTTATTCCGTTGCAAGAGAATGCGGTCTTTTAAACAGCGGATGTATGATTTTCCAGCCTGATAAGACTGCGGATATGGACACCCTTGTGTGTCTTGCGGTAAACGCTCTTACTCTTGACAATAAAAAAACAGGCTATAATGCTTTGGAAGATTGTGTAAATAAGGGAAGAGTTGAAGTAAAAACTTTGTTTGACGGCGCAAGTGATGATGCTGTGTGGAACTGGGTAAAAACACATCCATTTAAACTCCCGAAAGAGAAGCACGTTGACCGTGATACGGGAAGAACCTATTATACGGTAGGATTATTCGGTATTGACACAGTAAAGTCATACTTCACACAAAACTGCGTGTCATGGGACAATAAGAAAATATACGCCCAGACAAGTATGGGTATTATTGAATACAACATAGAAACAGAAATGTGCCGTTTTGTGTCAGGTGATTATCAAAAAGGCATTGCCTGTGAATTTGTTGTTACTCCTTTAGACCATTTATGGTTTGTTTCTGCAACAGGCGAGATTGTTATGACAGACCTTAAGACTTATGAAACAAAGGTCGTTACAACTGTTCCCGAGGAAAAAAGAAACAGTGCGGCATGGTTTATACAGGTAAACGATGACGAAAGTCTTCTTTCGACATATTGGGAAGACGATGTTGATGAGAACGGCAAACCCACAGCAATATTTGCACTTCTGGATTTAAAGACGCTCAAGTGGGATATGACGATTAATTATACATTCCCTACAGAAAGAACAAATCCCAGCCACGTTTGTATAAATCCCAATCCGAAGTACAGCAATTACATCTTTTTCGCTCATGAAAACACGGGATATTTTGCTCCCAGTAATGAGAGTATGAATCAGCACGACCGTGTTTGGATGTTTAACCGTGACACGGGCGAATTCTATAATGTGTTTAAGCAGAAGTGGACAATGCAGCCTCTTCCCGGTGATCCTACAAGCGGAAGAATAGGCGAGGCGGCAGGTCATGAATACTGGTCACCCGACGGTGAATGGTTAGGCTTTGTACGTCATAAAACGTGGGTTTATATACAGGACTTCACAATTGGTGAGGGTAATATATGTATGATGAAACCTGACGGTACTGATAAGTGGTATATCCCCATAGATATAACCCCTACTATGGTAACTGCCGCCAATGCAAGAGCGGGTATAACACACTGTAATGTAAGTCACGACAACCGCTGGACAACAGGTGATACTCTCTATTCAACACAGACAGGCTGGACAGATGCCATTCTTGTTGATAACTACACGGGAAAAACTATCTGGCTTGCAAGAATTTCGCAAAGCGGTGCAAACCCCGGTCATTACCACCCGCAGTTCAGCCACGACGATAAATTTATCGTATTCGGCTTGTGGAGTGATGACAAGTCCCATGCACAGTTCGGATGGATGGACGTTTCTGACCTTACACAAAACGGTGCAGAGGGCGGACGCTTCCAGCTTTCAGAAAGCTGTGAAAGCTTCAGCTACAAGGGAAATTTCAAGCATTATGTAGAACCGCTCTATGACAACAAAGGTGTTTTTGCAGGCGTGAAAATTCCAAGCGGTAAAGAAATGTATGTAGATGTGAAGAAGACAGTTGTTGAAAAGGACAATACCCCTGCAACTATTAAAATTGTATATAAGGATGACGGAAAAACCCCCATCACGCTCAGGTACTATACATGGAATGAAGGCGCGCACTTAAGCCGTAATTTCCTGGCTGAGCACGAATATACAATAAAAAGAAACGGAACAGGCAAGGTTATGGCAAAAACAATAAAACTTGATGATATTTGTCTTGGAAATATGCAGGTTTTAAGAAGTGATTTCCGCATAGGTTCAGACGGCGGAAGTGCTACTGTTTTGTCAGTTGACGTTTCAGTTTCGGAATAAGGAGGATTTGTATATGAAAAAACATATTTTTATATTAGCTCTAACACTTTCATTAATAATCGGTGCTTTTTCATTTAATGCAAGTGCCGCAGAGCTTAAATCGGCAGACATTCGGTTTTCATATGCAACCGATGAAGCGTATATAGAAGTTTCGGGAGTAACTCCTGCAACATACGGACAGCACCTTACCGTGCTTATATATGACCCTGCTACAGACGGAAGTTTCAGCCTTGACGACGTTAAAGACTCTGTAACAGGTGAAATTGCAGATGACCCTGCATCTGTTTGTCCCATTACAGGTCTTGATAAGGTTATACGTATCAGGGAAGTAGTTGCATACAGCGACGGTAGCTTTTCTGCAAAAATCCCGATAAGTGATTCTGTAACAGACGGACAATATGTTATTATCCAGGTATCAGGCGGTGGAAAAAACAGTGTTTCTTCCTCTTATATACGTATGTATAAAACTGCCGAAACCATAGAAAATGAGCTTTTAAGCGATTTCCAAAACGCATCAGAATCACAGATAGGTGCACTTTTAAAAGAGAATGAGCTTTTACTGGGTGTAAATCTTGATGAAAATTATGAAGCTGCTAAAGATACAATACACTCTCTTTTTGTAAGTGTAAGGGATAACGATATTGTTGAACTTGATAGCCTTAACGATGTGCTTAAGGCGTGGGACTATGCAGGTTATCTTCTGAAATTAGCAGAAAACCCCTCTGCTTCGGATATAGAAGCCTTTGTGGAAGAATATGAAGAAATAATCGGTTACGATTTTTCTGAAAATAATGTCGATTACACAAAAATGTCGGCTGAAGTACATAGCCTTGCGGCAACAATTTTCAGAGAAAACAATCCCGGCTCAATGAAAGAAGTAAAAGACACCATAGCAGAAGCGTTAGCTTTGTCTATGGTTAACAGCAAGGATTCAGATTCTGTTACGGATGTAATCAAAAAGTATGCAGAAGTTCTGGGAATAGATGTTGATGAGTATGAAACATACTGCAGAAAGTACAGTGCGTACGAAGTAAATAAAGCATTTGTAGGTCAGGACTTCACAAGTGCATCAGACGTAGCAGGTTCCTTTGCAGAACGTAAGACAATCCTTGATGAAAAAGGAAGCTCCGGCGGCGGTGGAGGAGCCGGTGGCGGCGGAGTTGGCGGAGGCGGTGCACCGTCTTCATCACATGACGACAGCTGGATGACAAAGGAAGAAATTCCTGCCCCCGAAGAAAAACCGCAGACATCTGAAAAGTATAGTGATTTACCCACTACTCATTGGGCGTATGAATCAGTAAATACACTTTCAGAAAAAGGTGTAATAAACGGCTTTGAGGACGGAAGCTTCAAGCCTGAAAATACGGTTACGCGTGAACAGTTTATAAAGATGCTTGTAAGTGCATTTGAGCTCAGCGGTGAAGCCGAATGTGATTTTATCGACGTGGAAAACGGTCGCTGGTCAGAAACTTTTGTGAAGATTGCAGTAGCAAACGGTATAACAAACGGTGTTTCCGCGGATGTGTTTGCACCTGAAGCCACCGTTACACGTCAGGATGCGGCTGTAATGCTTTACAGAGTGTGTAATGTAAAAAACATAGCTCTTTCAGGAAAAACCGAACTTACAGACGGTGATACAGTTTCCGATTATGCAAAGGAAAGCGTAAGCTCTCTTGCAGGTGCAGGAATTATAAACGGTTTCGAAGACGGAAGCTTCAAGCCTTTCGGGGCATTGACAAGAGGACAGGCTGCAAAACTTATTTGCGCCTTATTAAACAGGTAAGGAGGAATAAAAGTGAGAATAACTAAAAAAATTACATCTTTAATATTGGTTCTTGCTATTATTATAGCTTTGCCTGCCGTGTCATTTGCACAGACTGACATTACAGCGGAAAATCCCGTTGGCAGTATACCCGAAGCGTACGTTAACAAAATGGAAATACTGTCTGCTCTCGGAATCTACAGCTTTTCTGACAGAGCATACAATGAAACTGTTACCCGCGGTGAATTTTCCCGTATGGTTACAGACCTTCTGAATCTTGAAGAAATTGAGTCGTCAGAATCGGTTTCCTTTGGCGATGTAAAAGAAAATACAGAGCACGCCTCTGCAATAACAACTCTTGCATTTTACGGCATTTTAAACGGCAAGGGTGACGGTAATTTTTATCCTGACGAAAGCGTTACCTATCTGCAAGCTTTAAAGGTTATTTTAAGTGCACTTGGTTATCAGCCAATTGCAGATGCAAACGGCGGTTACAGCACAGGCTATGTAAAATATGCCATTGACCTTGGACTTATAAAAAATTCCCCCGATAACTGGGATGCACCCATTACTTTTGATCTTGCATCACAGCTTATGCTTCAGGCAATGGAAACAGAAGTTCTGGACATTATATCAGTAGGAAGCGATAAAGCTTACTACGAAAAATCACCTGATAAGCTTCTTATGCACGTTTATCACGATATTTACCTTGCCGAAGACCGTATGACAGATAACGGTGTTACCGCAGTTAACGGAAAAAGCAAGCTTGGTGAAACTTATGTACAGATAGGTAGCCTTGTTCTTCGCAATGAAAACGAAAGCATGTGCGACTATCTCGGTCAGACGGTAAACTATTACTACAAAAACGAGGCAGGAAACCTTACCTTGCTTTACGCTTATCCAACACCGGGCAAAAACGAAACGGTTACAATAAAGGCAGAAGACCTTGTTATTGATGACAAGTCTTTTTCCAAAACCTGCATTGTTGCAAAGATTAACGGAAAGAAGAAAAACTTCAGAATTGATAAGTATGCAGACCTTCTGTATAACGGTGCTGTAGATGGTAGCTTCACAAAGGAAACACTTAAGATAAATCACGGTTATCTCAAGCTTCTTGATGCAGACTGTGACGGAGTGTATGAGCTTGTATTTCTTGAAGAATATGTTGATATAATCGTTGCATCACATTTTCCGGACAATAAAAAAATAACAGCAAGATACGCCCCCGAAGAATATATAAAAATCGACTACGAGGATTATAAGAGCGTTGTTTTTGAAAATGCCGACGGTACAAAAGGTGAGGCAATTGACATTACAGCAGGCAGTGTTCTTTCCGTATTCAAAAGTAAGGATGACACAAAAATCCGCTTTGTATGTTCAAAGAACACAAAGGAAATACAGGTAGATTCCATTGCGGAAGAAGATTCCGAAATAACAGTATATTACGGGGAAGAGGAAGCAAAGCTTTCTGACGAATATGTAAGACTTATGACAGAAAAGCCTTTCATTTGTCCCAAGCCCTCTGCAGGTACTTACTATAAGGCTTATTTCAACTTTGAAGGCGAAATTTCATTGCTTGAAGAAGTGGAAGGATATAATAAATATGCATACCTTCTCAGAATAGGAACAGACAAAGACCCTCTCGGTGGGGAAAAGGTATGCTTTAAAATCCATACAGAAGACGACGTTACAATGGTTGTAACGGCAAAAGAAAAAATTTCCATAGACAAAGTTAAAGGGCAGAATCCCGAAAGCCTGTTCTCTGACAGACGTATTGTGGATTCAAACGGAATAGCTATTCCGCAGCTTATAAAGGTAACAATCAATTCCAAGGCAGAGCTTTCTGCTATTGAAATTGATAACACGGTTGACAGCGGTCCCTTTGGCTTTGATTTAGAGAAATTCAGCCTTGACTGGTCAAGCGGTGACGATATGTGGGATCCCTACATCGGACATGAAGCAAGAAGTATTGCAGGTAACCATATTATCTCAAAAAATACAAAGGTATTCTGCGTGTTCTCTGATAATTCCCAGATGCAGACCTCTGACGAAACAAAGGTGCAGGCTGTGGATTATGCAAACTATCTTGCATATTTTTCAAGAAAAGCCTGGACAAAAGGCTATGACGCCGACGAAACATGGGAACTTGGTGCAGTAGTTGTGGGAATGCCCCCCACGGGATATCAGTACCGTACATTTACTGTTGAAAAGGCTGTAGATGTAAAAGACCCCTACGGTGAAATAAAAACACAGGTTACCGGCTGGTTTGCAGGCCGTGTTATGACATACTACGAAGAGGATGCAGGTCTTTTTGAGGATACTGTGAAAAAGCGTTATCCGGGATCTGACGGAAAGCTCCGAAAAGGTGACGTTCTGCAGGTTAGCTTTACATCAGATTCTGAAATTAAAATGGCAAGACTTATATATTCACCCCTCAGGGATAATGACCCCGACTATTGCTTTGTAGAAGGAACACTTAAAAATTCAGACACCTATATGCTGGGTTACCTTTGTGCAGCAAAGGAAGGCCGCTTCAGCGTATTCTGTAAAGCAAACGAAAACTACGTGGATACAAACGGTGTAGCAGCTCCCACGGCAGACAGCTTCTGGGTAAATTTGTGGCGTACAGAGGGTAATATTATGCTTTTTAATAAAGAAACAAAAGAGCTGAAAACGCTGACCCACTACGACTCGGCTGTTACTTCTGCAAATCTGACCGGATCAGAATTTACGGACTTTGACACAAGCGTTAAGGTACTGGCAATAAGAACATCAGGACAGGTTTATGATGTGCTTATCATAATCTGATTTACCCCATAAAGGAGAAAATGTATGACAACAATGAAGTGCGAAACACAAAGAAAACGTATTGATAATATCAATATGGCATATAACAGCGTAAAGAAATTCGGGCAGAAAATGAGAATTACAGACTATATGCCCGGGCAGATTACATACCGCCTTGGCGATTATCCCAAGCCTTTTAAGATTGAACCTACAGAGTATGACGAAAATCTTATTAAAAGCCTTAAAGAACGAGGATTTGAAATGATTCAGGTTCATAGTGACTGGCATGACTGGTGCAGACTGTACGGCGGTGACGATTTCACAAGCCACGACGAAGAGGGAATGAAGAATTTTATAAAGCTTTGTCATAAGTACGATATAAAGGTTCTTGTTTACCTTTCTACAGGCTTTCTTGACCTGACTCATCCCGGTTATAAGGAAGAGTTTCAGCGTTATAAAGAAGCTATTCTTCGCGGTGGATTTCTTAATCTTGCAGTTTGCTGGCACGGAAGTCCTCTGTGGCGTGAATTCTTGTGGGACAAGCTTTTCCAGACTGTTGACCGTTACGGCTTTGACGGTATTTACAACGATATGGGCTATGACTGGCACAATGTGAAGTATTTTGAGCAGATAAGAAAATTCGGCTCATACAACGGGGAATATGACGACCTTCCCTATGAACCTGAACTTGAGGATTTCCTTGCAATGATTTATAACGAATGTAAGCGCAGAGGACTTATCTATAAGCTCCACATCACAGGCTATGCAGTACCCAAGGCAGACGTCAAAGTTTATGACTATCTGTGGGTTGGAGAAGGTGTCCGTGACGTTAAAGAGGTAATTTCAAGATGCCGAGGTGCAGAAAAGTACATCGTTCCTGCATTTGACAGAAGAACAAGTACACTTGATGACCCCGACCTTGCATACAGCTGTACACTTCCTTTCGTTCAGTTCCCGATTCTGTATCACGGAAGACCTATGACACAGTATGGTGAAGTTGAAGGCGTTAAATACTATAAGTCGGAGGAATTTGACGGAGAGGGAAATGATTTTTGTGAACGTGCGGTTAAGCATTACGAAAAAACAGGCGAAGCTACCTACAGCGAATGGTCCTCAATTCCCGATGACCCGCAGGAACTTGAAAGAGCAACAAAATATCTTAAGCTCTATAAGCCTATGGTAACTGATGAATCTGTTGTAAGAATTGAAATCAGGGAAGCAGACTTCATTAAATCCGAAATCCCCGACGATGTTTACATCAGCCTCTTTACAAACGAAGAGCAGTATCTTCTTGTTTCAAATATCACAGATGAAGATTACACTCTTAAGCTTGACGGTGTGTGGACAGACCGCGAAACAGGAAAGACTTCTTCTGAATTCGTTGTAAAGAAGAACAAAATGCTTTTCTTGAAACAGTTCTGATATAATGTTATAAACTTGCCATGAGTTTATATAAATAGCGAGGCGTTACGGAAAATTCCGTAACGCCCTTCTCCTTTAAAAATTAGCAAGGCTAACACAGGACTATATGCCTTTCAGCCTCGATATCCATACTCATTTTCCAGTCAGCAGTGATGGGTCGCAGTACCACTATATAACAAGAAACAGCTTTAAAGGCGCAAAGGATGTAATAAAAGGCTATCTTGGGTATCTTTCGGAGGGTGTTGGCAATATAGTAAACATCTTCCAGACGGAGGTAATAAAAATTAAAAAATGGGCTGTAGAAAAATGAAATTCATTTTTCTACACCCCATTTCTTTTTCAGTTATCCTCACCCATAATAAAATCTATAGATACGTTAAACAGAGAAGCCAGCTTTGGAAAATGGATAATATCGGGATATCCCTGACCGGTTTCCCAC
>JAZRTB010000085.1:0-2457 GCA_045651805.1 Clostridia bacterium
TATTGCACATAAATATATGCAGTTCCTGCTGAAGAGTAATGTTAAAGCTCTGATTCAGATTCTTAAAACGGATGAACGCTTCGGTGAAAATGAATATTCCAAGAAAACTGTAATTTTTGAGCAGGATGCCTCTCCGATTCTTATTGGTGGCTTTCCTAACCTTCAGAATGCTGTTGAGGAACCTTATTTCCACATCCTTGCTACAGCTAACGACCAGCACGCAGGCCACTATTTTACGGATATTATCGACTCTTACGGTCTTCCGTCTGACTCCTGTAGAAACTCCTCTGCAATCTGCGGTGTTGCTATAGACGACCAGCTTCCGTATTACGGAGCCTGCCTTATTACAAGTAATGCACCATGCGATTCTTCGGTTATGAACTCGTCGATTGTTGAAAGACGACTTAAGGTGCCTTCAATTCAGGGTTGTACGCCTATGCGATGGAAGGACGAGGACACAAGAGAGTATGCAGTTGCTCACGTTAAAGAGGTTATCAAATTCATTGAAGATTGTACAGGAGAGACCTTTGATTGGGATGCTTTCTTCGAAACAGTTCGTCAGTATAACGAGGAAACCCGTATTCAGCACGAGCTTTGGGAGCTTGCAAAATCTCCTTATTATCCCGTTCCGAGTGTACCTAATCTGCTGTATCGTTCATTCCAGCTTTCTTTCTCAAGCGGACTCAACAAAGAGTGTGCAAAAATAGGTAGGGAAATGCTTGAAATCTGCGAAAAATGTGTAAAGGAAAAAATCAATGTTCGTCCTAAGACTCGTCACAGAACTCTTGTATGCGGTGCGCCGTCATCGTACTATATGCATTTTTCAACCTGGATGTATGAATGCTGGGGTGTAAACACGGTTGCCGTTCTAAATAATATGTCTCACCATGAATTTATATCCGAGGATGATAAAGAAGAAGCACTTTGGGGTGTAGCACAGCTCTGGGAGCAGGCAATTATGCGTCGTCATCTTGTTGGCGGTTATGAGAATCTGCTTGAAATGTTTGAGGAATACGAACGCTTCAACTGTGATATGATAGTTTTCTATGATGATATTACCTGCAAGGGCAGTAAATCAATGACAGGTATGATTCAGGATATTGCGAACGAACGTAATATACCTATCGTATGGATTTCGCACGATCTGATAGACCCGCGTGCTATTCCGCGTAATGAAATGAGAAAGCAGTTCAATGACTTTATGTTTACCGTTATGAATGAAAAGCCGCTTGACGAGTCGTTGCTTGATTTTGACGATTCCAAGGGCTGGTAAGGAGGGACAATTATGACAGGTGTACTTGTAATATTATTAAATATTGTTATAGCTATCGTTATTCTTGCGGTGGTTGCTTTTGCCGCTATTCAGGCGGTTTATTGGCTGAATCTTGACAATAAAATAATGTTTCTCTTATACAAAATTTTCAACAGAATTACAGATAAGGTTCCTCGCGACCGAAAATTCTGATTTTAAAATATAAAAAACAGGGTTCTTTGAGAACCCTGTTTTTTATATTGGTATATGAATTACATAAGCTTAAGATAAAGCTCTTTGATTTCTTCAACGCTTGTATCTCTGGGATTGCCGGGGCGACAAGCATCATCGAAAGCTGACTGTGAAAGGAAGTCAATATCCTCAGCTTTTACAATGTCCTTGAGGTCAGCGGGAATACCTACATCCTCGGAAAGCTTCTTTACAGCATCGATAGCTGCTTTTCTTGCTTCGCAGATTGTCATTGCTTCTGTACCTTCAACGCCCATAGCCTTTGCAATGTCTCTGTACTTGTCTCCTGTTTCGGGAGCGTTATACTCCATAACGGTGGGAAGAATGATGGCATTTGCTACACCGTGAGGTGTGTCGTAGAGAGCGCCGAGAGGATGAGCCATTGAATGCACAATACCGAGTCCTACATTTGAGAAGCCCATACCTGCAATGTACTGTCCGAGAGCCATACCTTCTCTGCCCTCTGCGGTATTTTCAACTGCGCCGCGGAGATTTTTTGCAATAAGCTCAATAGCCTTTATATGGAACATATCGCTCATTTCCCAAGCGCCCTTGGTGATATAGCCTTCAATAGCATGGGTGAGAGCGTCCATGCCGGTAGCGGCGGTGAGACCTTTAGGCATTGAGGCCATCATATCGGGATCGACAACTGCCACAACGGGAATATCGTGCACATCAACACAAACCATCTTTCTGTCTTTTTCTGCATCAGTGATAACATAGTTTATTGTTACCTCTGCCGCTGTACCTGCTGTAGTGGGAACAGCGATGATGGGAACACAGGGGTTCTTTGTGGGAGCAACACCCTCAAGTGAACGTACATCGGAGAACTCGGGGTTTGTGATGATAATACCGATTGCCTTTGCAGTGTCCATTGATGAACCGCCGCCTATTGCTACGATGCAGTCTGCACCGCTTGCTTTGAAAGCCTCAACACCGGTCTGAACATTTTCAAT
>JAZRTB010000086.1:0-3788 GCA_045651805.1 Clostridia bacterium
TCCTTGTTATTTACAGGGACAACAATTACCTGATAAGGTGCAATTGCAACCGGCAAAATTATACCATTTTCATCATGACCTTGTTCGATGGCTGCTGCAATACATCTTGTAACACCGATACCATAGCATCCCATAATAACAGTTTTTGATTCACCTTGTTCATCTGTATAATTTAATCCCAAGGCTTTCGAATATTTTGTTCCAAGCTTAAATATATGACCAACCTCAATACCCTGTGCGGTCTTTATAGGCTTGCCGCATCTGGGGCAGGCATCGCCTGTTTCGATAAGTCTTATATCGGCAACTGTAAAGGCTTGAAAATCTCTGCCTATATTTACGTTTTGGAAGTGGTAGTCGGTTTCGTTTGCGCCAACGATAAAGTTCCTCATCATAGTAACTTCAGTGTCGACATAAACAGGTATTGACAGGCCGATAGGCCCTGCAAATCCAACCTGTGCATGGGTAAGCTCGCGTACCATTGCAGGCTCTGCAAGCTGCAGATCGTCTGTGCAGCCAACTAAGTTTTTAAGCTTCACTTCGTTGATTTCCCGGTCGCCGCGTACCATTGCGGCAATATAGTTTTCGTCTGCTTTGTAAAGGATTGTTTTTGCAAAAACGTAGGGCTCGGTTCCCATAAAGTTTGTCAGCTCTTCGATTGTGTGAGCATTAGGTGTATAAATTTTTGAAAGCTCTTTTTCGAGCTGGTCGAAGGGTTTTTCCGTAGGAATGCAAGTTGCTTTTTCGTAGTTTGCCGCATATCCGCAGGCATCGCAGTAGGCAATACCGTCTTCGCCAACAGGAGATTTTACCATAAATTCCTGGCTTCCGCTTCCGCCCATTGCACCTGAATCCGCATCAACTATTGTGAAGTCAAGTCCAAGTCTTGTGAATATTCTGCAGTATGCATCATACATTGCTTTATATGACTTGTCAAGCCCCTCCTGGGTAAGGTCGAAGCTGTATGCGTCTTTCATTACGAACTCACGGCCGCGCATGAGTCCGAAACGGGGACGGCCTTCGTCCCTGTACTTTGTCTGAATCTGATAAAGTGTGAGAGGATATTCTTTATATGAACGGACTTCGTTTAAAACTGTTTCGGTAAAAAGCTCTTCATGGGTGGGTCCAAGGCAGAAGTCTCTGCCCCAACGGTCTTTGAGCTTGAACATACTTTCGCCGAATACTTCCCATCTGCCTGATGCCTGATAGCTTTCGGCAGGGAGAAGCGCCGGCATAAGAAGCTCTTGAGCTCCTGCTCTGTCCATTTCTTCGCGGACAATCTGTTCAACCTTTCTTAGAGTACGAAGTCCTGTGGGCAGGTATGAATAAATACCTGCAGCAAGTTTTCTTATCATTCCGGCGCGGAGCATAAGCTGATGGCTTACAATTTCCGCCTCTGCCGGCACCTCACGAAGCGTGGGTATGAGAAGCTTTGACATTTTCATGGTTTATTTCAATCCTTCCTTGGGAAATGGTATCTTAGCGGCGGTTACTCCTTTTAAAGAGTTCCCATAGCTGATTCTGACGTGCTGTGAAATCAATGTTTCACTTTATCTATGTTAATTTCAGTACATTTCTTGTGCAGAAAGCGCCTGAAGTTCTTATATACATCATTAATATTCTGTTCACTTAAGCTATGTGAACAGGGGAGTGCTGGTTTGTAACAAGTCTTACTGTATATCATGTTTATATAGGTGGCTGTAGAGAATCCGTTTTTAGTGTGTTTGTTGGCACTTATGAGAGAAAGCTTCGCGGCTTTCTCTCATAAGTGAAATGTTATCAGTTTTCTTCTATATTAACTGCGTCCTTGTGTGAAAGGCTGATTTTACCTGTTTTCTTATCAACTTCCATAACCTTAACAAGAAGTCTGTCGCCTTCCTTAACTACGTCTTCAACCTTTTCAACTCTCTTGTTTGCAAGCTTTGAAATGTGGCAGAGGCCGTCTTTTCCGGGCAGGATTTCAACAAATGCACCGAATGCAGTAATGGTGCGAACAAGACCGTCGTAGATTTCGCCAACTTCAGGCTCCTTAACGATTGCTTCGATTGCAGCGCGTGCAGCATTTCCTGATTCCTGAGTTGCGGCAAAGATATAGATTGTACCGTCTTCTTCGATATCAATCTTAGCACCTGTGTCGGCAACTATCTTCTGAATAACCTTACCGCCCTGACCGATTACTTCACGGATTTTATCAACATCAATCTTCATTGTATCAACCTTGGGAGCATACTCTGAAAGCTCTGCTCTGGGGGCGTCGATAGCCTTTAAGAGAACATTATCAAGAATGTGGATTCTTCCGGCTCTTGTTTTGCGGAGTGCTTCTTCGATTACTTCATATGAAAGACCATCGTTCTTTATATCAACCTGAATTGAAGTGATACCCTTGTGAGTACCTGCAACCTTAAAGTCCATTTCGCCGTAGAAGTCTTCAAGTCCCTGAATATCTACCATTGTAGTGAAGCCTGTTTCAGTTGTTATAAGACCGCATGAAATACCTGCAACGGGAGCCTTGATGGGCACGCCTGCAGCCATAAGTGCAAGTGTTGAACCGCACACTGAGCCCTGAGATGTTGACCCGTTTGAAGAAAGAACCTCGGAAACTGTTCTGATTGCATAGGGGAATTCTTCCTCTGAGGGGAGCACGGGAACAAGTGAACGCTCAGCCAAAGCACCATGTCCGATTTCACGTCTGCCGGGGCCTCTTGAAGGTCTTGTTTCACCAACAGAGTATGAGGGGAAGTTGTAGTGGTGCATATATCTCTTTGTTTCTTCGTTGTCGATACCATCCAGCTTCTGGATTTCAGAAAGGGGAGCGAGAGTTGCAACTGTGAGAACCTGAGTCTGACCTCTGGTGAAGAGCCCTGAACCGTGAGTTCTGGGAAGAAGGTCAACCTCTGCTGCAAGAGGTCTGATTTCGTCGAGGCCACGACCGTCAACACGTCTGCCGCAAACGAGCCATTCTCTTACAATTTCCTTCTGCATTTTGTAGATGATTTCACCGATATCTGTTCCGATTTCGGGGTATTCGGGAGTAAGAGTTTCGATTACTCTGTCGGTTATAACGCCAACCCGCTCATCACGTATGTTCTTGTCGTCTGTATCAAGAGCGTGCTGGAGGTTTGCATATTCAGCATCCTTGATTCTGTCGTAGAGAACATGGTCAATATCGTGATGTGTATATTCAAACTTTTCTTTTCCGATTTCTTTCTGAATGCTTTCGATAAAGTCAACGATTTCAATAATTGTTTTGTGAGCAAACTTGATACCGTCCAGCATAACGTCTTCGGGAACTTCGTTTGCGCCTGCTTCAATCATAACAACCTTTTCACGGGTTGCGGCAACAGTTACCTGCATTTCGCTCTTTTCTCTCTGCGAAACTGTGGGGTTTATAACAAACTCACCGTCAACAAGACCGAGCCATACACCGCCGATAGGACCGTTCCAGGGAATGTCTGAAATTGAGATTGCAATTGAAGTACCGATCATAGCGGCAACTTCCGGTGGATTGTCCTGCTCAACCGAAAGAACAGTTGCAACAACAGAAACATCGTTTCGAAGGTCGGCAGGGAAAAGCGGACGGATAGGTCTGTCGATTACGCGGCTTGTGAGGATAGCCTTTTCGCTGGGTTTACCTTCTCTTTTAATATATGCGCCGGGGATTTTACCAACAGAGTAGAGCTTTTCTTCGTAGTCTACAGAGAGAGGGAAGAAGTCAACGCCTTCTCTGGGGTTTCTTGAAGCTGTTACGTTTACCATAACAACAGTGTCACCGTAGCGAACTACGCAGTGAC
>JAZRTB010000087.1:0-20958 GCA_045651805.1 Clostridia bacterium
TCGGGACGGTTTTCAGACTTTCTGAAAGATTCAACAACTTCAAGACGCTTTGAAATCTTTACCTTCTTCTGACCCTGTGCAGTTTCAAGTTCTTCTTTAAGTTCTACGCTGAGCTTTTCAATATCAATTTCAGCGAGAAGCTCTTTAATGGCTTCAGCACCCATTCCTACGCGGAAACGGTCGCCGTACTTTTCGTAATAAGCCATATATTCTTTTTCTGTAAGAGCATCCTTCTTGTTAAGCTCTGTCTTGCCGGGATCAATTACGATATACTGAGCAAAATAGAGTACCTTTTCAAGAATGTGAGGAGAAATATCAAGGAGGAGACCCATTCTGCTGGGAATACCCTTGAAATACCAGATATGAGAAACAGGAGCAGCAAGCTCAATGTGACCCATTCTCTCACGTCTTACCTTTGCCTTTGTTACTTCAACGCCGCATCGGTCGCAGACGATACCCTTATATCTGATTCTCTTATACTTACCGCAGTGACATTCCCAGTCCTTCTGAGGTCCGAAAATCTTTTCACAGTAAAGACCGTCACGTTCGGGTTTTAAGGTACGGTAATTTATAGTTTCGGGCTTTTTAACCTCACCGAAAGACCATTCTCTGATTTTTTCGGGAGATGCGAGGCCTATTTGCATAGCTTCAAATGTATTAAATTCCATAATTTACCCCTCCCTTACTCATTATCAGCATTCTGCTGATTTTCGATTTCCATGAGTTCTTCGTCTGTAGGTTCAAGATCAAAATCCTCATCATCAAAATCATCAAGCATGCCGTCTTCATCTTCTTCATCAGAAGAATCATCGTTACCTTCCAGAATTCCGTAGATTTCATCTTCGGGACTAACTTCACTGTATCCCGGTGCCATACCGTCATTAACAGTTGTAAGAAGCTCGTCTCTGTATTCTTCCATATTGGGTTCATCATCTTCTTCACTCTTAAGTTCAACAATCTGACCTTCTGCATCGAGAACGTTAACGTCAAGTGCAAGAGACTGAAGTTCTTTGATAAGAACCTTGAAAGATTCGGGAATACCGGGTGTGGGAACGTTTTCGCCTTTAACGATAGATTCATAAGTCTTTACACGGCCTACGATATCGTCAGACTTAACTGTAAGAATTTCCTGAAGCAGGTAAGCTGCACCATAAGCTTCAAGAGCCCAAACTTCCATTTCACCGAATCTCTGACCACCAAACTGTGCTTTACCACCGAGAGGCTGCTGAGTAACCAGCGAGTAAGGACCTGTGCTTCTTGCGTGAATCTTATCATCAACAAGATGATGGAGCTTAAGGAAGTACATATAACCTACTGTTACAGGGTTATCGAAGGGCTGACCTGTTCTACCGTCGTAAAGAACTGTCTTACCGTCACGGCGAAGACCTGCCTCTTCAAGAAGATTCATAATATCTTTTTCGTTTGCACCGTCAAATACGGGAGTAGCAACCTTGAAGCCAAGCTTTTTAGCAGCCATACCAAGGTGAACTTCAAGCACCTGACCGATGTTCATACGAGAAGGTACACCAAGAGGATTAAGCACGATGTCAAGAGGAGTACCGTCGGGAAGGAAGGGCATATCTTCAGAAGGAAGAACTCTTGAAACGACACCCTTGTTACCGTGACGACCAGCCATCTTATCGCCGACAGAAATCTTTCTCTTCTGTGCGATATAACAACGTACAATTTCGTTTACTCCCGGAGGAAGCTCGTCATTGTTTGCTCTTGTAAATACCTTAACATCTACGATGATACCTGCTTCACCGTGAGGTACACGGAGAGATGTATCACGAACTTCACGTGCCTTTTCACCGAAAATAGCACGAAGAAGTCTTTCTTCAGGTGTAAGCTCTGTTTCACCCTTGGGAGTAACCTTACCAACAAGGATATCTCCTGATCGAACTTCAGCACCTACACGGATAATACCTCTTTCATCGAGGTTCTTAAGTGCGTCATCACCAACATTGGGGATGTCACGAGTGATTTCTTCAGGTCCGAGCTTTGTATCACGTGATTCAGACTCATACTCTTCAATATGAATAGATGTATAAATGTCATCACGAACAAGCTTTTCGTTAAGAAGCACGGCGTCCTCGTAGTTATAACCTTCCCAGGTCATAAAGCCGATAAGCATATTTCTACCGAGAGCGATTTCACCGTTGTCTGTTGCGGGACCGTCTGCAATGATAGTTCCCTTTGTAACCTTCTCGCCTTCTTCAACAATGGGACGCTGATTAATACATGTACCCTGGTTTGAACGGAGGAACTTAAGAAGGTGATAATTATGACGTACGCCGTCATTATCCTTAATAACGATTTCGTCAGCGCTTACCTTTTCGATAACACCGTCTTCCTTTGCAAGGACAACAACACCGGAGTCTTTAGCTGCCTTATACTCCATACCTGTACCGATAATGGGAGATTCAGGCTTAAGAAGCGGAACTGCCTGACGCTGCATGTTAGAACCCATAAGTGCACGGTTCGCGTCATCGTTTTCAAGGAAAGGAATCATTGCTGTAGCAACTGATACAACCTGCTTGGGAGATACGTCCATATAGTCGATATCTTCTGCAGGAACTTCGAGGATTTCTTCTCTGAAACGAGCAGAAACCTTCTTATCAACGAACTTACCGTTTTCATCAATAGGTTCGTTAGCCTGTGCAACGACATATCTGTCCTCGATATCTGCTGTCATATATTCAATTTCATCGGTTACGATGCCTTCACCCTTGATAACCTTACGGTAAGGTGCTTCAATAAAGCCGTATTCGTTAATACGAGCATAAGTTGAAAGTGAGCTGATAAGACCGATGTTGGGACCTTCAGGAGTTTCGATAGGACACATTCTTCCGTAATGAGTATAGTGTACGTCTCGAACCTGCATGCCTGCACGCTCTCTTGAAAGACCGCCGGGACCAAGAGCTGAAAGTCTTCTCTTATGAGTAAGTTCTGCAAGGGGGTTGTTCTGGTCCATGAACTGTGAAAGCTGTGATGAACCGAAGAACTCCTTGATTGTAGCTACAACGGGACGGATGTTGATGAGTGACTGAGGAGTAACGATATCCATTTCCTGGATACTCATTCTTTCACGGACACCACGCTCCATACGGGAAATACCGATACGGAACTGATTCTGTAAAAGCTCACCAACACTACGGAGACGACGGTTACCAAGGTGGTCAATATCGTCAACCTGACCGATGCCGTCAGCGAGGTTACTACAGTAGTTGATTGATGCAAGCATATCGTCAACGATGATGTGCTTGGGAACAAGCTCGTCTACTCTTTCAAGAGCAAGCTTCATAACTGCATCCATATCGCCCTCTGCCTCATTAAGGATTTCGTCAAGAACAGCCTTGCGAACCTTCTCATGAGTAATTTCATAAAGGTCGATACCTGCATATTCCTTGGGATTAACCATATTGTTTGAGAATACAACAACCTTCTTGCCTTCAACAGAAAGGATAACACGGTTGATACCCTTGTTTTCAATTGCAAGAGCCTTTTCGGCATCAATTCTTGTATCTGCAGGAACAATTACTTCGCCTGTAGCTGTATCAACAATATCTTCGCCTGCAATCTGACCTTCAACACGGGCAGCCATAGCAAGCTTCTTGTTGTACTTATATCTACCAACCTTCGCAAGATCATATCTCTTTGCATCAAAGAAAAGACCGTTGATGAGAGTGCTTGCACTGTCATACGTAGGAGGCTCACCGGGACGGAGCTTACGGTAGATTTCAAAAAGTGCTTCCTCACGATTCTTTGTTGTGTCCTTCTGGAGTGTTGCAATCATTCTTTCATCGTCACCGAAAAGGTTGAGGATTTCAGGCTCTGTTTCAACACCCATAGCCTTGATAAGGACAGTTACGGGAAGCTTACGTGTTCTGTCGATACGAACAGAGAACACATCGTTGGGATCTGTCTCGTACTCAAGCCATGCACCACGGTTGGGGATTACTGTAGAGTTGATAAGCTTTTTACCTACCTTATCAAACTTCTGCTCGTAATAGATACCGGGTGAACGAACAAGCTGTGTAACGATAACACGCTCTGCACCGTTAATAATGAATGTACCCTGCTCTGTCATGAGAGGGAAGTCACCCATAAATATCTCCTGCTCCTTGATTTCGCCTGTTTCCTGATTGATAAGACGAACCTGAACACGGAGAGGTGCTGCGTAGTTAGTATCCCTTTCCTTACATTCTTCGATTGAATACTTGGGCTGCTCGTCAATTCTGTAATCGGTAAATTCCAGAATAAGATTTCCTGCGTAGTCAGTTATAGGGCTGACATCGCGGAAAGCTTCACGGAGACCTTCTTTAATAAACCACTCGTAAGAGCTCTTTTGCATATCAATGAGGTTTGGCATCTCCAATACTTCATCGATTTTAGCGAAGGTCATTCTTTCATTCTTTCCTAATTTAATAGGTTTCAACAAAATCACCTCTATCAAAATATTTGGACGAACAACTCTTACATATTCCGTACTCCTGTGTAGAATGCACTCGGAATACACCGCACCGCAAAACGCGGCGACATTATGTGCGGGATTGTAGAATGCACCCCGGACATAAAATATCAAGAATTGTTGTAAATAATGCGATTTTTGCCATATCCGCCCTTCTTAAGGGGGCAGACGTCTGCATCATAGTGCAGTATAGTATAATATCACAAACAAAGAGGCTTGTCAATATAATATAAGTAAATTTTTCCTTTTTATTTATTTTTTGTTTTTTTACTTTTTTGGGGTTGACAAAGGATTTAATCCGTGTATAATTCAAGGTAACAAAGGGTTTTCCCCATAAAAAAGACGGTGATTTTATGAGCAATACTGAAGAAACCTACAAACGACAGCCTCTTCCCGACTATGAGGAGATTTTCGAGAAGCTCTCTTCCGAGGATGACACAAAAAAAGCACCTATGAAGGTACTTAAAGAAATCTACCGCGGAAACTGGCTGAAAATATTTTTCAATACGGCAATTCATATTGCCGATGGTTGCGGTGACTGGATTCTTCCCCTGGCAACGTCAAACATTATAAACGCAGTTACATACGCAAAGCCGAATGCAATGATGGTTATACTTCTCAATTTCCTTGCAATCGTTCTTTCCGTTGGCATAAACATCCCCCTTCTGCAGCTTTACACCCTGCGTACGGGAAAGATGCTCCGTACTATTGGTGCAGGGCTTCGTAATACATTGGTAAAGAAGCTTCAGCATCTTTCAATCACATATCATAAGGAAATTGAAAGCGGACGCCTTCAGGCAAAATTCATACGTGATATTGAAGCGATTGAATTCTTCAATTCCCACATTGTCAAAACAATCATCCCACTTATAATTCACGTTACAATATATTTTTGTATCGCTCTTTCAAAAAGCGGCACCGTGGCTCTTTTCTACCTTGTGGTAATTCCCATCAACGTTACTCTTGTAACGCTGTTCCGTAAAAAAGTCCGTAAAAACTCCAAACGCTTCAGGGAAGAAAATGAAAATGTTTCTGCAAGCGTGACCACAATGATTGAAATGATTCCCGTTACAAAGGCCCACGGTCTTGAAAACGAGGAAATTGCAAAGCTTGAGAAAAACATTCAGTCACTTAAGGCGGCAGGTCTTACTGTGGAAAGAACAAATTCACTTCTTGCATCCTTTTTCTATGTGACAGGTATTATAATGCGTTCATCCTGTCTTGTGTTCACAGCATGGCTTGCACTTGAAGGAAAGATTGAGGTCGGTGACATTGTTATGTTCCAGTCCTACTTTGCTTCAATTTCCGGTCAGATTACGACACTTGTGGGCGTTTATCCCGAGCTTGCAAAAGGACTTGAATCTGTACGAAGTGTGTCCGAGGTTATGCTTTCAAACCAGGTTGAGGATAACAAGGGCAAAATTCCGCTTCGTTATGTTCACGGCTCAATCGACTTCGAGGATGTATACTACCGTTACCCCAACGCAGATGAAGACACAATCAAAGGCGTTTCACTTTCCGTCAATCCCGGCGACTGTGTTGCTTTTGTCGGCTCATCAGGGTGCGGTAAGTCCACTATGATAAATATGATTATCGGCTTCCTCAAGCCTACGGGCGGTGTATTCAAAATCGACGGTAAGCCTGTCGAGGCTCTTGACCTTTCAAAGTTCCGACATTTCATATCGGTTGTGCCCCAGAACACGGTACTTTTCAAAGGCACAATCAAGGAAAATATCCTTTACGGTGTTGATGGCATAAGCGACAAGCGTTTTGAGGAAATCCTTGAATCGGCAAATATAAACGAATTCCTTCCCTCTCTCCCCGACGGCATCAATACAGTTGTTGGTGAACACGGTGATAAGCTGTCAGGCGGTCAGAAACAGAGAATTTCTATTGCCCGTGCTCTTATCCGTGACCCCCAGATACTCATTCTTGACGAAGCAACAAGCGCACTTGACAATGCTTCCGAGTATCATGTGCAGAAAGCGATTGATACTCTTATTGAGGGTAGAACTACATTCGTTGTTGCACATCGTCTTTCAACCATCCGTAACGCAAACAAAATTGTTGTTATGGATAGAGGTAAGATTGTGGAAGTCGGCACATATCAGGAGCTTATTGAAAAGAAAGGTAAGTTCTATGAGCTGAAAAAATTAAGCGAAGTTGCAACAAACGAAAATTGATTTTTAAAAGCATCTGCTAAATTTAAAAGCAGATGCTTTTTTTGTTGACAAATTACATATATTTTATTATAATATATTATGTATAATTGTGGAGGTTAAGTATTATGGTTGAATCTATAAAAACCGCCGTACAATCATTTGCAATATGGCTTGTGGGACTTGTTGGTCTTAGTAAAACTTTTGCAGATTATGTATATTTGCTCTTTATATCAGTATTGCCTATTATAGAATTAAGAGGTGCACTTCTTGTCGCACCATTTCTTGACGTTACCCCTTTTCTTTCTTTTATAGTTTCGGTAATCGGAAATCTTCTCCCCATACCCTTCATCCTTATTCTTATACGTAAAGTATGTGAATGGATGAAGAAAGTGAGTTTTCTTAAGAAAATTCCGATTTTTCTTGAACAAAAAGTTGAAAAACACAAGGATAAGGTTACAAAATACGGAAAATGGGGACTGTTTCTTTTCGTTGCCATCCCTCTTCCCGGTACGGGAGCGTGGACCGGTGCACTTATCGCCAGTTTCCTCAACTTCAAATTCAGGGATTCTATGTTCGCCATAGTTGGCGGTGTAATCACTGCAGGTATTATTATGACGGCAGTTTCATTCGGACTGCTTGGACTTATTTTTTAACTTATGACAGCTTAACAGGAGGATATACTAATGAACGAAAACAAAAAACTTTTCACATCAGAGTCAGTAACAGAAGGTCATCCCGATAAAGTTTGTGACCGTATTTCCGATGCCGTGCTTGACGAAATACTTGCTCACGACCCCGATGCCCGTGTTGCCTGCGAATGCTGTGCGGCAACAGGTATGGTAATGGTATTCGGTGAAATTACTACTTCACATATTTACGACATCCGCGAAATTGTTAAGAATGCAGTTCGTGATATCGGCTATACAGACCCCTCTATGGGATTTTCTGCAGACGGTATTGCAATACTTTCCACACTTAACAAGCAGTCTGCAGACATTGCCCTTGGCGTAGATAAGTCAAAGGAGGCAAAGGCAGGCGACAGCGACGGTCACGATATCGGTGCAGGCGACCAGGGTATGATGTTCGGCTATGCTACAAATGAAACTGACGAGTATCTTCCCGCCCCCATCTACTATGCACAGAAGATGGCAAAGAAGCTTGCAGAAGTGAGAAAGTCAGGTCAGTTCCCCTATCTTCGTCCCGACGGCAAAACACAGGTTACTGTTGAATATGACGGGGACAAGGTTAAGAGAATTGACACGGTTGTCCTTTCAACACAGCATACAGAGGATGTAAGTCAGGAAACCATCCACCGCGACATGATTGAATATGTAATCAAGCCTACTCTTGACAGTTCCCTTATTGATGATGATACAATCTTCCACATTAACCCCACCGGAAAATTTGTTATCGGCGGACCTCACGGTGACAGCGGTCTTACCGGCAGAAAGATTATCGTTGACACCTACGGCGGATACGCTCCCCACGGTGGCGGTGCATTTTCAGGTAAAGACCCGACAAAGGTTGACAGAAGTGCTTGTTATATGGCAAGATACATTGCAAAGAACATTGTTGCGGCAGGTCTTTCCGATAAGTGTCAGATTCAGCTTGCTTATGCAATCGGTGTTGCAAAGCCTGTATCTGTAAGAATCGACACATTCGGCACAGGAAAAATCAGCGATGACAAGCTTTCTGAAATCGTAAATAAGGAATTTGACCTTCGTCCTTCTGCGATAATCAAGACACTTGACCTCCGCAGACCGATTTATGCACAGACAGCGGCTTACGGACACTTCGGCAGAAACGACCTTGATCTTCCCTGGGAAAAGCTGGACAAGGTTAAGACACTTAAAAATTACCTTTAACAACAAAGCCCCGATATTCATAAAATAATATCGGGGTGTTAATTTATGTATATGTCCATAGTTTCATTGTTACTTGTTGTTTTAATGATATTTATTGTTATTCTGGCGGCAAGTCGTCGGAATATACACACGTTTTACTGCAGGAAATCGGAAATAGAATCGCTGCTCTGCGATATTTCCGATGATTGCATTATTCAGATTTTGATTGGCAGGAGCTTTTATGAAAACAAACGAGCCACAGATTATCGAAGGCGAAATTTACGAAATTATATATCAGAACGAAGAAAATGGCTACACCGTATGTGATGTCGATGTGAACAATTCCCTTGTGACTGCTTGCGGACATATGCCGTTTATCGCTCCCGGGGAGCAGGTTCGTCTTACGGGTGCGTGGGTTAATCACCCCGATTATGGTGAGCAGTTTTCCGTAGAAGCACTTGAACGCACCCTTCCAAAAGAGGTAGGCTCGGTGCTTTCTTATCTTGCTTCGGGAATTATAAGCGGTGTAAGAGAGTCAACCGCAAAAAAGATTGTGGCAAGATTCGGTGCAGATTCCCTCACAATAATCGCCACCGCCCCCGAGGAGCTTGCTAAAATCAAAGGCATCTCCCTTGCAAAGGCGAAAAAGATATCGGAATCCTTCCTCATCCGTCAGGATGCGGCACAGACAGTTATCTTCCTTCAGGAGTACGGAGTGACTCCCAACCTTGCACTTCGTGTTTACAAAAGATTCGGCCAGAAATCCGTTGACCTTATAAAAGAAAATCCGTATATTCTCTGCGACAATGTGGAGAGAATCGGTTTCAAAACGGCTGACCGCATTGCATCGGAGATGGGACTTCCCAAAAACCACGAAGGAAGGCTTGCAAGCGGTGTCAAGTACGCTCTTACAACGGCATCCCTTTCAGGGCATACCTGCCTTAAATACAGCGAGCTTATAAATATGTGCACAGCACTTCTCGGATGTTCTCAGGAAGAGGCGATGTTTGCTGTTTCAAAGCTTAAGGAAAATGCAGAGCTTATTTTCCGCGATAATTTCGTGTACCTCCCCGTCTTTTATACGGCGGAGCTTCAGGTTGCAGGAAGGCTCTGCGAGCTTATGTACACGGCAAAAATGCTCACAAACAACATTTATGAGGATATTGATAAATTCTCATCCCATAATTCTATTGAGCTTTCTTTTCTTCAGAAGGAAGCCGTTATCAAGGCAAACAACGGCGGTGTGCTTGTTATCACGGGCGGTCCCGGAACAGGTAAAACCACCGTTATGAAAATAATCACGCAGATATTTACACATCATGAATATAAAATCGCTCTTTGTGCCCCTACGGGAAAGGCAGCAAAGCGTCTTTCCGAATCCTGCGGTCTTGAGGCAAAAACTCTGCACAGACTTCTTGAGGTAGAGGTGAACGATGCCGAGAATCAACGTTTTGCAAGACACGAGTACAACCCTATTGATGCAGACGTTGTCATCGTTGACGAAATGAGTATGGTGGACATACTTCTTTTCTCCGCGCTTTTAAAAGCTCTTAAGCGTAACACCTGCCTTATTCTTGCAGGTGACTCTGATCAGCTTCCGTCTGTAGGTGCGGGAAATGTTCTGCACGATATTCTTTTCAGTCAGAAGATACCCTCCGTACAGCTTAACGAAGTCTTCCGTCAGGCAGGTGAAAGCCGTATCGTAACAAATGCCCACAGAATAAACCACGGACTTATGCCTCTTGAAAACGACAGTAAAACGGACTTCTTCTTTATGGAAAGAAACACGGAAGGCGCTCTTGAAACGATTTGCGAGCTTTGCGCAGAAAGACTGCCCAAAGCTTACGGATTTGACTCCATAACAGATATACAGGTGCTTTCCCCTGCAAGGAAGGGGACGGTAGGCACAATTAACCTGAATAAAATTCTGCAGAACCGTCTTAATCCCCCGTCCAAAAGCAAAAAGGAGAAAAAGTTCGGTGACAGAATATTCCGTACCGGAGACAAGGTTATACAGACAAGAAATAATTACGATATGCTCTGGTCTTCTCCCGATGGTGATACAGACGGTTTTGGAATTTACAACGGAGACATCGGTACGCTTCTTGACATATCGGTAAAAGATAAATATATGAAAATTCTTTTTGATGACAGTAAAATCGTTGAATACGATTTTTCAAGCATTGAAGACCTTGATATTGCATATGCATTGACGGTACATAAAAGTCAGGGCAGTGAATGGAGTGCAGTTATTATTCCCGTATGCCCATTCCCCCCTATGCTTATGACAAGGAATCTTCTTTATACTGCCGTTACCAGAGCAAAGCAACTGGTTATCCTTGTGGGAAGTACGGGATGTATGGCACAGATGATAAATAATGACAAGCAGCAGCTTCGTTACAGCACCCTTAAAGAAAGGTTGGAAGCAACAGATGAAGACGCTGATGAAAATTCTTAATAAAATCCTTGATTTCATATTTCCGCCCAAATGTCCTTTCTGCGATGACATCGTCACAGACGGCATCCCCGTATGTAAAAGTTGCATGGAAAAGCTTCCTTTTACCGATGGAATCACCTGCGATTGTTGCGGAAGACCCATTGAGGATTTTTCCTACAGGCTATGCAATCAATGCAACAGTACAAAAAGGTATTTCGAACATTCATTTGTTCCCCTGATTTATGAGGATGATGTGAGAGAAGCAATTCTGAAATTCAAAAATGATTACTATCCGTATCACAGAATGGGATTTGCTTACCTTATGGCAAACAAGATTCTTTCCTCGGACAAGTTTGTTAAATTTGATTATGTTACCTGTGTCCCGTCAAATCGTCGCGGCAAAAACGAACACGGCTATAATCAGGCGGAGCTTCTTGCAAGAGCACTTTCGGGGTATCTTCAGGTTCCGTTCACCCATACGCTTATCCGTACCAACGAGGGAAGAAAGCAGTCCACCCTTAACGCGGAAGAACGAATGAAAAATGTAAAACTCTGCTACAAGAAAGGCAAGAAAACTTTTAAAGGCGGAACGGTACTTTTGGTTGACGATGTATTTACAACGGGTGCAACTACAAATTACTGTTCACGACTTTTGAAGCAGCTCGGTTTTGAAAAAGTGTACATTTCAGTAGCATCAATAAGATGTCTTGATTAAAAAGCGAATGCTGAAACCTGGTTTCAGCATTCGCTTTTTATTGTATCTTCCAATGCTTTAAGTGCAAGAGAAGAAATATATTCGTATCGTTCTTTTTTGTTTTTAATTTTTACTCTTTCCCATTCTATAATGCCGAAGTTGGCGTTCATAGGCTGGAATTTTTTATTTTCGCGGTCTGTGATATACTTTACAAGCGCACCTGTACAGGTCGAGGGCGGGAAAACAAGCTTTTCTTCGCCGAGGATTTTTCTTGCGGCATTTATACCTGCCATCATTCCCGATGATGCAGATTCCACATACCCCTCTACCCCTGTTATCTGTCCTGCAAAAAACACTTTCGGATATTCAAGAAGACTATAGTCGTCATCCAGGACAAGAGGTGAATTAATATATGTGTTTCTGTGCATTACACCATAACGTACAAATTCCGCATTTTCAAGCCCGGGAATCATTGAGAAAACTCTCTTCTGCTCACCGAACTTGAGATTCGTCTGAAATCCTACGAGGTTATACAGAGTACCTTCGGTATTGTCACGGCGAAGCTGAAGTACCGCGTGAGGCTCTCTTCCCGTTTTCGGGTCGGGAAGTCCCTTCGGCTTAAGAGGACCGAAGCAAAGAGTATCTCTGCCACGCTGTGCCATAATTTCAACGGGCATACATCCTTCAAATACCTTTACATCCTCTACCCCATCGTGCATAGATGCCCTTTCCGCACTTATAAGCGCATCATAAAATGCATCATACTCTTCCTTACTCATAGGACAGTTTATGTAATCAGGCGTGCCTTTTCCGTAACGTGCCGCCAGATAGGTTTTATCCTGATTGATACTTTCCGTAGTAACAACGGGAGCTGCCGCATCAAAGAAAAAGAGAGACTTTACACCTGTAAGCTTTCCTATGCTTTCTGTAAGTGCACCATGAGTAAGAGGACCTGTTGCGACAATTGTATATTCATCAACATCAATATCGGAAACTGTTTCTTCCACAATTTCTATGTTGGGATGATTTTTTATATTCTCGGTAACAAGAGCCGCAAATTTATCACGGTCAACCGCCAATGCACCGCCTGCAGGAACGCTGGTTACATCAGCACATTTTATAACAATACTGTCAAGACGACGCATTTCCTCTTTAAGAAGTCCGCAGGCATTGTCAAGTCCGTTACCCTTAAGGGAGTTTGAACACACAAGCTCACAAAGGTCTTTATTTGTATGTGCAGGAGAAAACTCCGCAGGTTTCATCTCATAAAGCTTTACTTTTATTCCTCTGTTAGCTGCCTGCCAAGCTGCTTCACAGCCTGCCAGACCGCCACCGATAATCTTAAGTTCCATAATTTTTCCTCATACTTATTATAAGGGGATGTAAAAAACACTTTTTACATCCCCACGTTTTATTTTTTCTGATTTGACTGACATTCAGGATTAGAGCATACCGTAACGCTTCCGCGCTTAAGATACTTTCTTGTCATCACACCGCCGCAAGAGGGGCAAGGTGTCTGCACAGGCTCATCCCAAAGAATGAAATCGCACTTGGGTGCATTTTCACAGGAGAAGTATTTCTTACCCTTCTGACTCTTACGTGCAACTATTCTTGCATCACATTTGGGACATTTAACGCCCGTATCTGTAAGAATAGGCTTCGCATTACGACATTCGGGGAAGCCGGGACAAGCAAGGAATTTACCAAATCTGCCAAGCTTGATTACCATACGTCTGCCACACTTGTCACAGATTTCATCACTTTCTTCATCCTTGATTTCAACTTTCTCTATAGACTTTTCAGCCTTTTCAAGAACAGCGCTGAAAGGAGCATAGAATTCTTCAATAACGCTTACCCACTTTTCACTGCCTTCTTCAATACCGTCAAGCTGCGCTTCCATCTTTGCAGTAAAGTCAACGTCAACGATATCCTCAAAATTCTCTGCCATAATATCTGTAACAACTGTACCGAGCTCTGTAGGCTTAAGCATACGCTTCTCTCTTGTTACATAGTCTCTTCCGAGTATGGTTGTAATTGTAGGAGCATAGGTACTGGGTCTGCCGATACCATTCTCTTCCATAGCTTTGATAAGAGATGCTTCCGTATATCTTGCCGGAGGCTCTGTAAAATGCTGCTCCTTCTCGATTTCATCAAGAGTAAGCATATCACCCTCTGAAAGCTTGGGGAAACGTTTTGCATCCTTTTCCTCTTCTTCCTCACTGCCTTCAATATAAACGGCACGATAACCGGGGAATTTAATCATCTTACTGTTTGCACGGAAACTGCAACCCTCTGCCTCAAACTCTGCATTAAGAGTATTATATACAGCATTAGACATCTGGCTTGCAACAAATCTTTCCCACACAAGCTTATAAAGCTTATAGAGGTCTGCACTTACAGAGTTCTTTATCATATCGGGGAAGATTGTTACATCTGTAGGACGGATAGCTTCGTGAGCGTCCTGTGCGTTCTTGCCTGTCTTATAATTCCTTACAGTCTTGGGCATATATTCACTACCGTAAGTATCCGCAATTACTTTTCTTGCCGCATCCTGCGCCTCGGGAGTGATACGGAGTGAGTCAGTTCTCATATATGTGATAAGACCGAGAGTGCCTTTCTGGGGAACTTCCACACCTTCGTAAAGCTGCTGTGCCGCAGACATTGTTCTTCTTGAAGTGAAGCCCATCTTACGGCTGGCTTCCTGCTGAAGAGTACTTGTAGTGAACGGAGGTGCAGGCTGATTCTGCTTTTCTCCGTAAACTGCACTCTTTACAACGAACTGTGCATTCTTGATCTTTTCTTCTATCTTTGCCGTTTCCTCTGCACTCTTAAGCTCTTTTTTCTTACCGTTAACGCCATAGAAGCGTGTCTGGATTGATTTCTTTTCTCCCTTGGGAGTAAGAAGAGCAGTCAATGTCCAATATTCTTTAGGTTCAAATGCATTGATTTCACGTTCACGATCTACAACCAGCTTCGTTGCAACGGACTGCACTCTTCCGGCGCTGAGACCCTTTTTAACCTTTTTCCAGAGAATGGGGCTTATTTTATAACCCACTATTCTGTCAAGAACACGTCTTGCCTGCTGTGCATCAACAAGTTTATCGTCAATGGGACGGGCATCTTTCAAAGACGCCGTAACCGCATTCTTTGTTACCTCATTGAATGTAATTCTACATTTTTTTGTTTTGTCAATTTCAAGGATTTCAGCCAGATGCCAGCTGATCGCCTCACCCTCACGGTCAGGGTCAGTTGCGAGGTACACTTTGTCAGCAGCCTTTGCAGCTTTCTTAAGCTTTGCCATAAGGTCGCCCTTACCTCTGATTGTAATATACTTCGGCTCAAATCCGTTTTCTATGTCAATACCAAGCTGACTCTTGGGAAGGTCACGCATATGCCCCATAGAGGCTATAACCGTGTAATTCTTTCCAAGATACTTGTTAATGGTTTTCGCTTTTGCCGGTGACTCAACTATTACAAGATAATTTGCCATTAACATTTCCCTCCGATAATAATATAGCTTTTATCCGCTTTCTTCTTTATAATTCCTTTTATCTCCATCATTCCGAGAAGCGCCGTAATTCTTGACGCATCGAATGATACTTTTTCCTCAATTTTGTTTTGTGTATTAAATCCGCTTTCTATTATATCGACAATTTCGCGTTCATATTCAGAAAGCCCTGATTTATCCACCACATTTTCACCTGATACAGATACTTTTTCAGGAACATTTTTAACACACTCAACCTCTTCATCCTGAATTCTTACAAAATAGTCGGGATTTCTTTCAATAAGCTCATCAACAAGGTCCATCGGTGAAAGAAGCGGTATCGCACCGTCACGGATAAGCTCATTCGCACCAATACTGAGAGGACTGTCAATATTACCGGGTATTGCGAAAACAGGCTTATCCATATCAATTGCCTGATTCACGGTAATAAGACCACCGCTACGCTTACCTGCCCTGGCAAGCACCACAGCAGAAGACATAGCCGCAATAATTCTGTTTCTGTGAGGAAAGTTCTTCGCCATTGGCGGAGTGCCAAACGAAAACTCGCTGATAACTGCACCGCCACTATTTTCAATACGATTAAAAAGCTCCTTGTTCGGCTTCGGGTAATCGATATCAAGGCCACAACCAAGAACTGCTACCGTAGGTGCATTCACACGAAGAGCACCTTCATGTGCCGCAGCGTCTATGCCTGTAGCGCCGCCTGAAACAACTCCCGCGCCCATTGATCCAACTTCACGCGCAATGTTTGACGCCATCTGTATGCCGTAAACATCGCACTTTCTGCTTCCTACTATACCCGCGTATACAATTCCGTTAAGAATACTTATATTTCCTCTCACGAAAAGAACTGCGGGAGGAAGCGACAAAGAGCGCAGACATTCGGGATACTCCTTATCAATATAGGTTACTATACTGCATCCCATTTTTGCCGCTTTATTTATGTCACGTACAGCCTTTGAATACTCCTTGCCCTTCACATTAATAAGAGACTCATCAAATAAATCTTCTCTCTCCGAAAGCTCCGCAAGGTTCTTTCTTGTAGGTGTAACCATCGATGACCTGACCATCCATATAAGGGTTTTCTGCATCCAAAATCACTCCCACAAAAAAAGTTTCGCATAATATAGGAAGAAATCCATACTCAAAGAATATACACTAAAAATCGTTTTTTGTAAAGTGTTTTTATAAAATTTTTATATTTTGTCTGTAATGTTCATATATCATAACGGCACCTGCAACGGCGGCGTTGAGGCTTTCTGCATCACTTCGCATAGGGATTTTAAGCACTTTGTCGCACTTTGAAAGCGTCTCACTTTTAACTCCGTTACCCTCATTGCCGATTATGATAAGATGCTTTCCCGAAAGGTCCGCATCGTAAAAATCCACCGCATTGTCTGTAAGGGCACCTGCAACAACAGTATACCCTTCATTTTTGAAATACTCTATTACTTCATCAGTCTCCACATTCTGCACAACGGGAACTGAAAGCATTGATGTCATTGTAGAACGGACGATTTTGGAATTGTACAAATCACAGCTCCCTTTACTGAGAACTACTCCACCGCAATAAGCCGCATGAGCAGTACGGATAACCGTTCCGATGTTCCCCGGGTCCTGAAGGCATTCGCACAAAACAACACATTGACGATTATTCTCCGAAATTTCATGAAGTGTATGCTTTGTCATTCTGCAGACCGCAATTACACCCTGTGGAGTAACGGTTTCCGCAATATTATCAAACAGTTTCGGTGCAAAAGTATAGACAGGGCAGTCCACCGTAAAATCAAGTGTTGTGCCGTCTTTTACAAGGATTGACGACAATTTCGCCCCTTTTGCCACAGAATCGCGGACCGCACGCATACCCTCAATCAGAAACATTTTGTTTTCACTGCGCCCCTTTGCAGTCTTGAGAATCATTGCTGTTTTGAATATTTTATTTTCACGACTTGTAATCATCAATCTAACCGCCGCCTTAATTTTCGAAACTTGTGTAAAAACCGCTTCCGCACGTGTGCGGAAACGGTTTTTGATTTACTATTAAAGACTCTTCTTTGCTGTTTCAACAAGCTGTGTGAAAGCTGCAGGATCGTTAATTGCGATCTCTGAAAGCATCTTTCTGTTGATTTCGATGTTAGCTTTCTTGAGGCCGTTCATGAAGCGTGAATAGTTGATATCATTCATCTTACATGCAGCGCTGATTCTTGTAATCCAGAGTGAACGGAAATCTCTCTTCTTAAGCTTTCTGCCAACGTATGAGTATGAAAGTGATTTCATAACTGCCTGGTTAGCAATTCTGTAAAGCTTAGACTTTGCTCCTCTGTAACCTTTAGCAAGCTTTAATATTTTTTTATGTCTTTTTCTAGTGCTGAGTGCACCCTTAACTCGAGCCATCTTCTAGTCCTCCTACTTCTTATTTATAAGGTATAAGCTTCTTAATAACTTTTGCGTTTGTTAGGTCTGCAAGGGCACCCTTACGAAGTCTTCTCTTTCTCTTGGTGTCCTTCTTTGTGAGAATGTGGCTCTTGAAAGCCTTTGCTCTTTTTACCTTACCTGATTTTGTAAGACTGAAACGCTTTGCAGCGGCTCTGTGTGTCTTTATTTTAGGCATAATATCTCTCCTCTCAAATGTATATATCTAAACTTCCTGTCGGCAGTTTGATAACTTAGTTCTTCGGCGAAATTGTAATCGCCATATTTTTTCCTTCAAGTTTTGCTTTCTTGTCTACAGTACCGAATTCTTCAGTACCCTTCACAAAACGGTCAAGAATTTCCTCACCGATTGCAGTATGATTAATCTCACGGCCTCTGAAACGGACTGAAACCTTTACCTTGTCACCACTCTTAAGGAACTTACAAGCACTCTTAAGCTTTGTTTCAAAATCGTGATTATCAATAGAAGGTGAAAGACGAACTTCCTTAATGTTTACAACCTTCTGATTCTTACGGTTTTCCTTTTCTTTTTTAGCAAGCTCAAAACGGTACTTACCGTAATCCATTATTTTACATACGGGGGGATTTGCCTGTGGTGAAATCTTAACCAAGTCAAGATTTCTCTTTGCTGCGGTATCAAGAGCATCACTTGTAGACATTATTCCAAGCTGGCTTCCGTCACTATCAATTACTCTGACCTCGTTATCCCTGATTTCCTCGTTAATCATCAATTCCTTGCTAATGGAAAACACCTCCAAAAACTGAATATATGCCACTAAAAAAGCGGCAGGAGAACCTACCGCTAAAAAACAAGCATTACAAAAAACACCTATCTTATTAACCCCGGAAGTAACTACTGCGAGGTGAGAAGCGGTAACTTCTACTTCATTGCCTAGTTATTATAACAGCGTTTTTGCAGTTTGTCAACTGTTTTTTATTATTTTTTTATTTTTCTTCCGTAACCGCTTCTTTTTCTTCCGTTTCTTCCTCGTTTTGTTCTTCTTCCGCATCTTTTTTACGGAGCTTAATTTTACGCCAAATTTTTCTTCCCGCAAAGAAAGCTACTGCACCTGCGGCAAGAATCCCTACAACAAACAGCGCTATTTCAAGAGGCGAATAAACACGGTTTGTATGACCAAGGTTTATCCATCCGCGTTTACCGTCAATTTCTACAAGCCCCCATTTTACTTTTCCCGAAGTTACAATTCGCAGAACTTCAAGCTCTGTTCCTTTATCCACAGATATAATTTTTTCACTTCCGCAAACTGCAGATTCCGACGGAACAGTCATAAGGAACGTATTCTGTTTTACGATATACTTCCATCTTTTATCAGTAATCCCATTATTAAGCGCTGTCTCGTAAGAATCGGAGAGAAACCCTTTTTTCGCCCATCCTGCCCCGTAGTCACAATAAACATACTGATAGTCACCGTACTCTGCAAGCACCTTTACCTTTGTACATTCGGGGATATTTATAACGGTACCGCTGATATTATGAAAAGCTGTTATGGGAAGTCCCTTGTTCTTCCCTGTATTAACATAGCCTTCTTTCACCGTATCAAGCGCCTTTATTATACTTCCGCCATCGCTTGTCTCTTGAGTGCTTCCGGGAGGGATCCATCCCACGGTTCCGTTGTGATTTACAAGCGACCATCCGCCTTCAGTACGCCTCTGAACAAAAATTCTTGTGCCAGGTTTCACATTTCCCAGAACTGTACCACCGTCCGCAGCTTTATCTGACGGCAAGCTGAAAATGTCAATATTCCCGCCGGAGCTCTGTCCGACAATTTCAAATTCTTTATTTACAACATCGCCTGCATTTGCCTGTGCATGAGAAAAGGACTTCGTCGTATTTTCGATATTCACCCATCCATTTACGCCGTCATAAGAAACTAATACGCGATTGTTTTCCGTTTTTCTTACCGTAAGCTTTACGCAATCGGCTATTTTCAAAATTGAACTGTTGCCGCTGCTTTCTGAAAAAAGTGTTGTGCCCTCTCCTTCTTCAGAAAGAGTATAGACATGGTAAATAGAATGTTCTGATACTGCCTGTTCTGCAGTCGTTATGTAAGGTTGCGTATTTTTAAGTTCAACCCACACATACTCATCTCCGAACTTTACAAGTCCCCATCCGTCAAAGGTTTCACGTAATATTTTAAGGACCACACCATTCGGAACACTGTAATTACTGATGCTTCCGGTTTTCCCTTGTTTTGACGGCAACGTGTACAAATCGGTTTTTCCCGTAACTGAAGCCACTTCCACGTTCTGCACCGATTCATAACCTGACGATTCTATAGCTTCCTCATAACTGTCTCTGGTAAAACTCAGGTTTACCCAGCCACACTTATTTGAAAACACAACCAGCCCCCATGTGCCCTCTGTCCTGATAAGTTTAAGTTCCGCACAACCGGGAATCTCAATTATTTTAAGGCTTTCATCCGAAGGAGAAATGTGCATATCAAGGTTTGATGCAACCGTCGAAACGTACAACGTTTTTTCCGCAGATACCGTAACAGACGGAAATATTAAAGTTAAAACAATACTAATCAGCAGTATGAACTTTTTCATTGACGACTCCTTGATTCAATAAAATCTTATATGGATATTTTATACCATCTGGCATGGAAAGTCAATAAGGATATGTCTGCACAAAAAAACAAATGTTGCAAAATTTTGCAACATTTGTTTTTTATAAAATTATTTGTCTGCAAGATATTCATTAAGCTTTGCAACGAGTGCATCTGCATCAGCACCGTGAACTGCACAAGCCTCTTCGATTGACTCACCACTTGCAGAAGGACATCCAAGGCAATGCATACCGATTTCAAGGAAGAACGGAGCAGTACCTCTATCCATCTGAAGAACATCAAGAATGATAGTGTCTTTTGTTACTTTAGCCATATAAAACACCTCCCTTAAACATCATTATATACTATATAAGGAAGATTTACAATATTTTTTTAGAAAATATTTGCAATGGTGGTTCAACTCCCTTTTATTGTATAAAAAAGCAGACAACCCCATCTCGTAAAAAGTTGGTAGCGATAGCGTAGCGTTAATGAGTGCGTTTACAAACGAATAGCGGAGCAGAGCGTGACTTTTTACGAAAAAGGAGCAGCAACAGAGCAAAACAAAAAGCACCCCAAAGGGTGCTTCTGTTGCAGCGCAGTTTGCTGCGACGTGGTGCCGATGGCGGGAGACAGCCGCGTCGCGTCTTGCCTGCTTGGTCACCCAAATGCTTCGCATTTCGGTACCGACCTTCGCACCAAAAGTCTAAAAATGATTATCAATCATTTTCTTCACGACTTTTGCCCTCTCAGGGTCCGACTCCCTTCTATTGTATAATAAAAGACAAGCACCCCTTTGGGGTACTTGTCTTTTATGGTGCCGATGGCGGGAGTCGAAC
>JAZRTB010000088.1:0-6145 GCA_045651805.1 Clostridia bacterium
CAATAAAAGCAGCGTGTAGGGGTGGTTATAAATCGCCCCTACAATTTGCATTTAACGGAGGAAATTTATATGGACAAAATGTGGGCAGGGCGTTTTTCAAAAGCCCTTGATAAAGAAGCCGATGACTTTAATTCATCCATACATTTTGACTGCAAGATGTATAAGCAGGATATTGAAGGCTCAATTGCACACGCAACAATGCTTGCAGAGTGCAATATTATTTCAAAAGAAGACAGTGAGCTTATAAAGAAAACTCTTAAAGAAATAAGAGAAGATATTAATAACGGCTCTCTCCCCTTTGACTTTGATGCAGAGGATATACATATGTTTGTTGAGGCGGAGCTTACAAAGCGTATCGGCGATGTGGGTAAGCGTCTTCACACAGCAAGAAGCCGTAATGACCAGGTTGCTCTTGACATCCGCCTTTATATGCGCGATGAAGCAAACGAAGTTATCGCACTTATCAAAAAACTTCTTTCAGCCATTCTCGTTCAGGCAGAAGCTAACAAGGATACAATTCTCCCCGGTTATACTCATCTTCAGAGAGCGCAGCCGATTATGTTTGCACATCATCTTTGTGCTTATGCAATGATGTTTATCCGTGATATCGGCAGAATTGAAGATGCCGTTAAAAGAATGAACTTCTCCCCCCTCGGTTCTTGTGCCCTTGCAGGTACAACCTATGCTACAGACCGTGATATGACTGCACAGCTTCTCGGCTTTGACGGAATCACACTTAACAGTATTGACGGTGTATCCGACCGTGACTTCTGCGTAGAATTAATGAGTGCATTTGCACTTACTATGACACACCTTTCACGTTTTTCTGAAGAAGTTATTCTCTGGTCATCCTGGGAATTCAAGTTTGTTGAGCTTGACGATTCATATACAACGGGTTCATCCATTATGCCCCAGAAAAAGAACCCCGACATGGCAGAGCTTGTACGCGGTAAGACAGGTCGTGTTTACGGTGATTTAATGGCGATGCTCACAATTCTTAAGGGTATTCCCCTTGCATATAACAAGGATATGCAGGAAGATAAGGAAGCAATATTTGACAGCTGTGAAACAGTTAAAAAGTGTCTTTCAATTTTTGCACCGATGATTGAAACAATGACTGCAAGAAAAGACAAGATGTACGCAGCAGCAGGCGAAGGCTTCATCAACGCAACAGACCTTGCAGACTATCTTGTTAAGAAAGGTCAGCCTTTCAGAAGCGCCTATAAAACAGTTGGTCAGCTTGTAGGTAAATGTGTTCTCGAGGGCAAGACACTTGAAAATCTCACTCTCGCAGAATATAAAGAATTCGATGAACTCTTTGATGAAGATTTATATGCAGAAATTGACCTTCGAAACTGTGTAGAAAAGAGAATTTCCGCAGGCGGTACATCAGTTGCATCAATCGAAGTGCAGATTGAATATATCAAGAAATTCATATAACTTAACAAACAAAAAGCTCGTGAACACTGCTTTCACGAGCTTTTTTGATTAATAACCGATTGCCTGTACAATTTTTTTAATATCATCCATATATTTCTCATCTACATCTGCGTAAAGAACGGTATCTTTCACCCTGATGATATGCATATATTTTCCGTTGACATTCGCTTCATAACACCAGTAGTTTTCAAGCTCTTCAGAGTTTATACACTCTTTCCCTGCTTCATTTACTATGCGTTTCATTTCTCTTGCTTCAGCGGCAAAATAGAGTTTTGCTTTATCTTTGTTTTTAAACTCAAAGAAAAACACATTGTTTTCCTCATCAAATTTTGTTACAAAGACTTTCTCAATATTCTCAAATTCATCATCAAATTTTAATGTTTCATATCCCATATTCACAGATGTTTCTGCATACTTATCTGCTGAAACGGGAGATTTGCCTCCGGCTTTGTTTGCCATAATGCCAACCAGGATCGTAAGAGCGATAACAATAACCGTAATCGGAACAAGTACCATAAGCATTTTTTTAGTTCTTCTCTTTTCAGCTTTTATCGCCGCAGTTTCCCATTTTTCATTACTCATTTTCATTCTCCTTATTTAGCAAAAATTTTCTTTGCCTTTCTCTTGATACGCACAAAAAAGTGCTTAATTCTTCTTTTCGGCAAGCCTTTTACGGCTTTTTTTCCGTAGCTTATAAACTCTTCATCGGAATGATCAATATACCTGTCCCCTTGATAAAATCCGTCAAGAACACCGATAATATCCGATTCCTTAACGTCTTTTTCAAGATTGCCACGATTGTCGCCACATATTATGTAACCGTTTTTTGTCACCTTTACAATGCGGTGCATCGTGTAATGCCCTTGTTTTCTGTAAACGGGTATATCATATTTTTTAAGAGGAAACTTTGGCGTAACCACAACTACCTTGTCCCTGCCTTCTACAAGCATGGGATTCATACTGTTACCCTTTGTAGTTGTTATGCATACGCCTTGTTCCTCTAATACTCTTTCTATATTACTCATAACTGTGGTCCAAGCAATTTTTCTGCATTTTCCCAGAATATTGCTTCCTTTTCTTTTTTAGTAAGGCGGAGTTTTTCAATACGTTCTGCCTCCTCCTTAAGAGAAACTGCAGGATAGTCCGTACCAAAAAGGATTTTATCCGCACCGTGCTGACGAATCATCTTCACCATCTGTGCAGGCTTAACTCTCCACATAGTACTTGATGTATCAAACCACACATTTTTACCGATAAGGCTCTTCGCCTCGGTCTCCCACACAGCGTATCCTCCCATATGAGCCGCAACAAACTTATGCTCCGGAAATTTTTCCATAACCCTGGCAAGTCTTTCAGGAGAAGAATATTTCAAATTTTCATCCCCTGTATGGAAAACTATAGGATAATCACTGCCAATAGCCTCGTACATTTTAAGTGCCTTATCATCGTCAATATTAAAGCCTTGAAAATCAGGATGAAATTTAAATCCGCGGAGTCCGTGATTTTTCACTCGCTGAATTTCACGCTCAACATTCTCGTAATCAGGATGCACCGATCCGAAAACTATAAATCTGTCGTCCCTTAAATCAAAAAGGAAGTTATTATTTATCTCCACCTGTGTAGGCTTTGTGGGGGTGGAAAATATCACAGCTCTATAAAAGCCGGATTTTTCCATTTCTTCTTTCATATCGGTAAATGTACCCTTGCACTGCCATGGCATACCGTAATGCTTTTCAAGATTTGCAATTGCAAGATGTGCAATTTTCGGATTAAAAATGTGTGCGTGAAAGTCTATAATTTTTCTCATAAGTATACTTCTTTCTAAAAAAGAGGTTGTAAATTCAGTTTTACAACCTCTTTTATCCTTAACTTGCCGTAGGCAAATTTCACTCATCCGTAGAATGAATTTCACTCGTCAAAGACGAATTTCACATTTTGCGAAGCAAAATATTTCATTGCAAACAAAGTTTGCTTAGCCCGGAGGCCAAGCGAGACTTCTTCCGCCAAGAAGGTGGAAATGAAGATGCTTCACAGTCTGTCCACCATCTTCACCGCAGTTATTTACTATGCGGTAACCGCCCTCTGCAACGCCTTCCTCTGCAGCAATTTTTGCCGCAACTGCAAAGATATGCGCAACAATAGCACTATTTTCTTCGTTAAGCTCATTTGCAGATGCAATATGTTCTTTTGGAATTATAAGCACGTGCACGGGAGCCTGCGGCTCAATATCGCGGAATGCGTAAACCTTGTCATCCTCATAAACCTTGGTTGAAGGGATTTCTCCCTTTGCTATTTTACAAAATAAGCAATCCATAATTACACTTCCTTCTACCTAAAACTATAAAAGGGGTTTGTTAAGGGGAATCCCCTTAACATCAAATCCGTCAAAATCGGGGGCGTGTACCTGGATTTTGACTCCTTGCAAGGGCTGGCACGGTGAGTGCCGCGCGAGCGTAAGCACTTTTCTCGAAGCGAAACATTTTCGTCAGAAACTTTTCGCTTCGAAAGGCTGACCTTGTCAGCCGATAAGCTCTTCTACCTTTGCAAGAGCTTCGGCAATTTTGCCTGCGTCCTTACCGCCGCCCTGTGCGCTGTCAGGCTTACCGCCGCCGCTACCACCTGCGATAGCTGTGATTTCCTTAATAATCTTTCCGCAATGTACGCCTGCCTTAACAGCATCCTGACTTGCCATTGCGATGAATGAAATCTTACCGTCTGTATTTGATGCGAATACGCAAACACTCATAGGAGTCTTTTCCTTAACGCTGTCGCCCATCTTACGCATATCGTCAACTGACATACCGTCAAGCTGAACTGCAAGAAGGCTTATATCGCCAATCTTCTTAATGTTTGAAAGAGCATCGTTAGCCTTTGCATTTGCAATCTGTGCAGAAACTGCTTCAAGCTTCTTTGAAAGCTCCTTGTTTTCGTTAACAACTGCTTCAGCACGATGAACAAGTTCAAGCTCTGTTGTCTTAAGAACTGCCGCAGTATTCTGAATTGTCTGATTCTTTTCTTCGATGTAACGGAGAACGCCCTCGCCTGTTACAGCCTCGATACGTCTTACACCTGCTGCAACACCGCTTTCAGAAAGAATCTTGCAAAGACCTGCCTCGGCAGTATTTGTAAGGTGACAACCGCCGCAAAGCTCGATTGAATAACCGCCCATATTTACAACGCGAACTGTATCACCGTACTTTTCACCGAAGAGTGCCATAGCACCGCTTGCTTTTGCCTCGTCAATAGACATATTCTTGATATCAATGGGATAAGCCGCAAGAATTGCCGCATTAACCTTGTTTTCAACTTCCTGAAGTTCTTCTTTTGTAACTGCTTCAAAATGGCTGAAGTCGAAACGGATTCTGTTTTCATCAACGTAGCTACCTGCCTGCTCGATATGGCTACCGAGAACTTCACGGAGAGCTTTCTGAAGAAGGTGTGTAGTAGAGTGGTTACGTGCAGTAGCCATTCTCTTCTTAAGGTCATAAGTAACCTTTACATCTGCACCCTTTTCGATTGCACCTTCTTCTACTGTTACGTGATGAAGAATTTTACCGTCGCCAAGCTTCTTCGCATCTGTAACAATTGCCTTGAAGCCTTCACCGCAGATTACACCGTGGTCACCCATCTGACCACCGCTTTCACCATAGATAACAGTCTTGTCAAGGATGATTACGCCATTTTCGCCATCTGCAATAGCTTCTGCAACTGCACCGTCTTTAACGATAACTGTGATTTTTGCATCGCATTCTTTATTGTCATAACCGATAAATTCGGTTGTAATGTCTTTTCCGAGAGTCTGGTAGATATCTTCACTCCAAGCGGCTTCATCGCCAACTTTTCTACCCTCTCTTGAACGCTGCTTCTGTTCAAGGAGAAGCTTGTTATAACCTTCTCTGTCAACCCCGAGACCCTTTTCCTGAAGGATTTCTTCTGTAAGGTCAATGGGGAAACCGTATGTGTCATTAAGAAGGAATGCATCATCACCTGAAAGGATTTTTTCGCCACCTTTTTCAAGTTCCGCAATCTTTTCTTCAAGGATTGAAAGACCGCGGTCAATTGTCTGTGCGAAGCTTTCCTCTTCTCTCTTAATAACCGTCTTGATATAGTCCTTCTTTTCTTCAAGCTGGGGATATGCACCCTTTGACTCCTGAACAACTGTATCCACGATATCTGAAAGGAATGTTCCCTTGATACCGAGGAGTCTGCCGTGACGCGCCGCACGACGGAGAAGTCTACGGAGAACATAGCCTCTGCCTTCGTTTGAGGGAAGTACACCGTCACAAGTCATAAAGCTTGTGCTTCTGATATGGTCTGTGATAACACGGAGTGAAATATCGCTCTTTTCGTTTTCACCGTAGTTAACCTTTGCAACCTTGCTGATTTCAAGCATAATATTACGGATAGTATCAACCTCGAAAAGGTTATTTACATCCTGCATAATTACAGCCATTCTTTCAAGACCCATACCTGTGTCGATATTGGGGTTTGCAAGACGGTTGTAGTTTCCGTCCTCGTCCTTGTCGAACTGTGTGAATACAAGATTCCAGAATTCAACGAATCTGTCACACTCACAGCCTACCTTGCAGTCGGGGCTACCGCAACCGTACTTTTCGCCACGGTCGAAGTAAAGCTCACTACAGGGACCGCAGGGACCCTGACCGATTTCCCAGAAGTTGTCCTCTTTACCCATTCTTGAAATGTG
>JAZRTB010000089.1:0-23018 GCA_045651805.1 Clostridia bacterium
ATTTTCAAGGTTGATGTCGTCAATCTCAATTCTTTTTGTTACCCAGGTGCCTGTGTTTTCTTTTGTGATTGTTACTGTCATTTCCTTAAGCTCATTATGTGTTTCAAGGTCAACAATCCAGTCATAATACTTAAGGTCAAAGGAGCCTTCATCGTCAAAGTATGTAAACTCGATTACAGCCTTGGAATCTTCAAGCTCATCAAGGGTATAGTTAACATACATTGTATTACCGTTTTCAATGCTGTATGCCTTTTCTCCGTTCTTTGTGATGGTTTTGATTTCGTGGTCTGTACCCGGATAGCTTTCTGCAGTACAAGTTTCAGAAAGAGTAAGTACCTCAAGTTCATCAGGCATATTTACAAGGTCGGAAACATCAATATAACCAACACCGAAAGCACTGTACTCGCTGTTATTCATACCAAAATACACCTTTTGACCGTCGGGACTGAATGCGGGGTGACAGTGCCCAACCGAGTCACTACCCGTCTGATATACTTTTGCAAGAAGATATGATTTACCGCTGTGTGTATCAACAAGCACCATATTATTTGTATAATAACCGACACCGTAAGCAGTATCCGAAACAACCCATCTTTTATTCACGGGGTTAACGCCAAGATGACAATAGCTGTAATCACCGTTGATGTGTCTGCGGTTGCTGCCGTCTTTACTGAAGGACATTACACCGCCGTGACCGATAAGAGATCCGGTTCCTTTATCTATAAAGAGGGTCTCTCCGTCATAACTCCAGGTTTCGTGGGAATGAGTTTCGCCACTTGAAGTAAGACTGTAGGGCTTTTGCTTAAACACATTTTCCGCAGTTTTGGTTTCGGTATTATATACCCAGTTACGGTCAAAGGTTGAGCCTTTAGCTGCACCGTGGTTCAGGAGAATAAGGTTCGGATATGCCGGATTAATTCCGGGATTCCAAAAAACATTATCCACAAATCCGTAAGCATTTGAAAGGTCCCACTCCCCTGTTTCCATATCCAGTATGGGAAGGTCCCGATAATACTCGTTTTTCATTTCAGCATCACCGATAGCATTAGACCAGGAGAACAAAAGCTTTTTACCGTCGTTTGTTACTGTAAGAAGCGAAGGCTTATTTTTCTGATTTGCAGGCATTATTCCCACAAGACGCTTTTCATAAGTGTCACAGTCCATTTCCACGATATTACGTGCCTTGTTTATATAAATAAGTTTATTCTGCGGAGTTGTAACAAGACCGAATGTATTACCGCCGTCGTCAATATAGCGGAGTGTTCCTTCATAGCTGTCATACTCATAAACGGTGTAGTTTGCCATCTGGATATAAAGCTTTCTGCTGTCTGCAGACCACGCCTGTGCATTAAAGTAAGGTTTATATGCAGTTTCTCCGAATACATCAACATAGTTTACTGTTCTGCCTGTTGTTGCATCATAGTATTCTTCACGCTGGTAGGGACGTACCGCATTGTTTGCTATAACAATATCTTCACCTGCAGGATTAAAGGCTTTTTGCATTGCATAAACTTTAATCTCAACATTTTCAAGGTCGGTATCGGGAATTTCAATTACTCCATGGTCAACTCTGGCTACGTTTTTATTTGCAAGAGTAACATCTTCGCCCTTTTTAACCTGTGTAAGCTTTCCGTCTTTATACACAGCTAATATAGGGGTAAATGTAATTTCCTTACCTGATTCGTTTGAAACAAGCTGCTTTACATTCAGCGTTGAGCCTTTGTAGTACGGCATTGTTCTGAGATTTCTTACTTTAACACCGTCAATAAAGAATTCAGCCGCCTGATGCACACCTTTTTCACCGATAACCGACACATCATCGCAGTATATACGGTTATTTGCTGTATAACGGTAGGAATTATACTGAATATTAACAATTCCATCAATAATTTTGTCTTCATTTCCAGTTTTGCCTCTGTTGACGAAAAACCCTTCTTTTTCAGTAAGAAGAACATCATCAACATACAAATTAAAACTTTGATTAAGAACGTCAAATTCTACCCTGAGTTCAAACCATTCGCCCATAGGCGGAAGCTTCAGTGATGAACCACCCACAGATGTATCCCCTTCATAGAAAGAGAAATATGTTCTTTTTGCAGAGTAGTCAAAATTCACTTCAATCAGACGAACCTGGGATGTACTGCCTTTATATTTGCCGTTGACATAGAACATATATTTTCCTTTGTCGTTTGAATGTTCAAATTTAAATTTCGCTCTATAAGTTACCTTGTTTTTTAGGGTTTCCGACGGTTTAAGAGTTGTGAAGTTAATATGGTCAGCAGTATTTACAACATCACGTTTTGAAAACTGTACAAAGTTTCCGTCTTCAAGCTTTTCAAGGGTTGTCATATAATAATTTTCGGCAATCTTATCAAAAGACCAGTTGGGAATTTCCTTTATATAATCACCCTCGTTTTCGGGGTATGAGAAGTTTGTTGAATAATAGACATATTCGTCTTTTGCAAGAACTGTATAGTTAAATTCTTTTTGCAGACTATATCCCGAAACATTATCGGTAACAGTCATTGTAAGTTTAACATCCTGACGTTCATCCCCACGCGTAACCTTGCCGTAATTATCAATTACAGCTTCGTCACTTGACACAAACTCGATTGTTACACCTTCAGTACTTACAAAACGGTCAAGATTTTCCGAAGTAAGATTAAGGTCTTTTGAAATAAGGTCGCTTGGTTCAAGAGTAAAGTAATCTTCCCTTACATTGTCAATCACTCGGTTTACGTTGATATAATCATCATCTGCAAGCACACTCAAATTAAACTTTATCGGAAGAATATAATTTGATTCCGAATATTTGAGTTTTGCTGTAAGCACAACATCTTTTGTTACGATTCCTCTGTTAACAATTGCCATATTTCCGCTAACAGAAAGCACATCTTCGTCACTGCTTTCCCATGTTACGCTTACATCATTTGATGCTAAAACATCAGAAATACTGCTTAATGAAAGGTCAAGATTTTGTGTGATCTCATCTTCTTTTTCATCAGAAATAAGAGAAAAATCCACTTCATCCGCTACTGTATAAACCTGCGGATTATCGGAAGCTTCGCGATTGTTGTCATACATTACAAAGTCGTCTATTGTGCATTCTGCACCTTTATGCTGTCTGAAAGGTCCGAAATCAAGACGTGTGATACTGTCGCACTTTGTACGGTTATATCCTGTGCGATTCTTTTCATAAAAAGGTATAGGGGTAGAATTGATTTTCTTATTATTTATGTAAATATCATAAACCTGCTCATTTGTATCAAATTCAAGTCTTACCCTATTCCACTTATTGACAATGTTTCTGCACACCCAATTAGCACCTTTGGTTGAAGTACCATTATAATATGATACAAGAATAATAGTTGAATTTTCAGAATCAAGTCTTAATCGGAAATCTGTAAGCTGTGCAGTTTCTCCGCTGTCGTATTTCCCATAAAATTCAAAAATAAGAAGTTTATCAGTGCTGTAGTCGTCACTTTCAATATACATATCGGTTTCCCACGCCACTTTGCCGTGAGTGGTTGCAGGAAACTTGCATCTTGTGTAGTGGATAGACTGGTCATTACCTTTTCTGTAGCCTTTAAGGGCATAGTTTGTAGTTTCTTCTCCTCTTTCAGTAATAACCGCTGTCATACCGCCTGTCGTTTCGGTATATTCGTGGCTTCTGGTGAAAGACCAATCAGATGATGCGTTCGGAATAATATCTCCGTCAAATTCAGGATAATAGAAATTTTCTGCAAAATGCACATTTGCACTTTGTGCAAGAACAGTAAATTCAAACTCCTTTGTCAGAGTTTCATTCCCGTCTGTTATACTCGCCGTAAGGGTTGCGTTCCTATTCTGATATTTTTCCCTTGTTATTTTACCGCTTGTATCAATAACATTTTCATCAGAACTTTCCCAAGATATGCTGATACCCTCTACTCCCATTTTTTCACAAAGATAGGTAGAGTCAAGATTGATATTTTCGGTCAAAGCATAATATACCTCTGTCGTCATTATCTCACGGCTGAGGGACTTATATGCTTTTTGAAGTTCAGTATCTTCTGCGAATACGTTTAATGCAAACGCCGAAATAATCGCACACAGAATTATAGTTATTGATAAAAGTTTTCTCATAAATTTTCTCCTGAAAAGTTAGTTTATTGCACTTGGTGTACGGAATTCTGCCGCAAAACCAAAGCCGAATGTAGGAAGAACATCTTCCGAAAGTTCATATAACGGTTCACCACCGTCAAGATAATCTGCCATACGCTCTTTTATATCTGTAAGTCTTTGTACTATGCCGCCGAATCTGTTTGAAATGGTTTCAAGACCGAAAGGCTTATAATCGCGGAGCCACATAGTTTTAAATATTCTGTAAAGCTTTTCATAGCAGAGAATAAGCTCGGGAAGAGTTTCTTCACAAACAGTTCTGATATACTCTTTGTTGCCGTTCTGATATTCATTACGAAGGTTAATACGAAGTTCTGCTTTAGTAGTTGTAATCGCCTGCACATAATAAGCATATTCGTAAAGTCCTCCACATTTTTCAGGTGAAGCGGCAAGCTTTTTAACGTTTTCTTTCATTCTGGGAAGAACTATTGCACAGTTTTCGCTACTGCTTCCCATATCATAAATAACATCTGAATAGAAAAGATCACGAAGGAATACCGTCTTATCATCAAATGTGGGAGTATCGTCGTTAATACGAAGATTTACGTCAAACATAAGTTGTGCATCTTCTTCGGTGATACCTGTAAGGAATTCGCAAGCGTCGAAAATATCTTTTTCTGTACAATCCTCACCTTTGAAGCAGTATTCCGAATAATAAGGAAGCGAATTAAGTGCCATAAACTGATTTGTTTCACATCCGTCATCATTCCAAATGGTTGTATAAACAAAATCAATGTTATTATTTAAGCACGCTTTAAGACCTTTATGTGCATTATCTGCCATTACTGCATACCACGGAAGATAACCAAACCAAGTCTGTGAACCGCCTGCGAAATGTACATCTCTTTCAAGGCGTTTATGTTCGCCAAGAAGAATGTCGTATGTATCTTTGCCATAGTTCCAGTAAGCCATTGCGATATTTTTCGGAAGTTCTTCTTTAATTTTTTCATCAAATTTAATCTGTACATCGTGGTATCTCTTAATGGGAGAATAGCAGTGACAAATCATATCAGACCACATTGCAGGCTTATAGCCGTATTTATCGCAAAGCTCACATACTCGTTTAAGATGCTTCATAAAAACATCGTAGTACTTTGTTGTGCCATGGATATCATAGAACTTACCTTTGTTCATACCCGGTGCTTCGTCCATACCGATGTTAATCTGGTCAGAGCGAAGTGCCTTCTTTAAAGTTTTGAAACAAGCATCAAGAAAGTCATACGTCTTCTCATCATCTACGAGAAGGCAGTCAAATGTTGACTTGTCAACACCTGCTTTCTCCCCTGCCCAGCGCATAAACTGCGACATATGCCCAAGTGTCTGCATACAGGGAACAACCTCAACCCCGAGGTTATAAGCGTAATCGTCAATTTCCTTAAGTTCTTCTACGCTGTATCTTCCGCGGAGATAACCCATATAGGGATAGCCTTCAACCTCATAGGTGTCTTCCATATAAAGAAGAAGGACATTCATACCGACAGAAACCATATAGTCAATATACTTTTTAACTGACTTTACCTTAAGCACGCCATTTCTTGATACGTCAAGCATAGCACCTATTCTTGAAAAGTGGGGCTTTTCTTCAATTTTAAAGCTTTCTTCCCCATTCTTTTCTTTCATACCTGCAAGGAAGAACGCTCTCGCAAGTATAGGGATAGTTTTGCCACCGACAGTAATTTTGCCGTCCTTCTTTTCTGCAAAAACACCGTCTGATTCTGCTATTTCAAATTCTGTATCTGACTTATATCCGATAGTATCAAATATAAGATTTTTTATTTCGTTTGCTCTTTCTTTTGTAAACATATTAGTTACCCTCTTTCATTTCGAGTATTACAGTTCCTATTACAAGACCTCTTTCAAGAATTGACGAAGCCTTTGCCGTTTCTCTTAAAGTATGCTGACTGTGTCCTACAATACCCATACCGCAAAGAGTGGGAATTCCCATAATTGTCGGGAATGCCGCATCTGAAGCACCACCCGAAAGAAAACTTTCAAACTTTTCAAATCCAAGTCTTTCGGAAACCTTTTTTACCTTTTCAAAAAGCGCAAGATTCTTCTTTGTTTCCTCCATTGCGGGACGTCTGCTGAGAAGTCTTATTTCAGATGTTGTACCTGCAAAATAAGATGTTTCAACGACATTCTTTACTATTTCATTTGCGGTGTTTTCTTCCTTTTCGTTTCTGTAACGGATATCAAGAACAAATGTACAAAGATCCGGAACGCTGTTGGGAATTTTGCCACCGTTAATTATACCACAGTTGTATGTAATTCCATCTGTATCGCTGTTTTTTTCAATTTCAAGAATTTTCGTGCAAGCCTCTTTTATAGCACTTATTCCATCTCCGTAAGCACTTCCTGCGTGAGAAGCCTTACCTTTTACGGTTACTTCATAACGCATCGCACCTTTTCTGCCGGTAACAATTCGGTCTTTTGTACCGCTTTCAAGGGTAAATACCGCAGTTGCATCCTTTACATTTTCATTGATGAAGTCAATACCCTTCTGACCGGAAAGTGAAAGACTTATTTCTTCATCAGGTGCAAAGATGTATTTAACGGGTGCGTCATAACCAATTTCACGAAGTGCCATCATAATAAGGATGCCAAGTGCAATTCCGCCCTTGCAATCAAGAACACCGGGGCCGTAAAGGTCATCCCCTTTCTCTTTGAAAAGAGGTTCTTCAAAAGTGCCTTTTTTATGAACTGTATCCATATGAGCAAGGAAAACGATTTTCTGTCCGTCGTTACCATCATTCATACTTGCAGTAATTCCGTTGCCTGACTTCTCGTTAAACTGTTTGTTTACGGTAAAGTTGTGCTTTGACATAAAGTCAGCAATAGTATCGCCTACTTTGTCAACACCCTCTTTATCGTAAGACTGACTGCTGATATTAACAATACTTCTGTAAAGTTCATATACTTCACTATAGTATTTTTCAAGTGCCTGCTGAAAATTCATAATAACAACCTCAATTAAAATTTATTTCAAATTCTGTGCATACTTAACAATTTCATTTCTTGTTTTTTCATCGGGAATACGGTGTGAATTTTCCTCAACATATTCTTTGAAAAGCTTTGTATCCATCTTATAAGGTTCATGTCCGAACATTTCAAGCATTGATTTTCCTAAAATATATTCGCACTTTTCCTCGTCAAGCTTAAAGCCTTTAAGATTATAGCGGTATTCCTCGCCATAAAATTCAAAGCCTGTGTATTCATCATCAGTTGTGAAGAAGCGTACCATATCCTTTACAAGTCTGTCGCGGATATAATCGTCACAACCTGTATTAACATCTGTACCAATCATAAAGCGCTTGTAGTATTTATTGAATATATCCATCCATACTTCACGGTTATTTGAGAAGTTACGGTACATTTCAGGTCCGGGAGTAAGGTCTATATAAACATTCTCATACTTTTCAAGAAGGTCTATCATCTGCTGGGGATAAGCTGAAATAAAGAAGCAATGACAGAGAATAAGCTTGATTTTTGGATGGCGGTCAAGAATTGTGTAAACTTCATTATAAACCTGGTCGCGAGTGGGATATGTTCCGTCCCCGTAGAACCAGCCGTGGTCCTTTGCATTCTGGCTTACTTTATCAGGATCCCAGCAGCTTTCGGGGTCTGCAACGTGCCAGATAAGCGGAAACTGTGTTTCTTCAAGATATGCAAAAAACTCTTTATATTTGTCAGAATCAATTCTGTACTTAATTTTCTTATATGTAGTGGGCTTACTTTCCATCATTTTCATTCCGTCAAAGCCCATAGCGCGAAGTTTCTCTGTCTGCTTTTTGAAATCGAAGTCTTCACTTGCTTCGTCTTCCCCCGGGAAAGGATACTGAAGACCTGCCTGTGCATACACCTTACTGTCTTCAAGTTTAAGAATTGCCGCAAGACAGTTATGTCCTACACCACCGTTGGGCGAACCGTTTTCATTACCCGGGGCACAAAGCACGTTAATTGTATCAAGTCCGTTTCTGTCACGGTACTCCTTCTGTACTTCAAGATATGTTTTTTCTCCGTCAAACCAATAACGGTTATGGTAATGGCAATCAATAATTTTCATAAATTTTCCTCCAAATTCATTATCTTATTAATTTTACACTAAAAATACCAACTAATCAAGTGACAAAATCTAACATACAGGACAATTTCTAATCTTTTTCACTATTTTTTTCTTTAAATTCTCTTGGTGAATATCCGGTATATTGCTTAAACATTCGTCTGAAGGAATGTGCAGAGGAAAAACCAAGACTATCGCTGATTTTTTCAACGGACATATCGCTCGTTTTAAGAAGCTGCATTGCATAAGTAAGCTTTTTATTTGCCAGATATTCTTTTATTGTAATTCCCATTTTCTTTTTAAACAAATGTGACAGATAATACTCGCTGTAAGAAAGCTTTTCTGCTATCTCACTCACATTTTTAATCTGCAGATATTCACGGTCAAGATATCGCAATACAAGATACATTGCATAAGATGCGGATTTTTCACCTTTGCTGTTTTCGTAAGTTATTACGTTTCCTGATATAATCCTTGCCAAAGTGACGGTTATCTGATAAATGTAGGAATTTATCATATCTTCGGTTTTGTCGTCGTTTGAATAAAATTCCCGAATCAGGAATTCACTCAAAACTTTGATCGTTCCTGTATCTTTCAACACAACGTCATTTCTACCGTCTAAAGTATCATGCAAGGTTTTAACTGCTTCAAGGTTTTCGTCATACTGAATACCAATACAAATATATCGAAGGTTTTCATCGTTCGAAACCTCTATACGGTGATCGTTTCCCCTTCTTATAAAATGAATTTGTCCTGCAGCGACATTTTTACATTCATTGTTACAGTAAAATTTTCCGCTACCCGAAATAACATATGTCATTTCATCGCATACCTGTGTATGCTTAACAATTTCACCGCCGCGGATAACAGATAGCTCCGAAACCTGAAAAACTCGTCCCATCGGAATTTCAAAATTACGGTGAAAGAACGAATTATCATAAAAAAACAGTTTTCCGTTATTTTCCAAGTTTCTCACTCCTTAATTTATCGGTTCAACCACTCGTCATCTGTTCTTTCTTCTACAAAGTAGAATTCATCCTCTTTCAATTTTTCAGTTGCATTTTTCCACATTGTAGCTGAATCAACGATATTGCACATAGCTCCGTGAACTGTTCCCTTTGTAAATTCCATTACATCTTCGAGTTTATCATATCTCTGGTCATAACCGTTATGCCAGATATGATGATAACGATAGTTCTTTTTAATCGCATTACCATCATAATCTATCAGTGTAAATTCTTTTGTACCTTCTCCCATTAGATAGCTTACGCCGAATCGCTCTTCAACGCCGTGCATGGATGTGTTGGGACGGGTACGACAACCGAGGAATATCACCTTTCCTCCAAATTGCGAAAGCTTGAAAAATGGTGAATTTTCACCAACAGGACCATTGTCAAGAATATGGTCTTTGGTATATTCAATCATTCTCTTACCCAAAGCACATACGGAGTGTGTCGGATTCATACTTCTTATAACTCCGTCATAGGTTCTGAAAAACTCAGGAATTGCACCAACGCAGGAAGGTGTGTTTTTTACATCAAAAACATATCCGTTTGCTTCGTTGACACTTTTCCAACTAAGTGCCGGAAAAAGTACTGTACCGCTATCACCTACTGCCGAAAGAAGTGCCTCGATAAGAGTTTTAATTCCACCTTCAACCTCTCCCAAAGAACGGAATGAAGAATGAAGAAGAATGTCATCGCCTTTTTTTATACCAAGGGACGCCATATCGAATTTTATGATTTCATAATCCTTATTCATATTTATTTCACCTTTTTGAACTCATACATTTTAACTTCGTGGTCATTCATTACACATTCAAAGGTTTCGCCTTTATTAAGAGTAAATTCTTCACCGCTCAACTTTTCTTTAACAAGGTACGTACCCTCACCACCGAAATCAGCAGAAGACACTGTGCATTTTCCGTTTTCTTTAAAAGTAAATGTCGCAACTGCACCGTCTTCCCCTCTGTTATTGAAAATTTTAAGCACCTTATCAATGCCGAATACGCAGTCGGGTGTAGGCTTTGCGGCGTGGTCATAACGGTTAAGTCTGCCGTTTTCATCAACGAAGTCACGGACAACCTTTGCCGAGCTTCCGTCAATCTTATCACTTAAATAGAAAGGACCACCGCTGATTGCACGGAGAACTGCGTTCTGTGCCGCCTGGAAATGTTCCGACCACCACATATCAAAGTCGCAGAAATAAAGATGGTCGTTAAAGAGAGCATTATATGAATTCTGCATAACGTGGTTTTCAAGTTTTTCCTTTTCAAGAGGGAAAAAGTCGTCGCTGTTACGGCACATAACCGAATCATCACGGTTAAGCATATTGATATTAACCATACCCATACAGTTAATCATAAACTCAAAATTTTCACGGGCAGCCTTATCAAGCCCCTGCTGTGCCTTGATAGTTGCGGCAAGCGAGCCGGGGTTATTATGCATATACTCCCATATGTTACCCTGACAGTCAACCTTTACAAAGTCGATTCCCTGCTCCTTAAGATATGTATGCCATTTTGAATAGAATTCGTATCCTGCAGGAACTTCTATACCCTGCGGAGTTGAAAGAGTTGTTTCATCCTTAAACTCGGTACCCTTCCAGTAGCCTGTTGCAGAGTGCCATGCACCAACGGAAAGCACACCGTATTTTTCCTTAAGAACTTTCACAGTCTCCTTAAGTCCGCCGGGGAATTTTGTTCTGTCTTCATATATTGTACGGAGAGTCATATCGTCATTATATTCAGACCAACCGTCGTCAATAAGCACCCATCTTACGGGGATACCCTTCGCCTTAAATTCCTCCATTTTACCAATGATACCATCGTGAGTAACATCGTGATAAAATGCGTTCCAGGTACACCAACCGAGGTAGTTAAGTGTTTCGGGGAATTTTTTATGCTTTTTAAGCTTTGTTCTGATAAGCTTTTCTTTTTCGAGAACTTCAAAGCCTTTACGGATTGCCTCGTAAGGGTCTTTATCCTCTGTCATAATAAGTGCAGTTCCCTTTGCAACTGTTGTATCGGGAGAAATCTTATTGATTGAAATTTCAAACTTGTCCTTTTCGCTTGTACTTCTGAATGTAGTCTGGAAGTTTTCATCAGCAAGTGCATATATAAATTTGCAGGTATCCTTGCATTTAAGTAAAAGCACCTGTGTTCTGTCGGGAATTGCAGTAAAATCATCTGCAAATTCAGGACCTGCCCAGAAAGGTGATTTTATTCTCTGTGCAAGAATTTTTTCAACGCCTTCCACTTCTGCAGTAATCACAACAGAGCCGTAGCGCTGAAAAACTCTTGTATAATCATAAGGCTCAAACTGACATTCACAGTCAACATTTATAAAAAGTGCATCGCCTGTTTTTTTCTCTGTAACAGTACCTTTTACAAGGTCACAGTCAAGGGACATTGCACCGTAATTTTCAAGATTAGCTTCGTATTTTACAATTTTCATAATGGCAACTCCTTTTTCTTCAAAATATACCAAGTATATTATACTTTATATAATACAAAATAGCAACAAAAAATGGTAGAATTTTGCTAATATTTTTAGTTTTTTCTCTGTTTTATCATAACAGCACAAATCAACACTCTTTAGAAGAGTCAACAAACTAATTGAACAGGACTAATTGCATCTTTCGAATTGATGTTTTACAAAATCTATACAATTGCATTTTTTAGCAGTTTCATATAAAAAAACTTGATTTTTGTTAAAGCAAAATATATAATATAATTTGTTTAGATTTGATTTTTGAGGCAGGCTTATGAAAGAAATTTACAAAATACCAACTTCAAAACACAACTTAAGAATGCAAAAGGCAGCTTTGATAAAAACTGTTGACGAACTCAAGAACTATCAGCTTATCGATGTTCTTCTTGGATACAATTCTTCTGAATCAAACGAAGTTTCTGCATGCAAAGGTATTCCAAGTAATAAGAAATTTATTCTCACATTATTTGAAATTATTTCAACAGACGAAACAAGTAAAAAAGACACCGATGTTGCCTATTCTCTACTTGCAAACATTCTTGACGAAGCGGTAAGGCAGTTTTCACTTATCGTAAGATCAACAATCATACAAGAAAAACTTTGCTATATCTTCTTCGTAAAAACAGGTGCTGAAATAAGGAAAATGCAGATTCTTCTTGAATACGGACTTAAGAGTGTTTCCCGCACTTTTTCTGCTCTGGGATATGAAATTATCTGTACATCCTCAAACGCTCATATTGATACATCAACACTCTCTACAGCTTATCACGAGGCGGTTGAACTTCTTTTGAACAAAAAGATGACAAAACCTTCCGGTATGCATTATTATATGGACAATAAAACTCCTTTCAAGTCAGGATATTACTATCCTCTCAACAAGGAGCAACATATTATAAACTACCTTAAATCCGGTAATTTTGAATGTCTTTCAGAGGAGCTTGACGACATTTTCTCCGTTAATTTTGACGACAATACGCTAATGCCTCTTGATACTGTAAAATGCTTTTTCCTGAATCTTGTAGGAACGGTTCTTAAAACCTACGGAATGGATAATAATTCAATTATAAGACTTATCTTTAACTGCACCGATATACAAGTTATGATAAACGCAGTCAAAGACTTTTTCCGTACTTGCTGCGACGAAATCACGGTTTGTAATATAGACAGCACAGATATCCTCTGTGCTGATGTTGTAAAATATATAAGTCAACGGATTTCCGATACATCGCTCAACGTAGCATCCATTGCCACATATTTCAATGTTCACCAGAATCATCTGTCGAAGCATTTTAAAAAAGAAACAGGAATGAACCTTCATTCCTACATAAATTCTGTAAGAGTTAATGAAGCGAAAAGACTTCTTTCACAAACAGATGCCACCCTTGAGTGTATATGCGAAGAAACAGGATTCGGAAGCTACAGAACGTTTATGAGGGTTTTTAACCAGGTTACCAACATGTCTCCAAGCGAATACAAAACACTTATTTCCCCCGAAACTAACTTTTAACGAAAGGAGATGTCTTTATGGATAAATATCAGGAACTTGAAGTAAAAATGAAGCAACATCTTCTTGCTGATTTTCTTATGGAATCAGATTCAGCAATCACAAAGGAAACTGCAAAAGCACTTGACTTCCCAAAATTCCGCAAATGCCTGCTGATTCTTTTTAAACTTACTTCCCCTAAAGACTGTCAAAAAGAAAAAATGGAAACAGGAATGGAGCTTCTTACATCAATCATTATTGAAATTTCACAGAAATACAATCTTCTTACAACGAGCACCCATATAGATAGTGACCTTTGCTATATTTTCTTTAACAGAAACAATGACGATGTTGTTAAAATGCAGATACTCCTTGAATATGTAATGCAGGATGCTTCTAAAATTTTCAATCATTTCGGATTGAATCTTATTTGCACATCATCAAATTCACATATTGTCCCGGAAACACTTCCGAAAGCATATCGTGAAGCAAGAGATTTGCTTGTAAGCAAACAGAAAAACCATACAAACGGGCTATTTTACTATATGGATACGAAAGAGCCTTTAAGGACAAGCTATTACTATCCTATTGAAAAGGAACTTCTTATTATCCAGCTTCTTAAATCAGGAAATCCCGATATGCTTATCAAAGAAGTTAAGGATATTATTTCCGCAAATGTTGATGGTAATTTCATCGTTTCACTTGAATCGGCAAGGTGTATGTTCCTTGATATTGTAAGCACAGTCTTTAAGACCTGTAAAACAGGAAGTCCCGATGGTTTCAACCTTGATATAGATGATATTTCAACAATACGCCTTTTGATGAACTGCACCGATGTTTCTATAATGACCAAGGTAACGATTAATCTTTTCCGTTATTGTTGTGACGAAATAAAAATGCTTTCAATAACTACTGATGATGCAGTTATTTCCACAGTAAAAGACTACATTGATACACATTATGAAGATTCCACACTTTGCGTAACCACAGTTGCAAACAGGTTTTCAATGCATCCGAATTATCTGTCAAAGATGTTCAAAAATGATACTCATATGAATTTATCAGGTTACATAAATACCGCAAGAATCCGTGAAGCAAAAAGATTTCTGACACAAACAAACTTAAGCTTTGAAGAAATATGTAAAGAGATTGGTTTCGGTAGCTACAGGACTTTTACAAGGGTTTTCAAGCAGATTGTCGGAATATCCCCCTCTGACTTCAAGGCACTTGTTAAAAGTGAGAAAAGCTAAAGAATTTTATATACGAAAAAAGAACTCAAACAATTGTTTGAGTTCTTTTTTTCACTTTAATTCATCGCGCATTTTTTCAACGCGTTCAAGCCAGTTCCAGAACTTGTCGCCATGCATTCCAAGAACGCCTTTTTCATGATTTATAAGGCAATCGTTAACACAGTCAACATAATCCCTTACACCCACGCAAAGAAGTGTTCCGTCTCCGCAGGTTGCGCGCGTTACAAGCCCTTGTTTTTTTAATTTATCATAAATATACATACTCTGTACGTGAGGCCATACACCAGGCGTTCCGAAGCCCATAAGTTCGTCCTTCATTTGCTGATAATCGGGATGCTCTTCTATTGAACGCAGACAGTCCTCTATAAAGCAATACTCTGCATAATGGCGGAATGTAATTGAGCGGAAAAGCACACCAAAAAGTACAACTTTCGAATTTGACCAGTACATCTTCTCCCAGGGCGAATCTGCTGAAAACGGAGTGTCACCAAGTTCACCGTGACGTTTTGCAGTATGTCCGTGCAGTTTGGTAAGACGATATTTGTCTTTACCGATAACTGCAACGGAATGTGTTGCCTGATCACTTCTGACTGCATCAGGAAGCAGACGGAAATAGTTTGTAAGATAACCTGTATCTGACGGTTTATCAATATGCCATGTCTTGTAGGCGTTTATAAAGTCCTTCTGTGTAAACGTCGGGAAAACAAGGTTTCCTTTTTCTTTGTCAATAACATCAAAGAAGCCGTCAATAATGTCCTGTGCACCGTTTTCAATGGGGCCGACACTTTTATAGGATGAATGTACAAGAACTGTGTCATCTTCCTTTATTCCAAGCGCTTTAACCGCATTCTTTATATCTTCACGGGTAACTTTCGGAATTTCATCTGCTCTGTCAACGTAGAATTCCTTGTAAGCACTACCGAGAAGCTCGATTTCTTCAAGAATATCTTTTTCGTAAGCCTTGGTAGTAGCGTGCCAAGGGCAACCTATAAAGCCTGCAACACCGTGACGAAGGTCGGTACGGTTAAAATAATATTCAACCCCTGCCCTGTCATTGATTTTACTGAAAATATTGCTTGAAGTTACAAGTATCTGATAGCCGTTTTTGATATATTCTTCACTTTTAGCAATAGTTTTAGGAACTGCAGGGTCCTGTTCAATGTACTCAATGGGCTTATCACCGTATTTTGCTACATATTCAGCATAGGAAGCTCTGTTTTCAAAGTCATTCTCGTAGTAGCCTTTTACCCAATCGCTCTGCTCTGAAAGCTTATGCCAGTCTTTTTTGTCGTAAGCATAGTACATATCGGGGCAGATTGTAAGGTAATTTCCGAGATAATCTGCCGCATCGGGATAGTCGTAAAACGGTCCCTGCCAGATAAGAGGCTGCATTCCTCTCGCCCTAACCCAGTCGCAAAGATAGCGGTAATCTTTAAGCTTCTGCTCTTTTTCACGGTAAAAGTTTTCAGGAGTTCTGATATCGTCAAATTCCTCATCCAAGCCAAGATGGAAATATTTGGGATAATCAAACATTTCTGCAGTTTCAACAATCAAATCCTTACAAACTTCGTAATATTCGGGGGTTGACATCTTTTCTCTGCCGTACTCTTTAAGCCAGAGGTCGTGACCTGCGGAGAAATTGAGTTTGGGAATGAGAGTTATACCCTTTTCTTTAAGGCGTGCAACCTCACTTTTCACTCTATCAGGCGTCCACGCGCCTTTAGCCGCAAATTCAGGATGAGAGTTATAACGAATACCCTCACCAATATCAAGAACAATATGTGTAAAATTGTACTCGGCACATTTATCGATTATTTTGTCCCATACCGATTCGTCAAACAAAAGTTCATCATGGTATGTTCCCCACATATTCTTACCGAGATGAACCAGTAACGTTAACATTTTTGGCATAATTATCACCTTACCTTTTTTAAACATCCATAATTTAATATATCACTGTTGTGACTTTTGAGCAATACACTTTTATTCGTTTGCGATATATTTTTGTTCACCACTTTGGGGACTGTCCCCAAAGTGGTGAATTTTCTGTTCCTCCGATTATTTTACAAGCTCTTCGTATGTTTCTTTTGCTTTACCGACAAGTTCAATTGCTTCACAGAGAAAATCCTTTCTGTCGGCAACCACTCTTCCCCAGGGGGCTGTAATCATACCGTCGAAGCACTTGAATTCAGGATCGTTTCTTCTGATAAATTCAAGGGCATCTTTTTCGCAAGTTTTAATGTAAAGATTTGATGTTGTCAGAAGGAACTTCTTGCCCTTTTTAATGAATTCTTCAAGAAGTTCGATTGCCATAAGAACCGAGGGTGATTCCTCAACAAATTCGATTGTGTAGCCGTAACGCTTTACAAACTGTGTTTCATACCAGATTCTTACTTCATCTTCCTGCTCGGAAATACGATTCCAGTTTTCTTTAAGATATGAGTAGTACATCCATACATAAGGAAGTATGTCATCATTAATATCCTTGCTGTATTCTTCGTCAAGGTCCTTGAAGGGGTCGTGCCACATATGACACTTTGCACCGGTTTCCTTTACACAGTCTGCAAGGTAGTTAATGTCCTTTACAAGAAGGGCATCTCTTCTTACAGTTACGATTTCATAACCCTTATCCGTAACGTGCTTCCAGTTTTCTTCATCCATACCTATGTGGATATATTCAGGCTGAAGGAACATATCATAAACTTCCAAAATAAGGTCACGGCACACCTTGTAGTAGATTGATGTGGAAACCATTCTGCCGTATTCGCCCATCCATACATCGTGAGTTGTGGAGAAATTAAGCTTGGGAATGATTTCAATTCCTTTTTCACGAAGTCTTAAAACCTCGCTTCTTACTTTTTCCTTGCTCCACGCACCGGGGAGGGAAATTTCGGGATGGCTTTCCCACTGTACGCCGTCGTTTACATCAAGAACGATTGTGTTAAGTCCGTGTTCTTCGCACTTATCAACAACTCTGTTCCATACCGCTTCGTCAAAAATCAGTTTTTCCTGTCTTTTTAAGTCACCTGCAATATTAAAGCTGAGGTGAGTCAAAATACCCCATTTTCTTTCCATAGTTACAACTCCTTATTTATAAGTTCTAATTTCGCACTTCGAATTTTATTTAACATCCCGCCAAGGGATAGGAAAAATCGTTCGGAACGTACAAACGGAACCCGTAGGGGTTACCCGAAGCTGTATGTGGATACAGCGAGAGGTGACGTTTGTGCGTAGCAAAGGGCATAAATTCCGAAATTCGCTCGGCGAATTTCTACCACAACCAAGGAAAACAATATTGTTACATTCCTTATTTAAAGGTTAAACATCTAATCGTTTCCGCCCTTTGCGTTCCGGGCGATTTTAACATCCCGCCATTATGTCTTCTGCAATCTTTCTTGCTTTTCCAATAAGCTCCGCTTCTTCCCACCAGATCTCACGGTTTTCGGGAACAAACTCGCTCCAGGTTGTACCAACCATACCGTCAAAGAGTGAGAAGTCGGGGTTATTTCTTCTTACGAATTCTACCGCATCGCATTCGCAGTTCTTTATGTAGAGATTACTTGTTGCCATCATAAAGTGACGCTTCTGTGCGAAGAATTCATCAAGCAATTTCATTGATGCAAGCACGGCAGGTGATTCTTCAATATACTCAACCTCATATCCGTAACGGCGAACAAATTCTGTGGCATACCAGTTTCTTACGTGGTCGTCCTGCTCTTTGACGGGAGTCCACTTTTCCTTAAGGTATGAGTAGTACATCCAAATTTCGGGAATAACTGTATCCTTAATTCTTGCCTTATCTTCCGGCGTAACATTGTTAAAAGGATCGTGCCATATATGGCAAGCAGCACCAAGAGATTCTACACATTCTGTAAAATAATTCAGATCATTAACCTGAAGGGCACTGCTTCTGAACATTATTACATCGCGGAAGCCGTCCTCAATAGCGTGCTTCCAGTTTTCCTCGTCCATACCGATATGAATAACCGAAGGATGAAGGAACATTTCATAAACTTCTTCAATAAGGTCCTTTGTCAATTTATAATATTCGGGAGTTGATACCATTCTTGAATACACGTCGCCAAGCCACATAGCGTGCGTTGTTGAGAAATTGATATGAGGAACAACCTCGATACCCTTTTCACGAAGTCTTAAAATCTCACTCTTTACGAAATCCTTGCTCCACGCACCCGGAACAACAAGCTCGGGATGGCTTTCCCATTCGACGCTTCCGCCGACTTCCAGAACAATAAAATTGACACCGCATTTTTCGCAATGATCGACATATTCATTCCACATATCCATATCGAACACCGTTTCGCGGAGCATCTTTTTATTCAATTCTCCGCCCAAATGAACCAAAAGTCCCCATTTTTTATCCATAATTAAAGCACCTCTAACGCAATTAATTTATATCTTGAATTAATTATACAATACGTCTTCAGAAAAATCAAGTGACAAAAACTAATCGGAGTGGACAAAAACTAATCAAAAAAGGAAACCGCTAAAGCAGTTTCCTTTATTTGTTTTACGTTCTGGGCATTTTTAACATTTTCCCATAATTTCTTCTGCCTGCTTTCTTGCCTTACCCACAAGCTCTGCCGCTTCCCAGAAAAGCTCCTTAGTAGAAGGAACAAGCTGATTCCAGGGAGTACCGATCATACCGTCAAGGAGTGAAAGGTCGGGATTATTTCTTCTTACGTGCTCAAGGTTGTCACGCTCACAAGTCTTGATATAAAGATTACTTGTTGCAAGATAGAAGTGGCGCTTTTCTGCGAAGAATCTATCAAGAAGCTCTGTCGCTTTGATTACCGCGGGCGATTCCTCAATATATTCAACAGAGTAACCGTAACGACGAACGAATTCTGTCGCATACCAGTTACGAACGTGCTCATCCTGCTCTGAAATAAGAGTCCAGTTCTCTTTAAGATATGTGTAGTACATCCATACATAAGGCATAACTGTTCCTTTGATGTTTGCAGTATCCTCTTCCTTGCAATTGCAGTAAGGGTCGTGCCACATATGACATTTTGCACCGAGGTCTTCAACGCATTTGATGAAGTAGTTTATATCGTGAACCTGAAGGGCACTGTTACGGATAACAACCATAGAACTACCCTCATCCTTCGCATGCTTCCAGTTTTCTTCGTCCATACCGATATGGATAACGGAAGGATGGAGGAACATTTCGTAAATTTCCTCAATAAGTTCCTTTGTTACCTTATAATATTCAGGTGTTGAAATCATTCTTTCGTAAATTCCAAGCCAAGCATCGTGAGTTGCAGAGAAGTTAAGCTTGGGAACAAGCTCGATACCCTTTTCACGAAGGCGGAGAACTTCACTCTTAACAAGCTCCTTACTCCATGCACCCTTGATTGAAAGTTCGGGGTGGCTTTCCCACTGTACACCCTCACCGATGTCCAGAACAATAAAGTTGATGCCGTTATCTGCGCAGTGTTCAACATATTCGTTCCACACATCCATATTAAAGTGCAATTCTTTCTGCGCTTTGAGGTCACCCCACATATTCATACCAAGGTGAACCAAGATACCCCATTTTTTATCCATAATAAATAACTCCTTCCAAGTTTTTATGATTTAAGTTTACCATCCGCACTATGTCAAGTCAAGAGACAAAATCCAATATGCAGGACAAAATCCAATCTTTTCAGCAAAAATGTAAAAGGTAAAGAAAAAGATTTTCACATCTTTTTCTTTACCTTTCTGTATTCCCTTGGTGTCATTTTACATTCTTCGGAAAACACACGGTTAAAACTGCTCTGATTTTTAAAGCCGCAGTTTTCCATAATATCAATTATCTTAAAATCTGTTCCTTCAAGCTGCGATCTTGCCTCGTTAACCCGAAGGGAATTTATATATTCACGGAAATTGCATTTAAGCTTTTTTGCAAAAATCTTTGAAATGTAGCTTTTGCTTATGTAGAGATTTTCCGCTACCTTTTCAAGGCACATATCACTTTCACGGAAATTTTCGGAGCAGTATATAAGGATTTTCTGAATTGTACCCGTGTCGGTGCTTTCAATATCGTAAAGAGAAAGCTCCGACAGAATTTCCCCTGCTGCTGCGGCAAGATATGCCATTGCGATTTTTTCGGAATTGCCGCCCTTTTCCTTAAACTCCACAATTTTACAAAGCACATCGTGAAGTCCCGTTGCATCATCAATATAAGGAACTACGGGTTTTTTTGTAAGTAAATCCTGCTCAAAAATCCCTGTTGCACCTGCCGAAAAAAGGACAAGCAGAATTTTCGCATCCTCACTTTTTTCATATTCGTGCATGGAATAAGGAAAGCAGATGCTTAACTGCCCTTCCGTAAGAGTACGCTTTACACCGTCAACCGTCATACCTACCTGCCCTGACATCACATATATGATTTCTGCGTGGGTGTGAAACTGCATCGGATAGCCGGGCATCCCCTTTCCGCTTTCCGCACAAAGCAGTACATCATTGTTTTCAAACGAAGCTTTCATTGCGTTCCTCCAAAAAAGTGCTGTTTTTCATTGGTTTTTTGCATTGTTTTAACTAGATTATAACTGAAAGTGTGCTATAATACAAGTATAATATTATTAAGAACTGAATAAAACAGCACCGACCGCAAAAGGCACGATAGGTTTATGTTATACAACTAAAGTAAGAAAGTTAACATTATGCCTCTCCTCGTTCAGCGTAAAAATTTGCTTTGCAAATTTTGATTGTTTCCTTTTGCTATCGACAAACTTCACCGCTCGCTGTATCCACATACAGCTTCGGGTGTCCCTTCGGTTCAGTTTGTCAATTCTGCACTATTTTCTCCAGTTCTTCCAAAGCATCTTTCTAAATAAAGATAACAATCATTATAAAGGAGCGATTTTTTATGACAGAATTTATTCCATATCCGTTTTTTCACGATGATATGCCCATCGACATTTCATTTATGTTTGAGGATGAAAAGCCTGCAGGTAAGCACGGTTTCCTCAAGGTAGATGGCAGGGATTTTGTTTTCGAGGACGGCACAAAGGTGAAGTTCTGGGGAACTAATTTCAATGGCTGGGGATGTTTTCCCGAGCACGATTATGCTGAAAAGCTTGCAAAAAGGCTTGCTAAAACAGGTCTTAACCTTGTAAGATTCCATCAGCTTGATTCAGAGTGGCACACACCCAACATCTTTGCTTTCACAAAGGGTAAGAGAATGCCCGGCGGCACACTTGACCCCCAGAGTATGGACAGACTTGACTACCTTATTCATTGTCTTAAAAAAGAGGGTATCTACTGCTACATGGATATGTTTACATACCGCAGATTCCGCGCAGAAGAAGGCGTAGAAAACGCGGCAGAACTTGTTGATGCGGCAAGACCCCTTGACTATTTTGACGACAAGATTATTGAGCTTCAGAAAAAACTCTGCAAGGACCTCTGGACACACGAAAACCCCTACACAGGACTTCGTTACTGCGACGACCCCGTTTTCGTACTTGCAGAAGTTGCAAATGAAAGCGACTGCTTCTCCCATTACTGGAAGATGCCCTTCCCCGAGCCCTATCAGACAAGAATGCTCAAGCTCTTTGACAAGTGGCTCAAGGAAAACGGTTACGACATAACACCCGACGATATTGACCTTACAAGCAAAGAGGATGAAACACTTCTTGCATTCAAGATGTATCTTCACGAAACACATTACGAAGATATGATTTCCTATATGCGTGAAATCGGCATCAAAATCCCGATTACAGGAACAAACTGGCCGATGTACCCTGCAAATGTCAGAACACAGAGAAATACAGATTTCACCGACAGCCATACCTATTACTATGACTGGAACTGGGGCGAATACAGAAAGTGCTGTAAGAATAAATCCATCACACATTCAAACGAGTCATTCCTTGACAAAGTTGCATATATGAGTATGGAAAATATGCCCGTGTATATTTCCGAGTGGGACGTTCCCTGGCCTAACGAATACCGTGCAGACAGCGTTCTTTATACTGCGGCAATGGGACTTCTTCAGGGATGGAGCGGTTATGCAATCCACACATATTCATATAGTGCACGCCTTGACAGAATGGATATGCTGGGTAAAGAAATCTATTCCGAAAAAATCGGTGGTACTCCCTACCGTCAGGGTATTTTCAGCACATGGAACGACCCTGCGAAATACGGTCTTTTCTACCACGCAGCTATTATGACAAGACGTGGCGACGTAAAGGCGGCTAACGAATTCAAGACAATCTGCAACCATTCAAAGACTGTTTTCAACAAAGCTGATGTTTCAAAAGACATTGAAAAGCACGGCATATACTGCGATTACGGTTTTGAAAAATTCGCAGAAGAAAAACCCGTACAGGTTGACGGAAATATCCTTTCCGATACAGGGGAGCTTTTCATCAGCCGTGAAAAGAATTACGGCTATATTGACACAGACCTTACAAAATGTGCATACGGCTTCCTTGCAAAGAACGGCACAGTTGACCTTTCAGGAGTTAAGGTAACTGCTGAAACAGACTTTGCAGTTATTGCGATGAGTTCACTTACAGACGAAAAGATTACAGAGTCATCTAATATCCTCCTCACAACCG
>JAZRTB010000090.1:0-90425 GCA_045651805.1 Clostridia bacterium
CGAACCATAACACTTACAAGACCGCTACCGATCTTTTCTGTACCGATAAGTGTTACCTCTGCTGCCTTTACCATTGCGTCTGCTGCCTCAACTGCTGCAACGAGACCTCTTGTTTCGATCATACCTAATGCTTCCTGTGCCATAATTAGTTACCTCCTAAAAATTATATAAATTAAAATTATTATTCGTTGATGATAGCTACCTTCAAACCTTCCATCTTAAGGTTTGTGATGTGAGCTTCGTTGATTTCTTCGAGTTTATAACGATGTGTTATAAGCTTTGACATGGGAAGACCGATGCCCTTCGCTCTCTTGAGGAAATCAAATGTTGTTGCATAGTCACGGAGTGTATAAACCCATGAGCCAACTGTTGTGATTTCTTTTGAACAGATATCAAAGTGGGGATTGATTGTAGCATCGCCACCGTTGATGAAGAAACCAAGTTCGCAAAGGCCACCGCCGCTTCTGATGAACTTGTAGATGTTTGCGTGTGCAACAGGTGAACCTGTACACTGGAATGCAAAGTCAGCGAGATATCCGCCGAATGAAGCATTTACAGCATCTGTAAGAGCTTCAATACCCTTGTATTCCTTGAAGTTTACTGTAGCGGTTGCACCCATTTCCTTTGCGAATGCAAGACGCTTTTCTTCGCCGTCAATAGCAGTAATGTTTTCAATACCCATTGTACGGAGAATTGCGATACAAATAAGACCGATAGGTCCGCAGCCCTGTACTGCCACACGGCTGTTGAAACGAAGAATACCTGTTGTCTTTGCACGCTCTACTGCGTGAATAAGTACTGCGCAAGGCTCAATAAGTATTCTTGAGTCAAGGTCAAGATCGCTTACATTGAATACTGATGAACCCTTACGGATTACCATGTAATCAGCGAACCATCCGTTAAGATGAATTTCATCGTCGGGAATAAGTCCGTAAACGTCTGCGCCTCCTACGTTCTGCTTGTTAAGGTCATACATTGTGATGTCAGGATTATCCTTGAAAATCATACAAGTAACAACCTTATCTCCAATATTGAGGTCCTTACCTGCGCTGTCCTTCTTAACGTTCTTACCCATCTTTACGATTTCGCCTGTACCCTCGTGACCGAGAACTACGGGAATAAGACCGAAGGGATCGCGCTTGAACTCGTGAGCATCTGTACCGCAAACGCCACAACCCTCAACCTTAACGAGGATATCATCATCGCCAAGCTCGGGAATGGGGAATTCCTTGATATCATAGTGCTCAAGCTTTGTAAGCATTGCCGCACGTGATGTCTTGGGAATAGGACCGCCTGCTTTGGGTGCTGCTGCTTTGGGAGCAGCACCGCTCATCTCACTCAGAACCTGCTGTACTATCTGTTGAATCTTATCTGAATTGATGTCCATTTCCGATTTTCCTTTCATAAGAATTTATTTTAGCAAAAATTATTTATTCATTGCAGCAAGAACCTTCTTTGTGATTTCAGAAACAAGTTCTGAATCAGAAGCGCTCAATGCACCGTTTGTTGCGATTGCGCAAGAACCACAGTTGTGGCAGCTAACCTTACCGTCACGGTTGTTTACACAGATGTTTGCAGGATGCTTACCTGTGAGACCGAACTGACGACGGATTTCATAAAGCTGCTTAACCTGCTCGTCATTAAGTTCCTTAGGGCCACCAAGCTGTCTTGCATTGAAGAGAAGCTGTGCATAGAATTCAAGAGATTCCATCTTGTGGTATGCAGCGAGAAGTGAATCGCTGTATGCAAGAGCACCGTGGTTTGCAAGAAGAACTGCATCAAAGTAAGGAAGATACTTTTCTACTGCATCGGGGATTTCGTTTGTTGAAGGTGTGCCGTATTCAGCAATCGGAACACAACCAAGAGCGATAACTGCCTCAGGCATAATGGGCTGTGTAAGCGGAATGCCTGCGATAGCAAAGCTTGTTGCATAGATGGGATGTGCATGAACAACACTCTTTACATCAGGACGCTGTGCATATACACGCATATGCATCTTGATTTCACTTGAAGGCTTGAAGTTACCGTTAGCTTCAAGAACTTTACCTTCCTTGTCTACACGACAGATATAGTCGGGTGTCATGAAACCCTTACTTACACCTGTGGGTGTGCAAAGGAATTCATTATCGGAAATCTTAACAGAAATGTTACCGTCGTTTGCAGCAACCATACCTCTGTCATAGATTCTCTTTCCGATTTCGCAAATTTGTTTTTTGATTTCGTACTCGTTTACCATTTACTATTCATCCTTTCAAAGAAAAATTTAATTCTATCCTTATAAATTTATTTTACAACACATACTATATATTGTCAATACCTAATTTGTGTTTTTCTGTGGTTTTTTGTGGTTTTTTATAATTATTGTGCCAGATACGCTAAAATTTCGTCCACTCCCTCGTGGTTATACGATGAAGTTACGAATATTTTCTCACATCCTGCCAACGAAAGCCACATTTTCGCAAGTTCAACCCTCGCATCCGGATGATCGGCCTTAGTCACAATACCTATGACTTCGCGGTTCGCTATGGGAGCAACCGCCGGAGGGAACAGACAATACTGTTCTGTGGCACTCACCAAAATTCCCACAACGTCAGCTTCGTAAGAGTAAAGCGCAAGTGCTCTTCCAAGTTCGGGATTTTCCGCATATTCCCCCGGAGTGTCAATTATGACTTCACCGAAATCCACATACTGGGTTTTTTCATATTCAATTTTTTTACCGCGCAATGCCTGCTTGAGAGTGGTCTTCCCTGCTTCACTGCGACCGACAAGTATGAGCTTTTTCATCACGTTTTTGTTATAGGACAAACAGAGAAGCCGAGGGTTTTCTCTGCATATTCACAAACCGCCTCCACCGACGTTGTAACCTCGGAAACTGTGCCGGTAACAATAAGTGTACCGCTGAATCGGTCCACAAAACCAACTTCACTGCCAGATGCCTTGATTGCAATATCTGCCGCAATGATTGCAGTTTCGCTGGGAGACATTGTGATAATGCCGATTGCAGCTCTCTTGTAATCAATAGCAGGGTCAAGACCAAGCTTGCGGTAAAGGATCTTGTCCGGGTTTGCAATGATATGCGCAAGTGTAATCTGTTTACCGGGAACAAGTTCCTGAATTATTCTCATTTTGTCTTTGATGTCAAAATTAAATTCGTTCATTTATATTATTCCTTTCAGCGGATTTATTATCCACCAATCTTGGCTTTCAAGCCCTCTTCCTCACAAATACCTTTGAGCATTTCCATATGTTCTTCAGAAGGAGGAAGAATGTCGCCCATGGGATAAGGTCTTCCGAGACCTTCGTATTTGTCCATTCCCAATCTGTGATAAGGAAGAAGATTGATTTCTTCCACTCTCATCTGCTGCGCGGCGAAACGTGCAATAGCTCTTATATCCTCGGGAGAATCATTCACGCCGGGAATAGTGGGAACGCGTACAATACATTTTTTTGCAAGTTGAGCAATTTTAACTGCATTTTCAAGAATAAGTACGTTATCCTTACCGGTAGCCGCCTTATGCTTGTCAGAGTCAAAATGCTTTATATCAAGAAGATATGTGTCTATATAGGGAAGCAGTTTTTCGATTGTTTCAAAACTTGCATAGCCGGTTGATTCAACGGCTGTTGTTATTCCGCTTTTCTTCGCAAGCTGTAAAAGTGCAAGTGCGAAGTCGGGCTGAAGGAGCATCTCACCACCCGAAAGGGTAAGACCGCCGCCGCTTCGTCTGAAGAAGGCGTAATCCTTTTTCACTTCTTCAATAATCTCACCTGCCGTAACATCACGGCCGATAAGCTTTGAACCGTTAGGAGTATTCATATTCTGAATATCGAAGCTCTGTGATTCAGGATTGCAACACCACTTACACCGAAGGGCACATCCTTTAAGGAAAACGATTGTACGGATTCCCGGACCATCGTGAACGGAATATTTCTGAATATCGAAAATTCTTCCTTTAACTTTAGAAATTTCCATATTTTTCATTCCTTTAAACTTTTAGCAATTAGCGATGCGAGAAAATAGTGCAGAACAGACAAACTGAATCCCGAAGCTGTATAAAGATACTGCGAGAGGTGAAGTTTATCTGTTGCATCAAGCGATTCAATCACTAAAATTTGCTTCCGGCAAATTTTCACCGATGTTTCCTCTATCTCTGCTTTTCTGCAACAGCAACTCTTTTTTCGCTTTTGCTTGATGCGTTCTGTGCATTTTATCGCTTCGCATCAAAACCTCATCTGCTCTGTTCTGTTAATAATATCGTCCTGAAGAGAACGTGAAAGAGTTGTGAAGAGTGCACTGTAACCTGCAACTCGTACTACAAGGTTCTTGTAGTTTTCCGGATGCTTCTGTGCATCCTCAAGAGTTTCACGGCTTACTACGTTGAACTGAACGTGCATACCCTTTCTGTCAAAGTAACCTCTTACAAGCGATACAAAGTTCTGAAGACCTTCGTCACCCTTAAGTGCAGAGGGGTGGAACTTCATATTGTAAAGTGTACCGTTTGATGCGATACCGTGGTCAATCTTTGATACGGAGTTAGCCGCTGCGGTAGGACCTGTTACGTCACGGCCTGCACCGGGAGATACACCGTCTGCGATAGGTGTATAAGCAAGTCTGCCGTCAGGTGTTGCACCTGTCTGCGCACCGAGCGGTACGTTTGCAGATACGGGATAAAGACCTGCCTGATACTTACCTTCACGGGGGTTAGTGTATTTATCAAAGGGACGTGTATAAACGTAAGAAGCTTCTCTTGCGAATTCGTCTACTTCGTCATTGTCGTTACCAAACTTGGGAAGCGCATTGATATCCTCAAGAAGCTGTGCATATCTTGCATCGCCGCCAAGGTTTGATTCCTTAACACTCTTGTAGATTTCCTTAATGATTTCTTCATTAAGCTCTACGTTGTTATTCTTAAGCTCTGTTGCAATCTTGATTGTTGCCTCTTCTGCATTAATTGCGGGAGCGTCACCGCTGAAGTTAGCTTCAAGAGCAGCCTTAACTTCCTTAAGAGTATATTTCTTTTCATCGTATACGAGCTTTTTCATAGCATAAAGAGCATCTGCCATATTAGCTACACCGAAGCCCTGAGGACCTGTGAAGTTGTACTTCGCACCGCCCTCCTGAACACTTGTGCATCTCTTGATACAGTCATCAACCATTGCTGAAAGATAAGGAAGCGGAGTTCTTAAAGCGTGTGCCTTATCGATAGAGTTGTCAGAGTTAACCATAAGCTCTATCATATATTCTGTCTGGGCCTTGTAAGCTTCGAAGAATTTTTCGTAAGTATCGAGAGTTTCAACCTCACCTGTCTTGATACTGATCTGCTCACCCTTACTCTTACCGTTTGAGAAAACAAGTTCGAGAGGACGGAGCATATTGAAGAATGCCGCATCGTGCCAGCCGTCTGTATTACCGGGAGACTGAGGCTCAACACAGCCGATGATACAATAGTTTCTCGCATCTCTTACCTCTACACCTCTGCTGAGAAGTGCAGGGATAATAACTTCGTCATTGTAATACGCAGGAAGACCTACACCTGTACGTGTAACGTTTGCAGCCATAATAAGAAGGTCGTTAGGTGAACCGTTCCATACTCTGATTGAAAGAGAAGGCTGGGGAAGCATTGTGTGAAGTGTAGCATTAAGACACATAAATGAAAGTTCATTTGTTGCATCAATACCGTCACGTGTCTGACCGCCAACGATAAGGTTCTGGAACATGCTGTAGCCTGCAAAGCCTGCAGCACTTAAAGCATCTCTTACCTTACTCATATCGTTAAGCTTAATCCATACACAGTCGATAAGCTCCTGTGCTTCATCAAGAGTAATCTTACCTGCTTCATAATCCTTCTTGAAATAAGGATACATATACTGGTCAAAACGTCCGGGAGAGATACTGTGACCGCTACCCTCTGTCTGAATAAGCATCTGTACAAACCAGAATGACTGACAAGCTTCATAGAAGTTTGTTGCACCGTTTGCAGGAACCTTACGGCAGTTTGCGGCAATCTTAAGGAGTTCTTCCTTTCTCTGACCGCTTTCTTTTGCTGCCATTTCCTCTGCAAGCGCTGCATAACGGTTTGCATAAGTAATAGCTGCTTCACAGCTTTCAATAACTGCTTCAAGGAACGCGTTCTTATGGGGGAACTTTCTGCAAGTCTTATCAGCCTTTGCAAGAACAGCCTTCGCCTCTGCGATGATTCCGTTGTAGCCGATAGCAAGTACCTTGTCATACTGAACTGAAAGATGACCTACACCATTATAGAAGTAGTTACCTGTTGTGAACACGTTATGCTCAATAGCCTTAAGTGTTTCGGGAGCCATAAAGCTTGTAGCAAGGTCGCTGTTAGTCTTACCCTTCCAATACTTATGTGCTTCGATAAGAATTTTCTTATCTTCTTCGCTGATGTAGAAAGGATCGGCACTTCTTGTAGCGATAGTGTCAAGTTCCTCCTCAAGCCATTCAAAAGAATACTCGGGGAAAGTCTGACAGCTTCTTGACTTCTTTGTAGTACTGCCGACAACAAGCTCCGCCTCACGGATAGTAATCGGAATATTTTCAAGAATATGACGGAAAGCATGGCTTCTTCTCTTGATAACAGGAAGATTTTCAGTCATTTTGTAGCTTTCTGTAAGAAGTCTCGCACGGTCGCTTTCGATCTGCGGAGTGCTTTCAAAAAGATTATCGCGCAACAACTGTACGCGAGGAGTTATTTTTATTTTTTCCATAGTTTCGTATGTCATAACATACCCCTCCATTTCAACTACCTATAGAATACTATAAAAGAAGGGCTCTTGTCAATAGAAAATCACACATTTTCACAAAAAATCACACATTTTTCGCAGAAACAATCCAATTCCCTCAAAAATTCCCACACATTTCGAATTCCTTCCTTTTTATATATAATAGAAATATGCCCGATTATTTTTTAATAAAGCTATTGAAATTTTATTTTTCATATGGTATTATATACTATATGTAGTATTTTCGATTACGATTATCAACGAGGCGATTTATTTTGAAATACATATCACATTCACCGGAAGAAACTGAAAATTTTGCCTTTGATTTTGCAAAGACGGTAACAAGTCCTTGTATTATCTGTCTCACGGGGGACCTTGGGGCAGGAAAAACTGCATTCACAAGAGGATTTGCACGTTATTTCGGTATTGATAAGGGAGTAAGTTCCCCTACCTTTATAATAATGCATCGTTACAGCGGCACAGTAGAAATAAACCACTATGACCTTTACCGTCTGTCGGATTATGACGAGCTTATCGATATAGGCTTTGAGGAGCAGATTGAAAACGGCATTTCCCTTATTGAATGGCCCGATGCATTTATGGAAGATATTCCCGGGGATAAAATAATTATAAAAATAAGCCGTACAGAAAACGGTGGCGACGAAAGAATTATTGAGGTGACTGACAGATGAATATACTTGCAGTTGATTCTTCCGCACTTACGGCAACCGTTGCCGTGCTTAAGGATGGAGAGATAAAAGGGGAAATTAGTTATACCACAGCTCTCACCCACTCCGAAACGGTTATGCCCATGATTGACGAAGTGCTTAAGAAATCGGGGCTTACAATTAACGACATTGACCTTTTCGCCTGTAGCGAGGGACCCGGTTCATTTACGGGGCTTCGTATAGGAATTGGCACAATCAAGGGACTCGGTTACGGTCTTGACAAAAAAGTCTGCGGTATATCTACTCTTGAGGCACTTGCACATAATATTGCTTACACGGACTTTCTTATTGCACCGATTATGGATGCAAGGAGAGGTCAGGTATATAACGCTCTTTATAAATACGAAGGCGGAAAGCTTGTTACCGTTACGGAGCCACGTGCACTGTCGGTAGAAGAGCTTTGCGAAGAAATTTCGGAAAAAGTTATTTTCGTTGGCGACGGAGTAAAGGTGCACAGGGATAAAATAGTGTCACTTATCGGAGAAAATGCACTTTTTGCACCTCCCCAGCATTGTTTGCAGAGAGCGGCAAGCGTAGCTTACGCCGCACTTGAAAAAACGCCTGTTAATCCGGAGGATTTGTCGGTAGTATATCTTCGCAAACCTCAGGCAGAGCGTGAAAGAGAAGAAAAATTATCTAATATATAATCTCTGAAAGGATTGATTTTAATGAAAATTGCTATGGCGGCAGACCACGGCGGATTTGAGCTTAAGGACATTCTCCGTGACTATCTCGCAGAAAAGGGCCACGAGGTAACAGACCTTGGCACAAACACCCCTGACAGTGTTGACTACCCCGATTATGCAAAGCTTTGTGCAGACGAGGTTGTGGCAAAGAATGTAGATTTCGGTATTCTTGTATGCGGAACAGGCGTTGGCATTTCAATTGCGGCAAACAAAGTTGACGGCATCCGCTGCGGACTTTGTCCTTCTCCCGAAATTGCGGCACTTGTAAAGCAGCACAACAATGCAAATATGATTGCTCTCGGCGGAAGATTCACAGATGTGGAAACCGCAAAGAAGATTGTTGATTCTTATATGTCAGCAGAGTTCGAGGGCGGAAGACATCAGGGACGTATTGACAAAATGATGGCATTAGAAAAATAAGAAATATAAAAAGTCCACACCGCAAAAGGCTATATAGTTTTTATATTCACTTTAAACACCACAGATTACAACATCGCTTTTCTTGTTTATTGTAAAAATTCGCCAAGCGAATTTAATATTTTATGCCTTTTGCTACGAACAAACTTCACCTCTCGACGTACCCTCGTACGCCTTCGGGTAACCCCCTGCGGGGTTCAGTTTGTCCGTTGTGATTCTTTTTCTATTCCTTATTGGTATAAATTAATTTTGCATTATGCATTATGAATTTTGCATTTCAAATTATTCATTTGCATATTGCAAATGAATAATTTGATTGGAGGTATTTTTATGCGTTGTCCTTTTTGCGGATTTGAAGACAGTAAAGTTATAGACTCCAGACCCACAGATGAAGGGGTTGCAATCAGAAGAAGACGTGAGTGTATAGAATGCGGTCAACGTTTCACCACTTACGAAAAGGTAGAAAGTCTGCCTATTGTAGTTATCAAAAAAGATAAGACAAGAGAGATGTTCAATCGTGAAAAGCTCCTTGCAGGTCTTACACGTGCCTGCGAAAAGCGTCCTGTTGAAACAAGCACTCTTGACCGTCTCGTAGACAAGATTGAATCAGACCTTCAAAACACCCTGAAGCGTGAAATTTCCACAAAGGAAATCGGTGAAAAGGTTATGGAAGGACTTAAGGAAATTGACGAGGTAGCTTATGTAAGATTTGCATCTGTTTACCGTCAGTTCAAGGATGTAAACACATTCATTGCAGAAGTTAACAAACTTCTCGTTGATAAAAACTAAAACAATAAAATTTCATTCAACAAGGAGATGAACCCAATGGCAATTAAATATTATGAAGTTCAGAAATTTTCTACACTCCGCGAAATGCTTGACCTTGCAAAAAATGAGGACGGTAACAAAATCGCATACAGATTCAAAGGTGAATCAAAAGAAATTATCGATGTTACATATGCAGGCTTCCACGAGGATGTATATGCACTCGGCACAGCACTTGCAGAGAAAGGCATTTCAAAAAAGCACGTTGCTTGTGTAGGCGAAAACAGTTATAACTGGATAAACACATATCTTACGACACTTCTTTCAGACAATGTTTTTGTCGGCATTGACAAGGAGCTTCCCGAAAAGGATTTACTCCACGTTATTACAGACAGCGACACAGAGGTTATCTTCTACGGAGAGAAGATTGAGCCTGTTCTTCGTGAACACCGTGATGAGCTTTCAAACATCAAGCTTTTCATCGGTCTTGACCGTAAAGAAGATGATGGTGAATTTCTTTCTTTTGACCTTCTTAAGAAAAACGGTATGGAGCTTTATAAAGCAGGTAATACCGCCTATATCGACCAGAAGGGCGAACTTAAGGATATGAAGATGCTTGTTTACACATCAGGCACAACAGGGCTTTCAAAGGGTGTTATGCTTTCAGAGCACAACCTTGTATCCCTTATTTATCACGGACTCCGTACCGCAACAATATTCACAAATACCCTTTCTATTCTCCCCTACCATCATACATACGAAGCAGTATGTGGTATTCTTGTAGGTATTCATCACAGAGTTACTCTTTGCATCAACGAAAGTCTTCGTGCTATTGCAAAGAATCTTCAGCTTTACAAGCCCGACTATATGTACGTTGTTCCCGCAGTTGCGTCCGCACTTCACAAAAACGTACTTCGTAACGCACAGAAGCAGGGCAAGCTCAAAGTTCTTACAACAATGATGAAAGTAAGTAACGGTCTTCGTAAGGTTGGTATCGACCTTCGTAGAAAGCTCTTTAAATCAGTTCACGAAGGACTCGGCGGTGAACTGCTTGAGGTAGTATGCGGTGGCGCACCTATCCCTGTTGATACAGCATACTTCTTTGATGCTATCGGTATTCTTATTCTTAACGGTTACGGTATTACAGAGTGTTCACCTCTTGTAAGCGTTAACTCTCCCCACGATGCAGACTACCACACAGTTGGTTATCCCCTTCCCTGTACAGAGCTTATGATTTTCGAGCCTGTTGACGGAATCGGTGAAATCTGTGTTAAGAGTGATACTGTAATGATGGGTTACTATAAGAAGCCCGAAGCTACTGCAGAAGTTATTGTTGACGGTTGGTTCCACACAGGTGACTACGGTTACATTAACAAGAAGGGTCAGCTTGTTATTACAGGACGTAAGAAGAACATCATCGTTCTTGACAACGGTAAAAACATCTACCCCGAAGAAATTGAAGAATATATCTACACAATCCCCTATGTTAAGGAAGTTGTTGTATATGATTCAAAGGACGATGACAAAACAATCCTCTGTGCAGAAATTTTCCCTGATGAAGAATTGTTTAAGGACGCAGATGTAAACGCAGACGTTTGCGAAGTTCTGAAAGAGCTTCCCGCATATAAGCAGATTGGTAAAATCGTTATGCGTGAAGAAGAATTTATCAAGAACTCTTCAAAGAAAATCGTAAGAGGAAAAATCGAAAAGAAATAAGGCAGTGTGACGCTGTCCCCAACACTCCCTCGGATGAGGGAGTGTTTTTTTTACTTTTAAATTTCCTTCTGTCCAATGGGAGGCGAGGTTGCAACAGCACCCTCAGAGGGGTTGTCCAGCACATATAACACAAAAAATCAGGTTCAATTGAACCTGATTTTTTTGTTTGGGTTATTTTGTTAAAGGATTTATTTCAAGATTTTTATATACATCAACCAAAGCGAGTATATCTTCCCATGTGATATATCCTTTTCCTATTGCTACTTTCAAATACTTGGCATTATACAAACCGAATGCTTTTTCTTCAATAACTCCTTCAAAGTCTTTGTATGTGTACAATCCATATTTAGCAATATCTTCACTTGCCTTATTAGGTATATAAGATAATGTAGCAGGATTAATGTCAAACACATTCAGAAGTTTATCCATATATGCAGAAGCTGAAAGTATATTGTTTGTAAAACAAGTAAGATGTTTATATGTTACAACCTCATATGCTTCAGTAACCTTTACATAAGTTTCTACCTTTGTAAGTTTTGACTTTGAAACAGATTTTCCGCTCTTGGTAACAAATTGATGTCCTATATATTTTTCAGCCGTTTCATCTAACGCTACATACTTATTCAAATCAGCATCAAAGAAAACATGTTCACCTATTATTTCGATTTCTTTGCCATCTCCAAAAGACAACTTTGTTACTTGGTGCTTCGCCGTAGTTTTATCATGATTAACGATATAAGCTACGGGTGCTGATTCAAGTTTACCTGTTTCGTGATTTAACACAAGAAGGTTTTCTTTGCCGGTTAAATCCTGTATTTCTTTCTGACTACCATCCGCAAGAGTAATGAGAGTGTCAGGAGTTACGCAAAGACCGCCTTCATCCTCGTCATAGAATCTGTAGCCTACATAGTAATTATAAGTATTACCATCCAAAGCAGTGTATCTAAACTTTACAACAGATGTATCTCCGCTTTCATCATCTCCGGCTTTCTTCTGTATTTTACATAAATACTGATTATTGTATAATCCGAAACCATCATTCAAAGCTGTGGCACCATTACCGACAATCTCTGCACTTACCCAAGTTATCGTAGCAGGCTCCTCTTTTGTACCGGAATACGAATATTCAGTTCCGTTATCGTTGATTTTGACCGCCTTGAATATAGGATAGTAACGTGTAAAGTCATAGTCTGTTGAGCTACCTGAACGTACATTTATTCCGTCTACAATCGGATAATATACAGTTGTTCCGTCTACAGTTTTTGAGCCGATTGCATTTTCCGATGCAGCAATTACATTCGGCATAATGTAGTAAGTCTCTCCAATTTGCTTTATACTGCTATCATATGTATTAGTCGGCTGTGTTACATGAGGGTTTCCTGCACTTGCCTTACCATTTGTACCATAATAGAATGTAAATGTCGGAGCATCTGCTCTCTTGTCTACAACAGTAGCAAACACTTTTAATTCCTTCACAACCTCATGAGTCTTTGAAGTAAGTTTTCCTGCTTTATCATATACGAGGTTATCTGTAACAGTATATTTAATAGTATATGTTTTTGACTCCGTTGCATTAAACACAATATCTTTATCTGTATAATCAGCACCATCCATAGATACCTTATAGGACAAATCATTTCCATACTTTTTAGGCTTAAACAGTTCTTTTAATGTTTCAGCGGTCAAAGTATATGAACTTCCACTTTCATAGCTAACTTGTACTACACCATTTTCTTGTTCAAGTCCTGCGTTTTCAAACTCAAAATTAGGTGCAATGAAAGATGTTCCCTGACTATTTGATTTCCAAGAATAGATTTTATCATGATACTCCATATCTTCGGAGGATAATGTTCCTGCTTTTGCAGGTGCCCATACATAACCATTAATTTCGCTAGCCGTAGCATCCATACCGCCATAATTAGCAGGTGATCCGATTACCGATGAGGCTCCAAAATCACTACACAGCGATAATATGCCTGTGTTTACATATGTTGTTCCATTATATGTATAACGTAATGATGCATATTTACTATCCGTGAAAACAGATTCGAATATCGAATCAACACCACTTGCTTTGATATTTGAACAATCTGCTTGTGATACCCAGTTGTACTGGTTAAGTGTTCCCGTTATATTTATCTGTCTTCCTGCAGATGCAGTCATATTTCCTACAATACCCAAACCTACAACGGTTGTGCCATTGACAGTATGCGGTTCGTTAACTGTAGTTACATTATGAAGATTCAATATACCTGATCTAAAGTCTATATTTGCATAAACGCCATTAGCTATTATAGAATCTTTAATAGTTAATTCTGTTCCTGTAACTGATACGGCTGAACGGCAGCCCGAAATATAACAGTTTTCAATGGTTACTGTTCCCCACGCTCGTACCGCAGACACACCATAATTTGTATCATTTACATTCATAGCAACAGTCGTAAATTCTTTTCCGACAATACCTATATTTTTCAAGATTGCACCGTCGTAAAGGTGGAATACCGCACCATTCTTTTCGCTGATAGGTGCATTTTCCATTTTTACAGTAAAGCCATTGCCATATACCACACCACTTGCACTTAATGTACTTGATGTACTTACATCATTCAACAAAACTGTATTTCCACTAAAGGATGCTGTCGTTGTGTTCTTCGCATCAACTACTTCAAGATACAACACCGTCGGTGCACAGTAATCGTAGTCCTGAATTGTAACCTTAACAACGCCTGTTCCGTCAAATTCAATAGTGCCCTTTGTCCAGTCGGTTGTGTTTGCAGTAAATGTACCGCTTACGGTTGAATTTTTATCAACTTTGTCAATAGTTGCAACAACACCTGAATTATTAATGATTGCGCCATCTATTGCTTTAAACAATGTACCTAAAGTTACAGGACTTCCGCCTTTTTCTTCTTCTGTATCTCCATTACCAACACGATAGAGGAAATCGCCTGTGAATTTTGTTTCAAACTTCTCTACAGAATCTGCAACTTCTCTGTCAAGAATTGTTATTCCTTCAAAAGCGTAATCTTCTCCGTTATAAACGGGGATATGCTTCACACCCCAACCATAACCTGTGAAAAGCTGATTGAAGGGCAGATAAACAATCTGATTATTTTCTTTAAGAACAGTCTTGCCGTCAACAGTTTCCTCACCTGCATCGGTGTGGAGGTGCTGTTTCAATGTTCCGTCAGCATTTTTCACGATATGATAACAAGTCTTTGTATCGCCTGAAATCAAGAGGAAGTTCCCAATCTTTGTCCAAGTATCGCCGCTCTTGATTTCGTCAAGACTTGAAATCTGTGTCAATCTTGAGAACTGATGATCATGAGTATATGATGCGAGGGAGTTTGCTACGAGTTCACAATACCAATAACTATTCCAATCTCCGAAGTGAACTGTACACCCTTCAGCGTGGAATTTATCAGTTTCGGGAACTGTGTAGCCGTCCTTATCGGTAGTCATATTCTTATTAGTACCGACCATCATACCTGAATAGCGATACCAATAATACTGGTAGTTACCGCAGACATCGTTATATACATCAAGCTGTGCCGCAACGTGGCAGTTAGTCATATAAACATGCCCTGCACCGCGGAACATACCCACAAGACCGCCACAGGCAACGTCATAGCTACCCCAAAGAGCGGAGATTTTGTTAGTGTTATCAATAGTGATATTTGTGAATGTAAGCTTGTATGTATTAGGATCATCTGCATTACCGCCGATACCTACAACACCGCCGTTACCTGTGTTATATACACGGGGATTACAGTTTGTGATAGCGATATTTTCAAATGTAGAATTTACGGCATACGCTGCGATAACACCGGTAGGTGCATATTCACCGTCGGAGGAGAAATTGTCAACTGTAAGATTCTTTACAGTACCACCGTTCACATATCCGAAAAGACCCATTGCATCATTGTAGTAATTTCCGTCGTAATCTCCCTTGATTTCCCAGGTATTCTGATAGAAATTAGCTATTTTATGTCCGTTACCGTTAAATGTACCTTCAAAGGATCGAACTGTACTTGACGGAGCAGAAGAATTACCATTGTAATAATAACCAATAGGATAGAAGATAAGACTTTCATTTGCGTTTTCTTTATCACCAAGGTTAATATCTGCGGCAAGCGTTACAGTTTTGCCGGCGAAGCTGTCTTGTGCCTGTCCATTCATACCACCAACGATAGCACCAAATGCCGCGAGCTGGTCCGCGTTTGCGATAACGTAATCAGTTGCTCCATCTTCTGCTATGGTTGTAATGTTATTATACCAACTATAATCGAAGTTACCTTCCCACGCATTTTCAGTATCTGCAACTACTGCCACCTCGCTGAAGGTTGCCATAGCAAGGGTAAGGGTGCCTGTAAGGGCATCGTAATGGAACTGATTATGTGTTGTAAGGTTTTCAATGCTGTCAACCTGTGTCATCAGTACATTTTTGCCGTTTTCGACATGGTAAAGTGCAAGGTTACCCTTGTTCATACCTTTCATAACGACATTTTCAATTTTTACGATTACCGGGACAGTATTTTCCTTTGAAATACCGTCTATATGAACATCCACAGGGATGATGATTTCGTTTTCATTTGCTTTGATACCGCTTCCGGTATTTTCAAGTTCTTTAACAGTCAGAACAACATTTGTAACACCGTCTTCAATTTTTGTTCCTGTTTTTACGATTGCACTTACAGAGTCCTGACTAAGGCTCACTTCACGGGTTGTAATATTGTTTTCAGCAGTTACGGTTGCACTTGCCGAAATATTAACCGACTTTCGGGTGATTTCGTTTTCATTGCCAAGCAAAGATACAAGACTGCCCATACTATCCACAGCAAAAACCTTTACAGCATCAGTACCATTCACACCAATAACCTCTGTTGTATGCTCAACTTTCTGACCTTGGGTAAGTCCTGTTAATTTTTCCATAGAAGCATTCTGTAGTGTACCGTCAGAACCGTAACGGGCAGTAATCACCGTCGCTTCACTTCCCGGTGCAGTAAAATTCACCTTTGCAAATACGCTTTCTTCGTTTGTTATTTTTTCAATTTTCTCATTTGCAGAATTATAAAATTCTACAGTTCCCAATTCGGCAAACGCAACAAACTGCATTGTCGAAAAAAGCATCGTTATGCAAATCAATAATGATAAAAATTTATTAAATCTCATACTCAGCCTCCTTGTCTGTTATTTCTTTTAAAAAACGCGACCAGTTTTTCAAAAGCTCCCTGTTTTTTATTTTCCGTATCTTCGGTGTCTTCAGTAATTACTACACCGTTTATCGGATCATAAAAAGCACAATTACACCCGTCATAACTGTCAAAGTACGGGCACACAGGGGAGTTTTCATCTATCAGATAGCTATTCTTTCCCGTCTTGCAGTCAGGACAAATTATTCTTTTGGGGTTCTTCTTTTTTTCCATCTGTTTCCACCTTGTTTTCGCTTTTAGGTTCAAGTGGGTTTACTTCAAGCCTTCCGGGCATTCTTGATATAAATTCTTTTTTCTCACGCCTTTTCTCATGTATCCATCTACGACCAATGGGAGCAAGAAAAACAGAGATAAAAAGTATGATGTGGCATAAAATTATCGATACAATCGAAGAAATTCCAAAATTCGAAAATCCCAGAAAGTATGTCACCAGAAAAATCCACGAGTAGACTTTTCTTAAAGTTATGCTTGAAAGAATTATTCCCGCTGTTATATATGCAATGACACTTACTGTTGCATATATAGTTACAGAACACAGATTTGCAATAAAAAATGACTTTTCATTGCTCATTATCAAATAGCATTTTCTTAATCTGAAAAAATTTCTTATTATATAAATAAACGGGAGTGCTGTCAGTGCAAAACTTCGTTGCAAACTTCCCACCGGCATAGGGCCGGTTATACAAAGCAGACATATAAATGCCGACATTACAACAGAATCCAAAAACATTTCAATTGTTCGGTCTATTATTGCCTTTTTTACTTCTTTTGTCAATTTTTGCATTTTAAATTTCCTTTTTAAAGTATTTGCACAAGGAGCTTTTGCCCCTTGTGCAAATTTTACTAATTAGTTTGAGATTTTTCATTCTACAAGAATTAGCCCAGCGGCATTTCGTTTTCGTTATATTCGCCGTCTTCGCTTTCTCCGTTTCCACCAGCTGATGTCTGAATAACATCCACAAGTTCAAACTCGAGAATTTCAATCTCAGGTTTCATGTAATCCATGATATATTCTCCTTTCTAATTAGTGCAAATAGTTATATGCCGAAGTTGTAAACTTCGCTATTGCAGTATATACATCTCCTTTTTCGATGTTTCTCTTCAAGTATCCGTTTATACTATCTATAAGAGTACTATATACTGTTCCGTCTGCATTGTAGACAGTTATTGTTACAAGCTGTGCTGCATCTGCAACAACAAGGTTATCAACACACACACCATATGTTGTACTATTAAACTTATAAAAATCTTTACCGTCTACTTCAAGCGTTTTTTTATGTCCATAATGATCTGTAAATGATGCTACCGCATACATATCAGAAGTGAGATTTTTGAAATAACCGGTAAGCTTAATATTGTTTTCCAATGTTACTGTTGTTCCTACATACTTACTGTCTGAAACTTTTTCATTTTTAAGATGACTTACATCTGCAGTTGCATACTTCTGATATTTTTCAGCATTGGCATTAGCAGGTTTTTCAGTATTATAGTTAAAATACGCTTGTGTTGCAGCACCATAATTAAGCATATCTACAAGAGCAGTTCTTAACTCGCTATTAGTTGTTGTTTCTATTGTACGATAAGCATATGCACTCAAACCATCAACCTTAGTATTACTTACTTGTGTTCCGTCTGTCTTGTAGATTGTTACATGGATTTCATCAGCAATCTGTTTAGCTGCAAGATTTGAATAATTCATCACATAGTAATCCACACCAGAAAGCTTTCTTGCTTCCCACTCTGCAAACTCATATCTTTTTTCATTGATTTTTCCATCAGGTAAATAATGCTCTACAACTGCGTAATAATCTTTTCCTTCGAAATATTCTTGTTTTGCAAAGAAACTAATCTGCATAGAATTTCCAAGAGTTACTGTTGCACCACTAAAATCAAACAACTTTGCAACTTCAAAATCTTTTGCTACATAATTATAATCTGTAACTTTATAAACATTTGTATTGTTTACAATAGCTTCTGCTGCTGCCTTCTCACCTTTTGAATTATCTACCACAGCAAGCTCAAGATTTACTGTAAGGTTGGGGTTAGCTGCAAGAATTTCGGGAGTGAGATACAATGCACACTTGAAATCTTTAACGCCGCTGCAAATGTAGTCATATTTCTGACCAAGACCTACTCCGAGCATTACGGGATAACGAACACCTTTTTCGATTTTCATACCGTCAACAGGAACCTTAACCCAACCAAAATCACCATAGTAACCTGCAAGATAACATCCGTCAGCAACGAAGCTATCGTTTTCAAGGCCATCAAATGTAAGCACAAAATCTGCATACCAGTCTGCATAGGGACTTGTCTTCATATCTTCAGCATTCTGATCCGCAACAAACTGCATTACAAAGCTGAGGGGGAGTTCTTTATCGCCCTTTGAAGTATAGTTTTTACCATCCCATATGCCATATCCTCCCGCAGGAAGAGTCTGTGCGCCAAGGTTATTAACCGTTGCTGTAGGAGCCTTGCCGATCACTTCATTACCGTTAAGGTCAGGGATTTTTGCATAACCAAGGTCTTCCATATCGTATGTATACCCATCAACCTTTTCAAATTCTGCATTAACTGCCTTTTCTTTAGTTTCAGCAAGACCGAGGTCAAGATTTACATTGATTCCGGGATTTGCCGCGATTACTTCAGGAGTGAAGTATATACCACACACAAATTCTCCTACTGAACTGCAAATATCAACATAGCTATAGTCAAAGCCTACACTTGTAATTACAGGATATGTCTTATCTTTTTCAACAGTAAAACCATCAAGAGGGATCTTAACCCAAATACCATAAGAGGGGTAATAACCTGCAAGATAACATCCATTACCTACAAAATTATTTGAAAGTCCGTCAATCTTAATGAAGAAGTCTGTTGTGTACTCTGCATATGCATTAGCCTCTGCCTCTGCTTTGCTATCCTTTGCCACGAACTTCATCGCAACATCAAGGTCAAACGACTCTTTAGATGATCCTTTTAATTTTCCGGTAGTAAGATCATATACATAATATGAATCTCCGAAATTCAAATCACCGTTGCCATTTTTGTCCGTAACTGTAATTGCACCAAGATTTGACACTTCCGCTTCGGGGAGAACCTTGGGAGCAGGAGTCCAGATTCCTTCCTGTACATTCATATTGCTTGACTCAATATCAACAAAGTTCATATTGCTGCCTGCATTAGGAGTAAGAGTGTTTCCAGTTGCAGTTACAACAACAGTCTTAGAATCGGTGTATGAAGTGATTTTTACATACTGACCATTCATAATATTGTTTGTAAATGTAATCTCGCCTGCCGCACTTACATTTACTTCAGCGTCTGTAATTTTGTTTCCTGTTATAACAACAGATTTTGCATCACCTTTTCCACCTTCGTTATCAGAGATTGCTCTTCTCCAACCGATAAATTCAGAATCAGTAACTTTTACCGCTACATCACTGAGTGCATCACCTGCACCTTCACCGAAGATGATTGCTCTTGTATTATTTGCATAGCCGTTACCGATAAATTTACATTTTTCAACAGTCAGATTCTTCTTTGATGAAATTGCACGGAATCTACCGCTGAACTCTGATTGTGCTTTTGTCATATCAATGGTAAGATTCTTAACAGTTGCATTGTCTTCAAATCTGAATACTGAATAATAGTTATAACCATCATTAACAACATTTGTAACTGTTATTTTATGACCATTACCGTCGATTGTTACGGGATTTTTTATTTTACCACCGGTGTTTCTTGAATCCCATTTGTAATCAATTGTTACATCAGAAAGAAGTGTAAGGGTGTCACCGGCTTTAAGCGCCTTAAGCGCTGCTTCAAGTGTTGCATAAAAAGTATCACCAATCTTTGCAACTGCTGTTTCTTCTGCCATTGCTGTAATTCCTACGCTAAGGAGCATTGAGATTGCAACAAGCAGTGATAAAATTTTGTTGATTTTCATCTTTTATATCTTCCTTTCCTAAAGATGTCTGGGGTTAACCGACCCCTTCGGGCAGAAATTGTCTTTTTAGCAGCTGATTCTGCACGTACGCTGCTTTGCCGTTACAGGCATATCTATGTAAAACCCTTTCGGGGACTGTAGTTTAAAGACGCGGTTTTATTATTCCCGAATTTATTGTCACAAATAATGCTTGAATCATGTGGTATGTAGAAAGCATTTTCCTAAGATGTCTGCATAATACAACGCACGTCTTTTATGAAAAACAGAAATCTGTTTTCATCACAGTTAATATTTCTTTGCTTTAAATTTCATTCTGCTTGCAAAAAAACCTCCCACAAGCGGAATGAGACTTACATATAGCCGTTTTTTCTCGTATTGCCAGTATTGCCTTTTTTCATAAGAATCACTGAATAAAATCTTTCTGTATATTCTGTCATAAGCATCAACAAACGGAAAATAAACAGCTACAATAAACTTCATCATCAGCAGTACAAAAATTGCAATTATCACCAGTGCCGCTGCTATCCAAAAAAAGCCATTCTCCATATTTGTCAACTCCACCATGTTTGTCAACTCCACCCTTTTCACATTACTTCCAACACATTGTGTAAAAACTTCATCTGCATTTCAGATGCTTCTCTGTCTTCCCAGATAACATAGTCAACCACTACTGAAATCAAGGTATAAATGATTGGTGCTACTTTTTCAGGAGTGGAATCTATTATTTTCGCCAATTGAACAATGTTTTCGCCATATCCTTCCTTGAAGTCTTCGGCTTTGACTCTGATAGCATTTCCGTATTCCGGACTTGCCGCAAACTGAAACACAAGTCTTAATTCCTGTTTATATTGATCAATCTCGTCAAGAAACTCATTAAAAAACACATCAGGCGTTTTCATTTTTTCAAAAACAAAATCAAAGATTCTTCCAACAACCTTTGTAATGCCATACTTCACAACACTTATGTAAATATCATCTTTTCCTTCAAACCAGTAATAAATGCTTCCGTATGAAATATTCATAGCTTTACACAAATCTCTTACAGAAGTATTTTCAAGACCGTTATTCACCAGATATTTAAAAGACGGTTCCAGAAATTCTTTTTCTATATCCTTCACTATCTGTTCACGCATATTTATTACGCACCTCTTTCACACGCAATATTTTCTCGAACACTTGCTATAAAATCGACTAAAAAAAATTTCTTACCACATAATCGAAATTATGTGGTAAAAAACAGTTTAACGCTATCTAAATGCTGGCTAATTGTATCATCGAAGACGTTGTTTGTCAATAGTCTACATACAAAAAAATAGTATTTTAGGCAGAATGACAAAAAAATATATAGACAAACAGACCAATGTTGTTGAAAATTTACCATTGGTCTGCTTGTGATGCGTTTTTTTCTTGAGTTGTGACAGTTTATAATGTAATTTAAACAGGATCACTCAACTATTCAATTTTTCTTACCACATAATTTCGATTATGTGGTTTTTTTGTTTTTCAGCAACATAAAAGTCCAAGTTTTTGAATTTGTGCTCTGTGAATTTCTCCCGATTCCATAGTGTAAATTCTTGTTGTATTTATACTTGAATGTCCAAGTATATCTGCAAGCCTCACAATATCTTTTTGCATAGCGTAATAAGTTCTTGCAAAAAGGTGTCTGAGATTATGCGGAAAAACTTTTCTTTTATCAACCCCTGCTTCCTCACATAATTTTTTCATTTCATGAAAAACATTACTTCTGTCAAGAGGAGTTCCGCTCTTGGTAACAAAAATGCTTCCGCTTGAAATTTTTCTTTCCTTTATATATTGTGTTAATATTTTACAAAGCCTTTCAGGTAAAATAATAATACGCATTTTCCCCTTCAGGTTTATTCGAGCTTCCCGCTTTACAACTGCATCTACAGTTATAAACTTAAGCTCCGATATACGAATCCCCGTAGAACAGACTGTTTGCATCAGAAAATACAAACGTCTGTTATTTTTATTTTTTGCAGTTTCGAGAAGCCTTATATACTCTTTTTTCGAAAGCTCTCTTTCTTTTCTTGCGAAAATTTGCTTTTGAATTTTCAACATTTTCGTTTTAAGATTATGTCTTCCCTTAAATGAAAAATAACTGTTCAAGGACGAAAGCACGGCGTTCACCCCGGAAGGAGAGTGCTTTTCTTCTAATTCCTTTTTGTAAATCAATACCAGCGATTTTGTCAGTTTTCGCTCTCCGCACCATTTCAGAAAAACTTCAATATCCCTGACATATTTGTCTACTGTTGCTGCTGACTTTTCTTCATCAAGAAGATACTGCTTGTAATTGTAAAGTTTGTTTTCAATAGTCCTATTCAATAATTCTCAACTCCTCGCTATTATTTTATCACCTATTTTCTTTTTTACCATATCTTGTTCTATTTTTTTGCCTGTCCTCATACTTATAAAACAGGTTTAAGTAAGGAGGAATCTTATGCAGGCAGAAATTACAAAACGTGGGAACGGATTTATCATCACTCCGCAATACATAGACAGTTATTCTAAAAAGCTACCGCAAATTGCAGCAGATACAAAACCTTTAAGTTTAAACACAGTCAAAGAAGCTCTTTCAACAAGCACTCTGGCCTGCACCGCATATGCAAAAGCATCAGGAAAAAAGCTTTTTTTCAAAGTACTTTCCACGGCAGTTGCCTTTTGTTGCATATTGGTATTTTTTTGTTGTTTTTCTTTTTCAACGGGAATTTATTGCAACGGTGAAAAAATAGCTGCGGGACATAGTAAGGAGGAGTTTCTCTCCGCTTTAAAAAAAGCGCAGGCAACCGCTTTAAAATATGGAATTTCTGACCTGAAACTTAATTTTTCAACATCCCCGGTATTAAGCCTGAAAAGTGATATCTTATCCGCAAATGCACTTCACGACAAAATTCTTGCATCATCGGGGCACTTTGTTATGGGATACGCCCTGTACTCGGACGGAGCTCTTGTTTTCAACACCGCGACCCGTGAAACTGCACAGGAAGTTCTCAATGAATACATATCGTCCTGCTCTATGAACGGAAATGCAACCCTGTCATCAAAGGTAGAATGTAAACCTGCCCTTATTTTTAAATCCAATCTTTCAGACAAAAAAGAGTGCCTTGCCATTCTTCAGGAAAACAAAAGCATAAATGTTGTCAGCGTAGTAAACTCCACATCGTCAAAGGTTATCCCTTTTGAAGTACAGCAGGAGCACGATTCTGCCCTTTATGTCGGAGAATCAGTTACCGTGGTCGAGGGTGTCAACGGTAATGCACAGGTATCTCTTGAAACCGTTTACGAAAATGGTACAGAGCAGTCAAGCCACGTCACATCTGAAAAAATAATTGCAAATCCTGTGGCTTCTGTAGTACGGGTAGGTACAAAATACAAAAAAGTCCTTGAAAGCGGTCTTAATTACCCTCTCAAGGGGGTTCTTTCTTCCCCTTTCGGGTCACGTTGGGGTTCTGTTCACGAGGGAATTGACATTGCCGTAGCAGAAGGTACTCAAGTCAAAGCCGCTGAATGCGGAACAGTAAGCTATGTCAGCGAAAACGCAGGCGGTTACGGCAAGCTCGTCCGTATCAACCACGGTTATGGGGTGGAAACCGCTTATGCTCATCTCAGTCAGATAAATGTTTCCGTAGGTCAGAATGTTTCAAAGGATACAGTTATCGCTTTAAGCGGAAATACAGGAAGGTCAACAGGTCCCCATCTCCATTTTGAAATACTGGAAAACGGCAATCCTGTTGACCCTCTGAAGCATCTCCCTAAAGCTTCTTGATTTTTTTGGTTTTCTTGTCAACACATACAATGACGTAACCGTCTTTGTACATACACATATCCTTGAAACGTTCAAGAGGATTTTCCTCTTCATCTTCAAGCCTGAAAGCGACTGCACTGCTGTCAGAGCTTTCTCCCGCACAATAATAACCGTATTTTCTGAAATTACGATATACACCTCTGTGACTTAATATGTAACAGATTTCATCGCTGAACTTTGCATAGCTCTTCTCCGTTATTTTCTTAAGGCGGATATTGTTGAATTCCAGGGCAGTTTCCTCCGGCGAAAAATCGTTTTTGTCACTTTCTCTGTATTCCCCATACATTATCTGCCGTCCGCTCTGGGTAACAAGGATTCCGTGGTGGCGAGTGGTATCAATTGCTTTTAAAAGCCGTCCTTCCACAATATTCCCGACTTTGGCAGCTTCTTCTCCGCCTACGAGCCAGACTTTCATTCCCCCGGATATTCCCTGAATTTCAACTTCCAGGCTTCTGTCGGTTATTTTTGCCTGTCCTTTTCCGATTTCTGCAAGGGGTGTAAGTTCAATTGTTTTTTTCATATCATCATTCCTTTCAGTAAATATTATGTTTTTTTCAAAATTTTATTATTAATTTGTGAACTTTTGGTTTTTTAACAAAATTTTTCAAAATTAGATATTGAATTTTATTTTTTCTGTGGTATGATATAGTATGTTGATTAATGTTTATTATTTATTTAGGAGGTAATATATATGACAATCAGACCGCTTGGCGACAAAGTCGTTATCAAAATGGTAGAAGTTGAAGAAACTACAAAAAGCGGAATCGTGCTTCCCGGCACTGCAAAGGAGAAGCCTCAGTATGCAGAGGTTGTTGCAGTAGGTCCCGGTGGCAATGTTGACGGAAAAGATGTTACGATGGAAGTCAAGGTTGGCGACAAAGTGCTTCTTTCAAAGTACGCAGGCACAGAAGTTAAGCTTGACGGATGTGAATACACAATTCTCCGTCAGAGTGAGATTCTCGCAATTTTAGACTAATTTATTAGGAGTGATTATTAATGGCTAAGGATATTTTATTCGGCGAAGAAGCCCGCAAAGCTCTTGAAAGCGGTGTAAACCAGCTTGCCAATACTGTTAAAGTAACCCTGGGACCCAAGGGTAGAAATGTTGTTCTTGAAAGAAAGTTCGGCGCTCCCCTTATCACAAACGACGGTGTTACAATTGCAAAAGAAGTTGAACTTGAGAACCCCTTTGAAAATATGGGCGCTCAGCTCGTAAGAGAAGTTGCAACAAAGACAAACGATGTTGCAGGTGACGGTACTACTACTGCTACACTTCTCGCACAGGCTCTCGTAAGAGAAGGTCTTAAGAACGTTGCTGCAGGTGCAAACCCCATGGTTATCAGAAAAGGTATCCAGAAGGCTGTTGAAACTGCAGTTGACTGCATCGTTAAGAGTGCAAAGAAAGTAAACGGCAAAGAAGATATTGCTCGTGTTGCTTCAATCTCTGCAGGCGATGAAAAAATCGGTGCACTTATCGCAGACGCTATGGAAAAGGTTTCTGCTGACGGTGTTATCACTATTGAAGAGGGTAAGACTGCTGAAACTTACAGCGAAGTTGTTGAAGGTATGCAGTTTGACAGAGGTTACCTCTCTCCCTACATGGTAACAGATACAGAAAAAATGGAAGCAGTTCTTGACGATGCTTACATTCTTCTTACAGACAAGAAGATTTCAAGCATTCAGGATATTCTTCCCATTCTTGAGCAGATTGTTCAGCAGGGTAAGAAGCTTCTTATCATTGCAGAAGATATCGAGGGTGAGGCTCTCACTACTCTTATCGTAAATAAGCTCCGTGGTACATTTACTTGTGTAGCTGTTAAGGCTCCCGGTTTCGGCGACAGAAGAAAGGCTATGCTCCAGGATATCGCTATTCTTACAGGCGGTACAGTTATCAGCGATGACCTTGGTCTTGACCTTAAAGAAGCTACTGTTGACCTTCTCGGTCGTTGCCGTCAGGCTAAAATTCTTAAGGAAGCTACAATCATCGTTGATGGTCTTGGTGACAGCCAGCAGATTAAAGACAGAATCTCTTCAATCCGCGGTGAAATGGAAGCAAGCACAAGCGAATTCGACAAAGAAAAGCTTCAGGAAAGACTTGCAAAGCTTTCAGGCGGTGTTGCTGTTATCAAGGTTGGTGCAGCTACAGAAACTGAAATGAAGGAAATGAAGCTCCGTATTGAAGATGCTCTCGCAGCTACAAGAGCAGCTGTTGAAGAAGGTATCGTTGCAGGCGGTGGCACAAGCTTTATCGTTGCTACAAAGTGTGTTAAGGAACTTACAGAGTCTCTTTCAGGCGACGAAAAGACAGGTGCTTCTATCGTTCTTCGTGCTATTGAAGAGCCCGTTAAGCAGATTTGTGCTAACGCAGGCGTTGAAGGTGCCGTTGTTGTTGAAAAGATTAAGTCTTCAGAAGAAGGCATCGGTTACAACGCACTTACAGACGAATTTGTTGATATGATGAAGTCAGGTATTGTTGACCCCGCAAAGGTTACAAGAAGTGCACTTCAGAATGCGGCAAGTGTTGCAAGCATGGTTCTTACAACAGAATCAATCGTTGCAGACCAGCCCAAGCCCGAGGCTCCTGCTCCTGCAGCTCCCGGTATGGGTGGCGGAATGGGCGGAATGTATTAAGCAGCGTGACAAAGCCCCATGTCGCACCATTAGCTTGTGCGAACACAGGTTTCATGCGACCCATTCTACAAAAAAGGTAAACTTAAAGGGATTGAGCAATTGCTCAATCCCTTTCTGATTATTTTATCAAATTTTCAATAAAAATATTGAATTTTGGTTTATTTTATATTATAATAACCATATATGTTTAAAGACCTTTTGAAAGGGGCATTATACAATGGAAGAAAACAAAGCACCGGTTATTGTAAAAATTAATAATGCAGAATACAGAATCGTATGCGACGCGGATGAGGAATATGTACAGAGAGTTGCATACCATGTTGACAAAAAGATGCGTGACATTATCGCAGGCGACAAACGTCTTTCAACTTCTATGGCAGCTGTACTGACGGCAGTAAACATTGCCGATGAATACAAGCAGGCACAGGAGGACAATGAAAAGCTCCGTGCACAGCTTCTTAAGTATGCTGAAGAAGCAGGTGCAAGTAAGCTTGCTCTTGACAAAATCAATGCAGAGCTTAACCGCTTAAGAGCCGAAAACCAGGAGCTTAAGATGAAGGTTGTCAAGCTTGAAACTGAAATTGATTCAAGAAGATATTAATCAATAAAGAAAAGAAAAGGAACGGCACGCTCTTGCCCGAAACATAATCGGTTGGGACTGTGCCTTTTACATTATTATGAAAAACAGAAAACCTGAACTTCTCGCTCCTGCAGGAAAATGGGATGCCCTTGTTGCCGCCGTTCAGAACGGTGCCGATGCAATATATCTGGGTGAAAAAAGCTTCAGCGCAAGAAAAAATGCATCCAATTTTACCTGGGACGAGATACAAGAAGCAGTTAAATATTGTCACATCCGCAACACCCGGGTGCACCTTGCCCTCAACACCCTTATGAGTGATGGCGAGTTAAAAGCCTTTGAAAAATCTGTTGTAAAAGCAGCTGACGCAGGTGTCGATGCTCTTATAATCCAGGACCTTGGTGCCGCAAGAATTGCTCACAGCGTATGTCCCGATATGGAGCTTCACGCAAGCACACAGCTTACCGCCTGCAACGAATACGATGTTGAAAGACTTTCAAAACTTGGTTTTTCACGAGTTGTTCTTTCCCGCGAGCTTTCACATAAAGAAATTGAAAAAATTCACAAAAACACCGACGCGGAGCTTGAAGCATTCATTCACGGAGCGCTGTGCATATGTTTTTCAGGCAAGTGTCTTATGTCCTCATTTATCGGAGGAAGAAGCGGAAACCGTGGCGAGTGTGCACAACCATGCCGTCAGTTATACTCACACGGCAAAAACAAGGGATACTTTTTGAGTCCCCGTGACCTTTGTCTCGCAGACGAAGCAAAGGCAATGTTTGATGCAGGAATCACAAGCTTCAAAATAGAGGGCAGAATGAAAAGCCCCGAATATGTTGCTACAGTAACGAATGTCTACCGCAAATATCTCGATAGCTTCGCACCACTTGAAAGAGCCGACGAGGAAAGATTGAAAAAAATCTTTGTCCGCGGTGACGGGTTTACAAAAGCATATTTTGCAGAGAAAAACACTCCTGAAATAATGAATTATCATTCAAGCAATGACAACCTCTCCGCTCGTGCCGATGAAGAAATTCTTAAGGAAGCTCGACATAGCTACCGCGAGGGCGTTGAAAACAAAAAAATCCCCGTAAATGCAACACTTACGGTTAAATACACCTCCCCTGCCCGGCTTATACTGTCAGATGGTGTTCATACCGTTTCTGCCGAAGGCGATTACGGTGAAGCTGCAAAAAACCTGCCGTTATCGGAAGAGCGTGCACAATTGCAGATTGCAAAGCTCGGCAACACGCCTTATGTGCTTGAAAGCTTCACTTATACATCAGACGAAAACATTACTGTTCCCGTTTCCGTGCTTAATTCTCTCCGCCGTGAAGCTTGCGAATTACTTACGGAAAAACGTGCAGAAATAAAGAGGAAAGATATCTTCCCGTTTTCTTATCCGAAGGAGACGAGACAAAAACATTCTTCCTCCCCGTATACTGTCGCAGAAATTTCTTCCGCTTATCAGTTCTCTGCCTGCAAAGATGCAGACAGAGTTCTTGTCCCCATACATTTGTGGAATGATATTACTCCCGATGACAGGTGCTGTGTTCTCCTCCCTGAGGTTGCAACAGATACAGACCATATAAGTAGTTTTCTTAAAAACATCCCCACCTCTTACGGCGTATACGCCTCAAGCTACGGAATGCTTTCCTTTGCAAAAAAGCTTGGCTACAAAGCATATGCCGACTGGGGAACAAATATTTATAACAGCGTATCGGCGGATTTCTTTTCGGATATTTCCGAAAGCCTGACTCTCTCCCCTGAACTTTCCCTTACACAGATAAAAGAAATTTCTTCCACCGTCAAACTGCCTCTTGAAGCTGTTTGCTACGGATACCAGCGTGTAATGACGTCAAGGGCGTGTCTTATCCGCGGAATCACAGGAAAATGCGACTGCAAATCGTCTGTAACTCTCCGTGACAAAACAGGGGCACAGTTCGAGATAACCGGAAATCCCGTAACGCACCTTAATTCAGTCTATAATTCCCGCCCTACTTTTATGGCGGATAAATTAAAGGATATATCAAAGTCGGGGATATCCGGAATGAGGCTCTGCTTCACTTCTGAAAGTCCGGATAAAGTTGCCTCAATAATCGGTATGTACAAAGGGAAAATACCGGCTGAAAAGCCTCCCGTATATACGCGCGGATATTTTCTTAAATAAATTTTGGTATTTTTGCAGTATTATCCAAAAAAGTGCTTGATATTTACTTAAATATGTAGTAAAATAAGTTGTAACCTAGTTTCAAAAATACATTTACGAAAGGATAGATAAAAATGATTTCAGCAGGAGATTTCAGAAACGGTGTAACTTTTGAATACGATGGAGGCGTGTATCAGATAATCGAGTTCCAGCATGTTAAGCCCGGTAAAGGTGCAGCATTCGTAAGAACAAAGATTAAGAACGTTATTTCAGGTGGTGTTGTTGAAAAGACTTTCAACCCCACAGATAAAATGCCTAAGGCTCACATTGAGCGTAAGGATATGGAATATCTTTACAACGATGGCGACCTCTTCTACTTCATGGATCCCGAAACATATGAGCAGATTCCCGTAAGGCAGGATCAGCTTGGTGATGCTCTTAAGTTTGTTAAGGAAAACATGCAGGTTAAGATTCTTTCATTCAAGGGTAACATCTTCGGTATCGAGCCTCCGAACTTCGTAGAGCTTGCTATCACAGAAACAGAGCCCGGTTTTGCAGGCAACACCGCAACAGGTGCTACAAAGCCCGCTACTCTTGAAACAGGCGCTGTTGTTCAGGTTCCCCTTTTCATCGACAACGGTGAAGTTATTAAGGTTGATACCCGTACAGGCGAATATATGGGTAGAGCATAATTTTTAAATTTTTCAGGAGGTTATTATGAGCTATTTAACAGAAAAAATGGCGTATATCCGTGGCCTTGCAGAAGGTCTTGAGATTGACGAAACCACCAAAGAAGGAAAGCTCCTTCTCGCTATTGTAGAAGCACTTTCCGATACAGCAGATGAAATCAACGAAATTGAAGATTATCAGGATGAACTTGCTGATCTCATTGATGAGATTGATGAAGATCTTGGTGATGTTGAAGAATTCGTATACGGCGACGTTGACGATGAGGACGACGAATTCAGCGTAGAGTGCCCCGCTTGCGGCGAGCTCATCTACCTTGATGAAGAAACTCTTGCAGAATGCGAAGACAGCATCGTTTGCCCCAGTTGCAACGAAAAGATTGAAATCGAATATGACTGCGATTGTGAAAACTGCAGTTGTTGCGAGGATTAATCTTAACCGAATTAAAAGTCTGTCACGCCTCGGCTTTCCGGGGTGTGACAGTTTTTAAATTAAGCCATGAGGTGTTACTATGGAAAATATCACTACTATAAAAAATGATTATCTTACCGTTAAAATAAAGAGCTATGGTGCAGAACTTACAAGCATTATTGACAAGGATGGCGAAGAAAGACTTTGGCAGGCTGATGAAAAGTGGTGGAATGGTCAGGCACCCCTCCTTTTCCCCATTTGCGGATGCCTTGAGGAAAGTCGCTACCTTCATAACGGTAAGTCCTACGATATAAGATCTCACGGTTTTGCTAAACGTTCTGATTTCACTCTTGAAAGCAGTTCGGATGACAAGGCAGTTTTTCTCCTTGTATCAAACGACGAGACAAGAAAGGTGTATCCTTTCGAGTTTGAGCTTCGCGTTACTTACACTCTTCAGGAAAATAAGCTCAACATTACATATACAGTAAATAACAAAACCGATGGCGAAATGTATTTTTCAATCGGTTCTCACGAGGCGTATATGTGCCCCGGAACGACTCCCGAATATAACATTTTCTTTGATAAGAAGGAAGTTCTTCCCAATTATCTTCTTAACGGACCTCTCCTTAACGATGAAGTTGAGGATGCTCCCATCACAGACGGGGTTATGTCTCTTTGTGATGACGAGTTCAAAAGACTTGATACATACATTTTTAAAAACACACTCTCAAAGCGTGTTACTCTTAAAAAGAAAAATGCAGATAAATCAATAAGTGTGGAATTCCCCGAAACCCCCAATCTCCTTATCTGGAAAGAGCCGGGTGCGGAATTTATGTGCATTGAGCCTTGGTGCGGTCTTCCCGACCACGACGGTGAAGTAAGAGAAATTTCCGAAAAAGACGGAATTGTTAAACTTGATAAAAACGGTGTGTTCAACAATACACATTCGATTATTATAGATTAAAGGAAGGTATTTTTTATGAAACGTACTACTATAAAACAGCTTTACAGAAGTACCGATCTTAAAAGCGGAGATAAGGTGCGCGTTGCAGGTTGGATAAAATCAATCCGTGCAAACAATAACATCGGTTTTGTTTCCATCAACGACGGTAGCTTTTTTGACAGTCTTCAGGTAGTTATTGAAAAGGACAAGCTTGATTGCTATGATGAAATTGCGGCTCTTAACGTAGGCAGTGCAGTTTATTTTGAGGGTAGCATCGTGCTTACTCCCGATGCAAAGCAGCCTTTTGAGCTTAATGCTGATTCAGCAGAAATTGAGGGTGCTTCTACTCCCGACTATCCCCTTCAGAAGAAGAGACATTCTAACGAGTATCTTCGTACAATCGCTCATCTTCGTCCCAGAACAAATACATTCTCTGCAGTTTTCCGCGTGAGAAGCATTCTTGCTTATGCAATTCACTCATTTTTCAATGAAAGAGGTTTCGTTTACGTTCACACCCCCATCATCACATCAAGTGACTGTGAAGGTGCAGGCGAAATGTTCCGCGTAACAACTCTTGACATGGAGAATCCTCCCCGCAATGAAGATGGCAGCATCGACTTCAGTCAGGACTTCTTCGGTAAGCCCACAAACCTTACCGTAAGCGGTCAGCTTAACGTTGAAACACACGCTATGGCTCTCGGCGGTGTTTATACATTCGGTCCTACATTCCGTGCAGAAAAGAGTAACACTCCCCGTCATGGTGCAGAATTCTGGATGGTTGAGCCTGAAATTGCTTTTGCAGACCTTAACGACGATGCAGAGCTTGCAGAGGATATGCTCAAATACATTATCAAATATGTTCTTGACAATGCCCCCGAAGAAATGGAATTCTTCAACAAGTTTATCGACAATACACTCTTTGACAGACTTAACGTAGTTCTTAACTCTGATTTCGGCAGAGTATCTTATACAGAAGCAATTAAGCTCCTTCAGGAAAGCGGCGAGAAGTTCGACTATCCCGTAGAATGGGGTATCGGCCTTCAGACAGAGCATGAGCGTTATCTCACAGAAATGATTTTCAAACGTCCTGTGTTCGTAATGGATTATCCCAAGGAAATCAAAGCTTTCTATATGCGTCTTAACGACGACGGAAAGACTGTTGCCGCTATGGACTGTCTCGTTCCCGGCGTAGGTGAAATCATCGGCGGTAGCCAGAGAGAAGAGCGTCTTGACCTTCTTGAAGCAAGAATGGCAGAGCTTGGTCTTGACCCCAAGGATTATTGGTGGTACCTTGACCTTCGTCGTTATGGCACAGCTAAGCATGCAGGCTTCGGTCTTGGTTTTGAAAGAGCTCTTATGTATATCACAGGTATTCAGAATATCCGTGATGCTCTCAGTTTCCCCAGAACAACAGGTTCTGCAGAATTCTAAGAAGAAGGTTTTGTTATGAAATTTTTATTTGCAGTTGCTATATTTGCCGCATTTTTATATGCATCAAAGTATCTTGGTAGTGTTATTACCACGATTATAGCTGTTGTTTTAATTGCATTTCTTCTCTGGAACAGACGTGCACTTATTCTTACACAGCTCGCTTCTCAGGCGTACTTTGTTAAAGGTGATAAGGATAGTGCATATAAGAAGTATCAGGCAGCTTATGACACGGGACTTATGACATCCAATTGCAAAGTATCATTTGCAGCGTTCTGCCTTTACACAGAGAAGTTTGACAGATGCAGACGACTTCTTAATGAGGTTATAAATTCTTCACGTTCTCTTGATGCTGACCGTGCAAACGCACGTCACTATATGGCAATTCTCACCTGGAAAGAGGGCGACCTTGACGAAGCTATAACTCTTATGGAAGAAGTTCATAAAGACTTCCCCTCAACAGGTACATATGGTTCTCTTGGTGCTTTCTACCTTGAAAAGGCAAAAAAGAATCAGGTATTTGATGAATATCTTGATTTTATGCTTGAGGCATACGACTACAACGAATCGGATAAAACGATTGTTGACAATCTTGGTGAGCTTTATCTTAACCTTGGAAAATATGAGGAAGCAAAAGAAGTTTACGAAAAGCTTCTTGTACAGAATCAGATTTCTCCTGTTCCCTATTACAATTTTGGTCGCGTGCTTAAAGCACTCGGCGAAACAGACAGAGCGAAAGAGGTTTTTGAAAAAGCTCTTGGTTGTACCTTCACTCGTTCTCTCATAGTCACCAAAGAAGATGTTGAGAAAGAGATTGCAAATTTAAACTAATCAGAAAAGGATGTAAAAACTTAAGTTTTTACATCCTCTTTTTCTTGACTAAACTTTCCTTTTGTGCTATTATAAACGAGGTGGTTGTTTTGGATAATAAATTTATGCAAATTGCACTCAATGAAGCAAATATTGCCGCACAGCAGGGCGAAATGCCCGTCGGTGCAGTCGTTGTAAAAGATGGTGAGGTTATCGCAACAGGGCACAATCTTCGTAACGAACTTTCAGACCCGACTCTGCACGCAGAAATCGTTGCAATCCGTAAAGCTTGTGAAAAGCTTTCTGACTGGCGTCTTACGGACTGCGATATTTATGTCACGCTTGAGCCTTGTGTTATGTGTAGCGGTGCTATTATAAATTCCCGTCTGCGGAGCGTTTATTTCGGCGCTTATGACCCGGAATACGGCGGTGCAGGCGGCAGAATAGATTTGTTTTCCAAAGCATATTTCGGCAGTAATACCACCGTTTATGGCGGTATTATGGAGGATGAATGTACATCTATGCTGAAAGACTTCTTTGCCGAGCTTCGCAAAGATAAGAAGAAGTAATAAACTAAATATTTACGGAGATGTACCCAAGTGGAATCGAGCCGGAGCGCATCCGGTGGATGATACAGCGACGGCGCAGAGCTGTGTAGCAACACAGTGAAAACGAGCGTGACTTGTCGCGCGATGTTTGAACTGCTTGTTGCAAACGGACATAGGGGCGCACTCAATTTCTTTCCTGCCTTTTACCTATCAAAAAACAAATTAAATACGGAGTGGTATCGAAGTGGTCATAACGGGGCGCACTCGAAATGCGTTTGCCTTCACGGGCACGTGGGTTCGAATCCCACCCACTCCGCCAAAAAAACGACTTGTTTTAACAAGTCGTTTTTTTAACGAAATAAATCTTTTTTACATCAAACAGAAAGAAGCAACATACTCTGCATCGGATTCAATTTTAGGATCATTTTGTTCAAAAACAATATTCAAATTATTTTCTTTAGCAGTCAGGTCAAAGTGACAAATGGCAATACCTACATCAATCATTTGCATATCGAGTTTCTCGGTACGAGTAAAGCCCTTACTGCGTTTCAGGTAAAAGTGAACTGCATTATCAGTCACTACAACTCGCCAGGGTTGCTTATTTACTGCGGACGGAGCAAGTCTTACCATTTCTAACGGCTCTGACCATTTCCCTGCGTTTTCTTTAGATAAAGGCTTATCAAATGAGCCATCAAAGAATATTTCTTCAAAAGGCAGACGTTTATCTGCTTTAACACCTTTTCTCATCATACTCTCACGCAAAGACATCTTTTTCGCAGGGTATCCAAGAGCACTTGCACAAGGCATAATTTCGCCATCACCAAGCTCCATAGCTTCTTCATAAGCAGAACGGTTCATCGTTCCGCCAAGCCAAACGGTTCCGATTCCAAGAGCCTCGGCATATAATACGAACATTTCAAAGGAATATCCAAATGCCACACTTGCATTTTCTGACCATTTGATTTTACCGCCGACAAATAAATCCGTACCCACCGTAACAGGACAGTTAAGTCCGTATTCCTTTGCATTCATAAGTTTGAAACCAACAGGTATTTTAAAAGGATTTTCTATTTTCTGAAAAAAGCCAGTCAGTTTCTCTATATCGTTTTTATCAAGCTCTTTGCCATCATATGTCCTGACGCTTCTTCTGTTTCTAATATGTTGTGTAATATTATTCATAATACATTCCTCTCGTTTGAATATATTTTTTATTTCTCATACTCAACTAATATATCTATTATTGACTCAAGCATTGTTTGGCGACAAATATGTAATAGGATTTTGTGCGGACTGATTTGCCTTTAAATCAACTATAGATTTGTGCAAATAAAACTGTCCGTCTTCATCAAGATTTTTATAGTCTTCACACACAAAGTAGACACGATTTTTTAACCTTTCGTAATCTTCATCGGTTAATATTTCACGTTGAGGAGCATCAATCTTTTCATAAATATAATGCCACTCATCAGGCTTATATACAGCAACAATTAATCCGTTATATACACCAAAGACATATTCTATATTTCTTGATTTAATTGAATTTAACGATGCTTTCCAGTAACCTCGCACTGCATCATACAATTCATCGTCACCCATATCACGTCGATAAAGTTTGTTAATTTTAATTACAAGTATGCCGTGTTTTATGTCTTCCATTTGCAACGGAGTCGCACCATATAACAGTTCAAATTCTTCTACCGACAATGCTTCATGCACATGATGTCCCGAAACTTCGTTGGTTAATTTCATATCCGGAATGTAATTAAGCAAGTTTATTAATGTTGCTTCAGAGGCAAAAGCTTCTACTTCGCTTAATCCCCAGTTAACAATTAGTCTTTTCACTGCGAATCCATCTCTTTCGATTTCTTGAATTTTATGAAGTTTAGCTTTTTCAGATTTTGGAGTTTTTCCACTTTCTATTTCATGAGAAAAGACTCTATTTCCTGTTCCTTTGCCAATGTAAAAAACCTTTTTGTTTCGCGGATCAATAAGCGCATATACATAGAATCCATTCAATGAATTAAGTGCTTTTTCAGAGAAACAGCTTATAGATTTTGTATCTATTGATGTTAACAAGGTAATAATACGTTCAATAATCTGCTTCACTTGACCAGAGCGTTGTCTTCTTTCAAAGCTACCGTTACTAAAATGGTCTTCTCTCAATAACATCGTAAGCAATGCACAACATAAGTCGTAATCGGCAGTCGGCAAGCGCAAAAGTTCCGTATCACAATCAATCGGATGCGTAGTAGAAAAGTCATAATAATTTGTTTTTAACGCATCGCATTTTTCTAAGATATCATAAAACAAACCAACACGCGAAACGTTATCATCATTAAGTTTTTCAAATAATGATATTTTTTCATTTATATTCATTTTTCCACCTCATATGACCAATCAATAATACCGCCAAACTCTTTTACGTTTGTATAGCCGAGATTGGCAAGACTTTCTGATGCGATTTTGCTTCGCCTGCCGCTACGGCAATACACAAGAATCTGTGCATCCTTGTCAGGTAGCATTTCTTCTGCTTTATCTTCAATTTCGGTATAAGGAATCAGGATTGCCCCGGGAATATGCCCCTCGTCAAACTCATCCTGTTCTCTTACGTCAAGGACGATATGTTTCTCCCCTGAATCCATTATTCTTTTCGCTTCTTCCTGGGTAATCTGTGTATACATAACTTTTTCTCCCTTTTCGTTAACGCCGGATTCTCCTGCACCGCCATTATTTTTACAAGCGGTAAGCACGATGCAAACAAGCATTATTATACATAAAAATCTTTTCATAATCTTTCTCCTTAATCCGTAACCTGCCGCTTCAGTTACCCCTTTCGATTCTTTTGTCATCGCGTATAAAAGGTTTTTCTATATAATTTTCTGTGAGAAATTTGTACTTATCGGGTCTGCGGTAGGCGTTGCCGTGGACTTCCTTTTCACGATAAGCACGGATCATATCCATATCAAATTCTGCCACAAAAACGCCTTCACTGCCGTCCGCTTCAAGGATGCAGGTGTCTCTTGATCCTGAAAGCGTGGGAAGATACGCCACGCCGTCAAATGCACTTGAATGACCGTTGCAATCTTGCACAGAATCGGGATAGTTGCAGGTTGCAATTCCCATCATATTTTCATAGGCACGCCCTCTTAACTGGGACAGACGATTTATTTCCATAGGGCAGGCATTGGGCACAAGGACAATTTCTGCACCCTTAAGCATTAAAATACGGGCACTTTCAGGAAACTCACGGTCATAACAAATCATAGCGCCGATTTTTACAATACCGTTTTTTGTATCAAGGTCTGCGGTGTAAAAATCTTCTCCCGGGGAAAGGGCACGTTCAACGCTGAAATCGCAGGTATGTATCTTGGCATAGTCTATGACTCTTTTTCCGAATCTGTCAAAGACAGCAAGACTGTTTCTCGGTAACGAATCTGTTTTTTCAAGATATGTAATACCGATTGCCATTGAAAGCTCTTCTGCAAGCTTTCCGAAAGAAGTTACAAAGGAACTCTCTCTTTCTATTGCTTCTTTTGTCCACACCTCGGACGGACGTTCATATATATTATATCCGTTTGAAAACATTTCGGGGAAAAGCGCAATATCTGCACCCATCTCTTTCGCTTTTTTACAGTATTCAATTCCCTTGTAAAGATTTTCTTCCAAAGTTTTGCATGGTGCAATCTGCAGTAATGCAACTTTTAACATACTCATAATTTCATACTCTCCAGATAAGATGTTGCTTCCTTTCGTGATTTAAATATCACAATGTTTTTATCATTATGCTTTTCCAGAAGGTCATATATTTTCGGCAAAGTGTTTTTGGGGAAATTCACAATCCATTCCCTGAATTCTTCGTCAAATTCTTCTTCCACCCAAGGCATTTCCTCTCTTGGTTTCCCCACACGTGCTTTTGCACCGTCAAGACACACTTCAAGAGGATAATCAAGAAGAAAACATGTGTCACAATTTTCAAGGCGCACCTCTAAAGTACGCTGATAGTTTCCGTCTATAATCCAGGAATCATTATTTAATATTTCTTCTAATTTTTTGTCAAATTCATCCCTTGTCACATTGGTTTTATCGGGTTTATGCCATATCTGGTCAAGGTAATAAAGAGGCAGTCCCGTCTTATCTCTCAAACATCTTGCAAAAGTACTCTTCCCTGCCCCCGGAGAGCCTATGACAATAACTTTTTTCATATCAATACCCCGTTACAATGGTCTACCTCGTGCTGAATAATCTGTGCAGTGAAACCTTCATAATTTTTTATACGAACTTTAAAATCAATTGTCTGATACTGCACCTTTATTTTTCTGTATCTTTTTGTTTTTCTCGGTCCGCCGAGAAGAGAAAGGCATCCCTCTTCCGTATCATAAGGCTCTGCGGTTTTCATTATAATCGGATTGAGCATTACCACACATTCATTTCCGTCAAAGAATGCGATAATATTCTTTTTTACACCTATCATATTTGCCGCCATACCGACGCACCCCTCTTTATGAGCAAGAAGAGTGTCTTTCAAATCAATCGCAACCTGCAAATCCTCTTTGACCGCATTTTCTGATTTCTGCCCTAAAAATATAGGATCGTGCATAAGTTCTTTTATCATACGTATTACCTCAAATTAATTTCCTTCAACATTTTTCTGCAAACTTTCCAATCGGGATAAGCTTTCTCAAGTTTCTCATAAAATCGTGCCGAGTGATTTGCCTCAATAAAATGAGTAAACTCGTGATGCACTACATACTCAACACATTCAACAGGAGCATACATAAGATTTGTATTGAATGTTAAAATTCCCTCACGGCTTCTGCAGTTTCCCCATTGGGACACCATTCTGCGGAACTTTATTACCGGAAATTTTACGCCTTGTGCCTCATAATAAGGATAAACCTTTTCGCAAAGTTGTGTTATAACTTTTCTTATTTCCGCTTCGCCGAAATACTGTATATTTTCTGTTTGGGGGGTATTTTTAAATTTATCAATGGCACGAAAAATAAAATCTGCTCTTGACAGTATGAAGCTTTCCACCGTTTTTTGAGAAACCCATCTGTTTGCGGAAATATATACACTTCCGTCGGACTTAATGCGGAGGTTTATATTCTTAACCGCTTTATATTCAAGTTCATAAACAAGCTCACGCCCGTTTACGTTCACACTTTTTATCATTCTTTCACTTCTCTTCTTGAAACTGCAATAGCATACACAAAGGTTATTATAGCATACGGAATCAACAAGAGGGGACAAACTGTCGTTGCAATGGGCGGAAGGAAGATACTTATCAGAAATAAAATTCCGAGAACAACCATTCCGCGACCCATAAAGCGATTGATTTTACGTGCCTTTTCTTTGTCAACCTTAAAGTTTCTCACTTTGTCATATTCCGGAAGGAAACTTCCTGTTACGACGAAAATTCCGCCGACAATCAAAGCCACAACCTTTCTCATATCAAGATTCCATCCAATACTGTAACCGAGTGTTGCAATATACAAAACTATTGTAATTGCGGGAATAATCCATTTTACCACTATTTCAAGCTTGTTACTTTCGCTGTACTTCTGCGAAATGTCACATACTATGCAAGCAAACCACTGAAACGCCAGCATTATAAGCGGAATTCCGAAAACTGCAAATTTCTTTGTTGAAAAATCGTCCGGCTCACCGTTAAAATTAAAATGGGTCGCCACCATATCAGGAAGTTTTTCCCACAAAGACAAACCTATAAGAATCGGTAAAAGGCACACAACAGATGTTATGAACAGGATTTTCCATTTTATACGTTTCATTACTTATCCCCTCCTGACATATATTTTTTCTCGCAATTAAATTCTGTATTCTTAACCTTTACAAATGAAAGAAACGGGGTGCAAATTTTTTACACCCCACAATCCATCAATATTTTTTCTCTCCTGAAAGAATCATCATTTTATCAAGATTTGTTTCAATCTGAGGCTTAACAACCTGTGTGTCCCAATCCTCGGGTTTAAATTCTTCCATTGATATAGAAATTGCCTCGGGAGGGCATCCCCAGTATTTCTTGAAAATTTCGTTGATTTCGTCCACTACTTTTTTCTTGATTTCCTCATCCTTGGGATAAGCTTTGATTGCGATGTACGGCATAAAAACACTCCTTCTTTATATTTAATTATTCGCCATATTTTCAAGCTCTTTGCCTGTTAATCTGTATATAGTCCATTCATCCTGCGGCTTTGCACCCAATGAAAGATACAGGTCAATGCTGGGTTTATTCCAGTCAAGGCAAACCCATTCAAGTCTGCCACATTTTCTTTCAACGGTAATACGGGCAAGTTCCTTCAAAAGTGCTTTACCATAGCCTTTTCCTCTGTATTCGGGAAGAACAAACAAATCTTCAAGATAAATTCCCGCCCTGCCGAGGAATGTGGAAAAATTGTGGAAGAAAAGTGCAAACCCGACCTCTTTCCCATCCTCTACAGCAAAGATAACCTCTGCTTTTTTCTTTTCAAAAATCCACTCCCGAAGAAGCTGTTCCGTGGCAACAACTTCATTCGACAACTTCTCATACTCCGCAAGGTTTTTTATGAAAAACAAAATTTTTTCTGCATCATTTTCCGTTGCAAAGCGAATAGAAAAATCATTCATAATTTGTACTCCGTTTCAATTTCCTTTAAATCTATTTTAACATACATTATTGCATTTAACAATAGACTTTTTCTTTTTTATATGTTATTATGTTTATAATAAATTTCAAAGGAGAGTTTTTATGGAATTTACAAAGTTAATTTCAGAAAGATATTCAGTCAGAAAATACGAAAACAAACACCTCCACAAAGACGTGATTGACAAAATTCTCAATGCCGGTCACATTGCCCCAACGGGATGCAATTTTCAGCCACAAAGAATTCTTGTGCTTAATACTGATGAAGCAATAGCAAAGCTTAAAGACTGCACACGTTGTCATTTTGATGCCCCCTGTGCTATGCTTATATGCTACAGTAAGGACGAAACCTGGACACGCCCCTACGACGGTGCACTTTCCGCACCTGTGGATGCCGCCATAGTTACAACACACCTGATGCTTGCGGCACATAACGAGGGAGTGGGTAGTTGCTGGGTAATGCACTTTAATCCCGAAAAAATGAAAACCACTTTCAATATTCCCGAAAATATTGAACCTGTGGCACTCCTTACAATGGGGTATCCTGCAGAGGATTCTGTTCCGCATAACTTTCATTCAACCTTCAGACCCATTGAAGAAGTTGTATTTTACGACAGTTTCTAAACAAAAGCGATAGTCGTGTTATACGACTATCGCTTTTGTTAATTATTTTCTCCTCTTATCAGATATAGTCCTACGCAAACTACAACGATGCACATACCTATGCCGCTGAGTGTATTAAAAATTGCAATATCACTATCCGCCATATCTCCAAACGACACAAGCATCGATCGCTGCAAAGAATAAATTGAAACAACTGCATCTGCAACGGTAATGCTTTGCAGTGTTCTTACAAACGTATTCTGCTTTTTCCCTGATTTTACAAATCCGATAATGGCAAGAGTTATCTTAATAAATGCGTACAGCGCCATTGTTATCATCACAATTTCGTGATAGCTTGTTGCCACATCCTTTTCAATTGTCATATACACAATACCGCACAAGACTACAGAAAGCACAAAGAGCATTGCTCCCGAAAATCTCATAACAAAGTTTCCATATTTTTTATTTTTGGAAGAAAACAAAATTATTGCAGAACGCATTACACTTATAATTACATAATATGCCCCTACGGCTATAAACCACCAGGATTCAGATATTAAACCTAAAATGCAGTTATAGATTGCAAATATCAGGTTAAACACGAATTTTAGCAGAGTTTTATTATGTATATTCATTATTTAATACCTTTTGTTATTGGTATAAGAGAAAGCAGAAGCAATATACCGACAAGTCCGACAATCGTACCTACCACGATATTATTCCATACCATACACAAGCACATTCCCACACCGAGAATAAGTGCCCCCATTATTCCAAAAGCCCATATTGCTACCATTCTGCCATTAAATCTGATTGGTGCTTTTTTCTCCATCTTTCTCCATACCGCAATTGTAATAAGTCCGAGAATAATTCCTATTACGCCGAAAATGACACCTACATTAAAAGAATTCCATTCCGGAAGAAGTGCCATACACATACCGAGAGAAAACAGCACTCCTGATACTATACCAAGAATCATTGCCACAAAGCTACTTTTTTTCATAAAATTTTCTCCTTTCATTAAAACAACACTTGTTTTGTTAATACTTTTTCAGTATAATGAAATCATACTGAAAATTCAACCATCAATTTGTAAACAACTGTCGTTTTAATGGAGAAAATTATGAACACAAAAAACAATAAGCGAAAACGTTACTCTATACTCAAAATAGAAAGTGCTTTTATGGATTTACTTCAGGAAAAAAACCTTGAACGTATTTCCGTTACAGAAATATGTGAAAAAACAGGTCTTAACAGAAGTACATTTTACGCAAACTATATTGATATTTACGACCTTGCCGATAGAATCGGAAAAAATCTTGAAAGCGAGTTTTCAAACACGTTCAAAACTATTTCCGAGCAAAACGATTTAATGGTTTTCCGTCATATTTATGAAAATCAAAAGCTGTACAAAACATATTTCAAGCTTGGTTTTCACGAAAGACACTTTTTTTCAACTAAATATGATGAAAAAAGAGCTGAAAACGACTTTGGTAACAAACATCTGAAATATCATATTGAGTTTTTCCGAAACGGATTTAATGCCATCGTAAAATTGTGGCTTGAAAATGGTTGCCAGGAAACGCCTGAAGAAATGCATGAAATTTTGCAATCAGAATACCGTGGCAGATAAGAAAGAGGTGATTTAATGCTTACTTACGAATTGAATTTTCTCAAATTACTTGAAAGTATAAGAAGTGATTTTCTTAACGGCTTGTTTGAAGCAATTACGATGCTTGGCGAAGAAACGCTTCTCATTGTGCTGATGGCTGTTGTTTATTTTATGTACGACAAAAACCTTGCCAAAAGAATGTTCTTTATTACGGCAATGTCGCTGTCCCTTAACTGCATCGTTAAAAACTTCGTTAAACGCCCACGACCTTTTACACGCGGTATTTCCTGCGTGAGGGAGGGAACTGCTACGGGATATTCTTTCCCAAGCGGTCACTCCCAGACCTTTGCCACGTGGAGTAATGGTTTTTCTTTTTATCTGAAAAACAAAAAATTACTTTGGATTACTGTAATTTTATCAATTCTTGTGGGATTTTCAAGAATGTACCTCGGTGCACATTACCCAAGCGATGTAATTGCAGGTCTGTTGTTCGGTCTGATATTTGCATATTTCGGAAACAAGCTTTATGATAAAGTTCAGAATAAGCATCTTTTATATACCGCTTTTCTACTTATTCTTACGCCATTCATAATATTATTTATGATAAAGCCCGACCCGATGTTTGAAGACTTCTTCAAGCTTTTCGGAATGCAGGCAGGCTTCACCCTTGCGGTAATATTTGAAGAAAAGGTTGTTAATCTTGAAAAAAGTTCAACTAATTGGAAAAACATTCTCCGCATCGTAATATGCGTAGTTCTTGCACTTGTAATCAAAGAAGTACTTAAAGCATTGTTTGTAACGGATATTCTCCGTCTGTCGCTTTTACTTGATGCAGTGCGGTATTTTGTGCTTGTATTTTTAATACTTGGAATTTGCCCTTGGGTATTTAAAAAAATTAAAATTTGAGGACTGTAAGCGGCACGCTTCTTTAATACTTATATTTCTTTCTTAAAGTAACCACAAACATTACCGATACCGCTGCGGCAAGTGCCTCTGCCACGATTACAGATACCCATATGCCGTCTATTCCCCACCAAACAGGGAAAGAAAGCACGCATATAACCTGAAAAACAACGGTTCGCATAAATGATATAACTGCCGATACGGGGCCGTTATTAAGCGCTGTAAAAAACGACGAGCCAAATATTGCAAGCCCTGAAAACAAAAATGATACAGAATATATTCTGAAGCCATTCAGCGTCATAGCATAAAGCTCTTTATCATATCCTGCGAAAATTTTTGAAAGTGGCTCTGAAAGAAGCTCCGAAAGGCACAGCATAATCACCGATGCTACGATATTGAATGTTATAAGCTTTTTTCTTAAATTCTTCATTTCACTATGGTTCTGTGCACCGTAGTGATAGCCTACAATCGGTGCCGAACCGTTCGCAAACCCAAAAAATATACCGATAAATATAAATCCCACATACATCATTATGCTGTACGCGGCAACTCCGTCTTCCCCTGCATACTTAAGAAGCTGTACATTGTAAAGAAGACCGAGGGACGATGTTGCAACACCGTTTACAAGCTCCGACATACCATTTGAGGCAGCTTTAAGGGTTGCCTTCATATCAAAGGCTGTTCTTCCAAGGCGGAGCTTGCTTGTGTTCTTGCGGAAAAAGTACAGAAGCGGAACACCGCCGCCCACAATCTGGCTTATGGCAGTTGCCCATGCCGCACCGACAAGTCCCCATCCTGCTACCGCAACGAAAAGGGCGTCAAGCACCATATTGGCAATTCCTGCAAGTAAAGTAACGTAAAGTCCGAGTTTTGGTCTTTCAGCCGTTACAAAGAATATCTGAAATAAAAACTGCAGGTTCCATAACGGCATCGAAACAAGAAGTATATTTCCGTATTCTACCGCTTGATTGAGCATTTCCCCCGTCGCACCAAGTGCCGACATAAGGGGTCTTAACAGAAACACACCAAGCACCGAAAACAATACTCCGACGCCAAAAGACAGATAAACGAACAGCGAAAACAGGCTGTTCGCCTTTTCACTCTTCCCTTCGCCCATGGTTTTGGCAACAAGGGCACTTCCACCTGCACCGAACATATATCCGAATGTTGCCAGGATATTAAGAACCGGAAACACGAAATTTATTGCCGCAAGTGCAGTTTTTCCTGCATAATTGCTGACAAAAAGTCCATCTACAACTCCGTAAATTGAGGTAAAAACCATCATCACCATTGCAGGAAATGTAAATCTTAAAAGCTTTTTAAATGTAAAATGATCCGATAACTGAATTTTCATATTAAAGAGTAATATCCTCCATAACGCCGCCTAATGCTGCCGCCATTGAGTAAAATCCGAAATCGGTGGGATGACATCCGTCAACAGTACCTTCTCCGCCGCAAAGGGAGCAAAGCTCTTTCCCTGTCAGAAGATAGACATTTTCATCCCCTGCATCAAGGGCATTTTGGAAAGTAGTACTGATAATCTGAAGCCTTTCCTCTTCCTCCGGAGTGAGGTTATACTTTGGGCGTGACATCATTATTATGGGAAGTGTTGGATGCACCGCACGAATAGCCTTGAACATCTTTTCGTGAGTATTCTTAAGATGCTCCACAGAAGGGGCATTATGGTCATAATCATAAACAAACATTGACATATCAAGATTTTTGATATAATCAATCATTTCATCCTCTGCTTTTGCATTTCCCGAAAATCCGAGGTTTATATAATCATAATTAAACCGTCTTGAAATGACATTCTGATATATTCTTCCGGGACGGGATGAGCATCCCCCTTGAGTGATTGATGAGCCGTAATATACAATTGGCTTATTGTTTCTGTAAGGCTTCGGTTCCTCTACAGTCGAATCATCTGAAAGTCCGATATACAGATTATTGACATCATTATAGGAAGGGAAGTTAATTGTTATATCCCTCATTTTCCTATCGGGGAAGGTAAGTATGCTTTCATAACCGCCCTTGTCCTCCATCGGGGGACGGAAAGTGCCTACGTAATTATTTCCGTCATACAAATCAAATCCCGAGCTTCCCGTAAGTGCAAAATGCGAACCCCTGTACAGCTCCCCCATTTCTGCATGAATTGCTACAAAACTGCTGTCAGTTCTGAAACGCACCCTTCCTCCTGCAGTATGTGTGTGAAGTCCGTGCACGGCAAGGCTCACAGCTTTGGCAGCATCTTCAGGCATACGGCGGTATTTGCCGTTTTCTTTAAAAACGCCGTAAATTTTGAAAGGTTCATTCTCTATATCATAAAACTTAACATCATCACGGTCTATCTCTGTCTGTATGGCAAAGTTTTTATCAATTAATGAAATATCGGGCATAGTAATTCTCCTTATCAGAATTTTCCGTCTTTAAGTGCTTCAAGCATAATTTTTGCACTGCTTACGTTTGTTGCAAGGGGGATTTTCTGTACGTCACAAAGTCTTAAAAGTGCTGACACGTCAGGCTCGTGAGGCTGTGCAGTAAGCGGGTCACGAAGGAAGATTATAAGGTCAAGTTCCCCATTTGCAAGCATTGCACCAATCTGCTGGTCACCGCCGAGGGGACCGCTTTTAAGACGGCATATATCAAGCTTTGTTTCGCCCATAATCATTGTACCTGTTGTGCCTGTTGCAAAAAGCTCATGCTCTGCAAGAACATCCTTATAAGTTTTTGCAATATCAATTATTTCCTGTTTTTTCTTATCGTGTGCTATCAAAGCAATTTTCATATGTAAAACCTCCAAACTTTATATTAATTTTATTATATATTACAAAGAGTTAAAAAGCAACAGGAAACCATTAATTTTCCTGTTGCCTTTTACCCATCCTCCGCCAATTTATAAACCCATATATGTCATTCACTAAAAAAGCCGCAAAGCAAGCCAACACCGATACGTACTTTGTATCCTCCAGAGATGCCATCGTCCATAACACTATTAAAACAACATCATTGAATGCGTATGCGACTGCATAGTAAGGGCTGCGTCTGAAAGTAAGATACACTGCAACAAAGCTGGTTGTTACAGAAAGCGTGCTGACAACAAGATTTGCAGTATTAAAATACTTCAGTATAAAATAGAATACCCCTGTCAGCACTACTGCCAATGACCACATAACAAGATGGTCTGTCAGCGTGATTTTTCTTACTTCAACCTCGCTTTTATTTCCCTTATACGGATGACGAATCCACTCCACAAGTGCAATTATCGCCATAGGGAGCGTCATTCCCACATAGGTTGCTACTTCACCATAATATCTGCAGGCATACGATATGACGCCGTAAAGCAAGCTGAATAATATTATCAGCACCTGCCCGAAAGGATTTCCCTTCGCGCAGTAAATAAGAGACGTCACACCGATTAACGATGCTATTAAATTAATATAACTTCCTCTGTCAAAAAACAGAAATGACAAGGTAATAAGAAGTACCGAGCCAAGCCATATTCCTTTTTCTGTTTTTGTAAAATAATTCATAACCCTTCTCCTAACAGCCGAAACCGATTTTTCTCAAATTCAATAAGCCCCTCGCTACGCATTTTCGAAAGCTCATTTGACATAGAGCTTCTGTCAACAGACAAGTAATCTGCAAGTTGCTGGCGATTAAAAGGAATTTCAAAAATCGAGGAGTTGTTTTTTGCCGCCTCGTCAGAAAGATAAGAAAGAAGCTTCTCCCTCGTGGTGCGTTGAGCCATATGGACAAGTTTTCCAACGAGTTTACGATTTTTCTCGCTTATAACAAAAAACAGATTCTGCACTACCATACAATGAAATTTGCAGGTGTTGGAACATGACGTCAGCATCTTTTTTAATTCGAAAAAGATTACCATACTGTCCTCTGCCGCCACAACATCATTAATCACCGGAGTGCTTTGCTTGGCATTATATGACTCTCCAAATATTTCCCCTGCTTCAATTATGTTTATAATACTCCTATTGCCCCAGTAATCGTCACGTTGTATATGGAGTTTTCCCGACAGGAGAACACTGACACAGTCAATGTTTTCACCCTGACGCAAAACGTATTCACCCTTATTATATGATTTAACCTCTGCCTGCAGACAATTAAGGAGGGCTGATATATCTTCTTCGCCTATTCCGGCAAATAGCTTTGTTCTTTTTAAAGCAGAAATATATTTTTCCATGAAAATTCTCCTTTCGTTGTAAAAACAACAGACTTGTTGTCTTTATTGTATTATAATGACCACAGAAAGTCAAGAGGAGGATTAATTTATGATAAGAAAAATAATCAAAATTAATGAAGATAAATGTAATGGTTGCGGTCTCTGTGCAAAGGCTTGCCACGAGGGTGCAATCGGAATCGTTGACGGTAAGGCAAAGCTTCTTCGTGAGGATTACTGCGACGGACTGGGAGATTGTCTTCCTTCCTGTCCTACAGGCGCAATTACCTTTGAAGAACGTGAAGCACTCGCCTATGACGAGGCGGCTGTAAAAAAGGCACAGGCAGAAAAATCACCGCTTCCCTGCGGTTGTCCCGGAACAAATTCCAAGTCTATTAAAAGAGATGCTGCGACTGATACAAGCAGTGATATAAAACCCATAAGCCGCCTTTCCCAGTGGCCGGTACAAATTAAACTTGTACCCGTGAATGCACCGTATTTTGACGCAGCAAATCTTTTAGTTGCTGCTGACTGTACAGCGTATGCTTATGCAAATTTCCACAATGATTTTATAAAGAATAAAATCACTCTTATCGGTTGTCCGAAGCTTGACAGTGTTGATTACGCCGAAAAGCTTACACAGATAATCGCAAATAACGATATTAAAAGCGTGACAGTTGTCCGTATGGAAGTGCCTTGTTGCGGAGGAATTGAAAATGCCGTAAAAACCGCACTTATGGAAAGTGGCAAATTTATTCCGTGGAATGTGGTTACTATCAGCACAGACGGTAGAATCCCGGAATAAAAGATTATTGATTTTTTTCGCAGAACGAAGTATACTATAATAAAGTTTATATTGCGAGGTAAAGAAAATGGCAGTAAGATTAAACGAAGATAAAGAAGTTGTTAAATCAATTAAAGAAGGTCTTAAGGAAAAAGGCGGATATTGCCCTTGTAAATTAGGAAAGCTTGAAGAAAACAAATGTATGTGCGAAGAATTTAAAGCACAGATTGCAGACCCTGATTTTGAGGGATACTGTCATTGTATGTTGTACTATAAATCCAAGGAGGCGTAAATTATGTCAGTTTTAAAGATTAACAAAGATAATTTTGAAGAAGTTGTATTGAAAAGCGAAAAAGCTGTTCTCATTGACTTCTATGCAGACTGGTGCGGTCCCTGTAAGATGATAGCACCGTTCGTGGCAGAAATTGCAGAGGAAAATCCCGATGTGGTTGTAGGTAAAATCAATGTTGATGAAGAACCCGAGCTTGCGATTAAGTTCGGAGTGCAAAGTATTCCGGCATTGTTTGTAGTAAAGGACGGAAAAGTTAAGGACAGCGCAATAGGTTTCAAACCAAAAGAGGTACTTCTTGAAATGCTGAAATAGTAAAAAAGAACTCGCCAATCGGCGAGTCCTTTTTCATTCCGCATTCTCTTTGGAGTACTTACATCCGCAGTAGCTTTGTCTGTACAGATTATAAACCTTTGAAAGCTCGCAGGAGCGTTTGTATCCCTCTTCCTTTTTAAAGTCGGAGCAAAGGTACTTCATATCATACTTTTCGCCAAGTTCAAGTCCGATTTCATTAAGCCATTGTGCATTTTTATGGGGACTTATTGAAAGAGTTGTGGTCACATACTGAAATCCGTTTTCCTTCGCATAAGAAACAGATTTTTCAAGGCGCAGTTTATAGCATTTATAGCACCTTGCACCGCCTTCGGGGAGTGTTTCCATACCCTTGGCAATAGCTTCAAATTCTTCGTTATTATAGTCAGGGGTGACAATATTCATCCCGTCAAGATTCATTTCAGATACGAGCCTTCCTAATTCATCAAGTCTGAAAACGAACTCGTTTTCAGGGGAAATATTGGGGTTATAAAAAAACAGAGTTACATCAAAAATCTCGCTTATTTTTTCAAGCACAGCACTTGAACAGGGGGCACAGCAGGCATGAAGAAGAAGTGAAGGCTTCTTTCCGTTTTCTTTGATTTTCTTTAATTCTTCATCGTATATTTTTTTGTAGTTTACTTTGTTCATATTATCACCTTTTATACTGACGCAAAATCTGTTTTTCTTCATCTGTTATGCGGAAGCTTTCAATCGCTTTCTGAATAGTTTTATTATGCACCCATACATGCAATTTATTTTCTGTTATATATGAAAATGCACTTTCCCATTGTTTTGCAAGGGCAGTTGCAAAATACCACGCCTGCATCATTTTTATATAGTATTCGTCGCTTTGTACCGATGCCACCAACGCGGGGTAAGCTTCTTCAAAAGCTTCATCGAGGAAATACACCATCAGCATTTCCATAGCAAAGCGGACTGTATAAGTATGACTTGATTTCAGCCACTTTTCAATATAAGAAAGCAGTTTAACCGCGTTTTTCTTAAAGCATTTCGGTCTTAATCCGTCGCAGGTTGCCCAGTTATCAATGTGCGGGAGAAACTTTTCAATTTCTTCCATACATTCATCGAAATTCTTGATTTCCGCTATAAAAAATGCGTGAAGATTGTTTTCCTCATAATATTTATGGGGAAGCTTTTTTATAAAATTCTTTTGAATTTCACTGCCGTAATATTCTTTTGCAATCTTTTTCAGAACGGGTGTCCTCACCCCTATTACCTTATCGGAATTGACAGTCGGCATCAGCTTTTCGTGAAATGCTTTGTATTTTAAATCCCGATATGAGAAAAGTATGTCTTTCATAAAACCACCAATTAAAGTATAACACAAAGAGGTTGCCATTGGCAACCTCTTTTGTTCAATGTCTGTTATTCGGACTGCAACTCTGTTCGCAATCGGAGCATTTTCCGGGACAACCAATACACTTACGCCCCTTCTTCTTCGCTCTGTAAATATAAAGTACTGCCAGACCAACTATCAGAATCACCGCTATTGCAATTATCAAATCTACTGAAATCATACTTTTTTACCTCCTTTGTCCGCTTTAACACAAAGAACTGCCATAATTGCCGCAATTACGAGAATTGCTATAAGTCCGGGGATAAAACCCGCACCAAGACTTCCCGACATAATAAGAGTACCAATCTGATATGTAAGGAAACCTATTGTAAATCCTACAGAAAGCTGAAGTCCAATACCTGCAAAAAGCCACTTTTTACTGCCAAGTTCGGCATTCATAGCACCGATTGCCGCAAAGCAAGGGGGCGTGAAAAGATTGAACATCATATAGCTGAGTGCCGCCGCTGCTGTGAGACCCGTTGCAGAAGCAAGAGCCACACCACCGATTTCCTCCACATTGGCAAGAGCGTAGAGTGTGGCAACCGTTCCGACTACGTTCTCTTTAGCAATAAAGCCTGTAATCGCACTTGCCACCAATCTCCAGGATGCAAAGCCTACAATGGGAAGCACAATCCAGTCAATGGGACCGCATATGGATGCAAGAATAGAATTGCTTCCGTCGGCAAGAGCCGGCTTAAGTGAAAGAGTGAACGAGCCGATTACAGTAATCGCCACGTTACATACGAGAATAATTGTACCTGCCTTTACTATGTACGACCATCCACGGCTGAACATGGACTGAACCGCACGCCACAAAGACGGAATTTTATATTCGGGAAGTTCAATAATGAAGAACGACTTCTTTTTCGCACCTGTTATTTTTCTTATTAAGAGTGCACAAAGAAGAATAATTATAATACCAACAAAATACATTGCCGTTCCTACCCATGCACTATTGGGGAAAAATGCCCCTACAAAAAGTGAAATTACAGGAAGCTTTGCACCGCAGGGCATAAATGGTGCAATCATAGCCGTTGCACGTCTCTCCCTCTCGTCACGAATTGTACGGCAAGCCATAACACCGGGAATTGCACAACCTGTACCAACCACAAAAGGAATTACAGACTTTCCCGAAAGGCCAACCTTTTTGAAAATCGGGTCAAGCACAACTGTTGCACGTGCCATATAACCGCAATCCTCAAGAAGTGCAATCATAAAGTACATAATCATTACAAGGGGCAGGAAGCTTACAACAGCGCCCACGCCGTCAACAATGGCACTTGAAACAAGAGATTTGAGGAATTCATTACTTGCCCCTGCCATCCAGCCGTCAACAACAACGCCTAATTTTTCAATCCATCCTACAAGAAGTTCCGAAAGCATCGGTCCGAGCCACGCCTGGGACACCCAGAACACAAGCCACATAACAAATGCAAAAAGCGGAATGCCAAGCCATTTATTTATAATAATTGCATCAAGCTTATCCTGTGCATTCTTCTCATTTGTGCGTACTTTTCTTTTTTCAACGGCTTTAACAATTTCGTTTACGAAATCAAAACGACGTCTGTCCGCTTCCATAGCCGCCTGCTTGTCGGAAATATCGGTATTTCCGTCTGTGTAAGGAGCATTCTGACTGCTACCGACAGCGTTTATCGCGGCAGTCACAACCTCTTTCACGCCAACAGAGGATGAGCAAACTGTTTTTATTACAGGACAACCGAGCTTTTCGGAAAGAAGCTTTTCATCGATTTTTGTCTTTCTCTTATCGTTAATATCCGTCTTATTAAGAGCAACCACAACAGGTATTCCAAGTTCCATAAGCTGAGTTGTGAAAAAAAGGCTTCTGCTTAAGTTTGTGGCATCTACGATATTGATGATTGCATCAAGATGCGAATTTTTCACATAGTCGCTTGTAACACTCTCCTCCGACGTAAAGGGCGACATAGAATATGCACCCGGAAGGTCAACGGCAATCAGCGTTTCGCCATTGTACAAGCTTTTTTTAACGGGAGCCTGTATTTTATCAACAGTAACACCTGCCCAGTTACCCACCTTTTCACTACGACCGGTAAGAGCATTGTACATTGTCGTTTTACCGCTGTTGGGATTACCCGCTAATGCTATTTTCATAGGGATTCCTCCTTTCGGTTAGCCAGAGCTAACCAAATTCCAAAACTAACCGGCAGACATGGTCTGCCGAAAAAAATTACATAACAACAATTGCATCTGCAAGCTGATTGTCAATACTGTAACGGCCATCCTTTATAGAAACGATGGAACCCGCCTTGAGATGACTTATAACAGTAATCGGCTCACCGCTGTAGCACCCTAAAGAGAAAAGGAATGCATCCAGCTCCTCATCATTTGTTGTAATCCTCTGCACGATATATTCTTTTCCCTCTTCTGCAGATTTTAAAGTCATAACATCACCTTATTTCCGTCAGTTAGCACAGGCTAACCGATGTTCTTAAAAAATGAATTAGCCACCGCTAACCGTAACTATTTTAGCACGGTATTTTCCTGTTGTCAATACTTTTTTGGAATTTTTTCACAAGCGATTTTTGAACAATTTGGGGACTGTCCCCTTTTTGTACAGAATGACCGAAAGAGTTCAGAACATAAAAAATACGGAGTGTCCATTCGGACACTCCGTATAAAACTAACTATTCAATTAGTCGTGAAGGTCTGTGTTAGCAAGAGCAAGAGGTGTGATACCGTCTGCTGCTACTACAAAGAGCTTAATCTGGTCATAAGCGTCTGTTTTGTTGGGATGTGTATATCCTGAAAGATCCTTTACAAAACCTATTGCTGCATCATAGCGGCTACCTGTATCTTTTGTTACTGCGAAGTCAATAACTTCTGCAGTTACAAGCTTTTCGTCAAGGTATCTTGCAACGATAAGCTTTTCTGTACCTGTTGCACCTGAAATTGCAGCACCATTGAGGCAATTTTCTGTACCGAGAGAAAGTTCACGGATTGCAACGGGAGCAAGCTTTCTTGTAAATGTCTTAGATTCAGAGTAACCATTCTTTGCAGCAGTAATTGTAACTTCTGCCTCTGTGGGGCTTGTTACGTTAATAGCTGTTACTGTACTGTCACCAACTTTATATGTGAGTGCGGGGCTGTCTTCCATAACCTTGTAACCTGCGGGATTGTTTGCGAGGTCGCTTTCATCCTTATCGATTGTAGTACCGTCAGTCCATGTAAGGCTGATAGTCTTAGACTGGAGAGTTCCGTTTGAAAGAACAGGGTGAAGATGCTCTGCCGCATAAAGAACAAGTGCTGCATTAAGCGCTGCATTTACTTCGATAACGTTATCATCATCATAATCCTTGACTGAAAGATTATCTGCATATAAAACGCCTGTGCCACTGTGTTCGTAGAGAATATGTCTTACTGAACCGCCTGTTCTTTTCGTAACTATTGCTGCATTCAGAACAGGGATTTCATTGATAATGATTCCGTCGATTGATACCTGATAGGTTTCTGAAAGTACGTTGTAATCTATAAGAAGGTGTGTCCATTCGCCCTTCTTTGCCTTAACGCTTTCAGGCATATCGTACCAAACCACAACATCGCCTTTAACGTTATACTCATAGCCGTTAACCACAGGATTTGTTGTTGAAAGACCAACCTTGCCTGTGTTATAGTTAACGTTAATTATTATACCACGTGCACCTGCAGAAGTTGTTACTACAAAACGCGGAGAACCTGTAGAACTGCTATCATATTTGAAATCTGTTTCAATTACAAATCTTTCTTTACGACTACCGTCGCCGTATTCTGTATGTGCAATAGTTGCTTTAGTTCCAACAGCACTGTCAAGCTTAAGTACGTTTCCGTGTGCAACATCTTCATCTGCAACGATTTCATATTTTGCCCCTTCAGGAAGAGTGTAGTCAGTGAAATCATAAGCATAGTGAAGTGCTGTAGCTATTGAAGTTACATCACTAATTACCACGGGGAACACAACTGTATCACTTGCACTGCCTGCTGTGATTGTAGCTGTCATATTAACAGTAACATTTTCGCCATAAGGTGCAAGCTTTGCTACTGTACCATCGTTTGAAATGTAAGCTGTGTTGCTTGATGCCCAGTTAACTGCAGCACCATATGTAGCAGGATCGTAGTCAGCATAACCGTTGTCAAGGTCAAGCACAGCACCAATTGCTGAAGCTTCACCGATGTTTGACTTTTCAATAAGCTCCTTATAGAAAGCTACCTTGTCTGCACCAGAAAGTGTGGAAATAACAGAATTAAGAGACTGTGTTGTATATACGTTTATATCATCCACATAAATTGTTGCGCCTGATGAACGGTCAGCAAGATAGAATGAAAGGCTTGTAATGCTGTCAAGGCTTGCAAGACCGATACCAACAGTGCTTGTTCCAATCTGGTTTCCGTTCAAATAATGCTTAGCTGTTTTATTTGCAACATCTATAACAATCTTGAAGTTTGCATAGTTTGCACTGTTTGTATCGTAAGCTATTTTATCAGTATTGTTTACGCCATGCCAACCATTTCCTGCAGAGCCACCATTATATGAGTTATTTCTTCTTATCTCACCACCGTAGTTAATGAACTCGGCTATTTCAGCTCCATTAACCTTGAAACCGTAGTTTGTAACATTGCCGGTACCGGCAGTACTATGATTCTCTGTTCTGAGCTTGAATTCCATTATAAGCTCTTCTGCGTTTGTAAGAGAAGGCAATGTTTTGAAATTATATGTTGCATATGTCTTCATACTACCACTGTATGTGAAAGAACCAACCTTATTGCCTGCCTCTGTCACTACAGTACCGGAACCACCGCTTTCAATGGTGAAGTCACTAACCGAGCCAACTTTATCAAAGTCAACAGTCTCACTCTGACCTGTGATTGCAAGAGGAAGAATTGTTACATTGTATGATTTTGAAACGCTTTCCTCGCCAACCTGAAGTGTACCTGTGATTGTAGCTGTTGCTACATCAAGAACAGGACGCTTAACTGTACCGTCAGCAGCAATAGCGGGATTTGTTGATGTCCAGCTAAGGGTTACGTCAGCGGGAAGGTTCTCTGCTGTGAACTTAAGGTTTGTTGTAAGTGCACTAAGGCTTCCGCCGTTTGCAACATAAGCTTCATCAAGAAGTGATGAGTAGCTAGCAAGCTTCTCTGCAGGTGTTGCAGATGCAAGTGCTTCTTCATCAGAAACTTCCTGATATACAACGAAGTCATCTACATCAAATGTAGCCGTACAATTATCTGTTGCGTTAGTGAAGTAGAAGGATGTGATTTTAACATAACCACCCTCGGGAATTCCGTCTGCACCTGCAAAATCTACAAGTGTTTTAGCTGAGAGGGCACCTGTTGCAAGTGTCCATATCTGACCTGTCTGGGGGTCATACTTAAAGTCGATATCCTTACCTGCTGTGAAGTAGCTGCTTGAAAATCCGCTTGTAGAATTAACTCTTGCAAAAGAAGAAGAAGAGAACGCCTTATAGCTTGTTCCGTCAGCGTTATATACACCACCGTTAAGTCTGATGTCCGCACCATATGAAGCAAGGTCTGTGAAATTGTCAACATCAAACTTAATGCTTACAGGCTTGGTGTAATCAATAGTTGAAGGCATTGAGTATGTGATGTTGGTACGTCCCTGACTTGTTTCGCCTACATGAGTAGCACCGATAACAACATTGAACTTACCGTCAACGATTGAAGAAGGAGTGTTTGTGCCCCTCACTTGTATTGTCCAACCGGTTGCCTCTTTAGAGAAATCGTTAGCGTGAAGCACATTAGTTGTTTTTGCCTTTACAGTAACATTAACTGCTTCTCCTCCGTTGATTGTGAGTGTTACAGTTGCATCGTCAAAAATGGGACGAGTAACAACACCTGTGTTTGAAATAATAGCTTCGTTAGAAGACATTATCTCATCATTTTCGCCAAGCACGAGATTGCTTGTAACGAACTTTGCAGGCTGACCGTTAGCGATATCTTCAAAAGTTACCGCCAATGCGGGAGCCTCAGTTTCCTCTGCCATTACAGTGAATGCGCACATAGAAAGTGCCATAATCATTGCAAGACAGAGTGCCATGAGTTTTTTCATAGTGTTTTCCTCCTAAATAAAAATTTTTTATAGTTAAATTAAATTAAATTTTCAAAGTACAGTGCGTAAAAATGTCTGTTTTACCACATAATTTGCATTATGTGGTAGAGACAAGTCCACCTATAATTACACATGAATAGTATAACTCTGTTTTCTAAATTTGTCAATACAAAAAGGGAAATATTTTTTACAAAAATGTTAAATTGCGGAACTTTTTTCAGCATTGCAGAAGTCCCAGCATCTGAAGCTGTTTTCGGTGCTCCGCACCTGATTCAATAGTATATATTCTTGTTGTGTTTATGCTTGTGTGTCCAAGCAAATCAGCAAGACGCACAATATCTTTTTGCAGCGAATAAAAAGTCCTTGCAAAAAGATGCCTGAAATTATGCGGAAAAACCTTTTTCTTTGATACCCCCGCATTTTCGCACAAAGTTTTGAGCATTTTCCAAATATTTGACCTGTCAAGGGGATTCCCGCTTTTTGTTACAAAAACACTGCCTTTTACAAGTTTTTCTTCCTTTATATATTGTACAAGCATTTTGCACAACTGTTCGGGAAGAATGACAACGCGCATTTTTCCTTTGCATCGTATTATTGCCTGCCGTGCTTTTACTGCCCCTACTGTAATATATTTAAGTTCAGATACTCTAATACCTGTTGAACAAATTGTCTGCATCAAAAGCCATAATTTTTTATTTCCGCTTTCAAGAGCTGCTGAAAGAAGTTTGTTATATTCTTCTTTTGTCAGTTCTTTTTCTTTGTCGGAAAAGATTTGTTTTTGTATTTTCAGCGTTTTAACCCGACAATCATTCCACCCCATAAATTCTAAAAAACAGTTAATTGATGAAATCATAGAATTAACGCTTCGGGGAGCATAGTTTTGCGAAATATGATTTTTGTAATCAACAACAGTTTCTTTTGTAACTTTTCTTTTTTTCAACCATTCAAAAAAAGAAAGAACATCTCTTGAGTATTTTTCAATAGTAACAGTTGATTTTTCCTCCGCGTAAAGATAACTGCGAAAATTTGTAATCAATTGTAAAGTTATTTCCGGCATAGAACACATTCCTCTCGTTTTCTTTTTATTATAACCCAAACCATCTGACAAATTCTCTACCACATAATGCAAATTATGTGGTAAACGGAGTTTTTTCCTATTATAATACATAAAATCGAAATTTAATTAAATTAATTATATAACAAAATATTTTTAAGGAGGAAAACACTATGAAAAAACTCATGGCGCTCTGTCTTGCTATGTTAATGGCACTTTCAATGGTATCATTTTCAGTAATGGCAGAGGAAACTGAGGCTCACGCAGTGGCGGTAACTTTTGAAGATATCGCTAACGGTCAGCCTGCAAAGTTCGTTACAGGCAATCTCGTGCTTGGCGAAAATGATGAAATAAAGTCTTCTAACGAAGCTATTATTTCAAACACAGGTGTTGTTACACGTCCCCTTTTTGAGGATGCAACAGTAGCAATCTCAATTAACGGAGGAGAAGCTGTTGAAGTTACTGTAAAGTCACAGATAGTAGATGTGAAATACTATAATGATTTTACTACAGACGATGCAGGAACAGGAACTTCAACAAGAACATTCCCTTCTTATGAGGGTTTCTCTGTATCAACAGCAGCAGGAACAGAAACAACTATCCAGGATGGCGTGGTTAAGGTGGATATCAAAGCCGACTACGAAAAAGGTGTAAAAGACCACAGAACAAATTTCTACACCAAAATTCCAAGTTTTAGCTCATCAAAGCCTGTAGTAATTCAATTTGATGTTGATAACATAGCAAACATCAAGGGGTCTTCCGCAGAAATAAGACCAACAATTTATGCTTATCCTACAAATGGCGGATCGCGAGTTCACTTGGGCACAATTCAGTTTGCAAAACTTACAGCAACAGGATTTGGTTCATCAGGATTTTGTTCGGGCGATAGTATCCCCGTCAGCAAATCAGTGGAAATTCGTTATATCCCGACAACCGGTGAAATATGGCTTAACGGAAAGAAGTGCTCTAAAAACCTTTTAACCTTGAAAGAAGGCGACTATGAATACGTACAATTAACAGGGTTAACTATTTGTTGTGCCGGAAGTGATTGTTTCGCCCAGTTCGATATGGACAATTACGTAGTATATCAAGAAGATTCCAAAGATGAAGCGATCTTAAAAGTTACTCCGGAACAACGAAAGGAATATTTGGAAACTTTCCTTACCCCTGAAGTTTTTGCAAACGGTCAGAGCCTTGCATCCGTTTCTTCAAACCTGACATTCTCAACAGGTCTTGATATGGAAGCCCTTGGTGCAAGCCTTGTATGGACAACAAGCGATCCTTCTGTAATTGAAGCTAACGGCACAATTCATCCTAAACAGAATACTTCTGTTAACGCAGTTGTGCAGGGAACTCTTACTTTCGGTGAAGAAACAATAACAACCAAACCTTTTAACATCAAGCTTGCTCCTGCCGGAACAGTTGAATGTACAGCAGCAAAATTCAACTGGGACTTCGAAGATGTAGAAGTTGGTGCTACCTCTTCCACAACAACTCAGAATTGCTATTCGGGCGGTAAAAAAGGCATTTATTTCAGCGGAGGAAGCCATGAATTTTTCAATGATTCCGAAAGAGGTATGATGCTTAAATCCACAAACCCCAATATAATCCAATTTTCTGCAGGGCAGCGTGGTCCCGGATATAACAAGAGATATGTGTTTGGATTTGATTACAAATTTGAACTCAATGACAATGCAACATGGAGTACTTTTTCTACCTATATGCGAGGTAACGGTAGCCAGCAAGTCGGTCTTTCCTATACGAATGCCGATTTAACTGTTGGCGATAAGACGACTGCTTACGGTAACGCTACTGCTGATAAGGTAGATGCATTATTTGTTCACAAAGTCCCCTGCTATGCTGAAATAACCAGACCCGGTGTTTGGCATCATATAGACATAGACTTTAATTCCACAAAGAATGTTTACACAATCTACGTTGATGACAACAAGATAAATGAAATTCCGGGAAGTTCAGCTAATGGTGTGGGTTATGTTGCTTATTGGATGCACACCCAGCTTGGTAATATGAAAACCTTCTATATGGACAACATGTATGTTAATGAATACACTGATTCAAATGTTGTAAAGGCGGATGCTGCACTCAGAAGAGCAGTATATGATGCAGCTGCTCGTGAATCAGGTCAGAATGGTTTGACCGGTCCTTACAGAACAATCAACAGAAAAGACCTCTCTTCAGTTATAACAAGCACAACCATTCCTACTCCTCAGACGGATTCTAACGGTGCAACTCTTACTTGGAAGGTTAATGGCGAGCCTCATACTGAAACTACTTATACCGCACCATCATCACCCCAAACAGTTACATTTGAGGTAACTGCTACTTCTGGTGACGTGAGCTACTCACAAACTTTCACAAACAGATTTGCTCCTGTTGAAATTGCTGACTATACTTTAGACGAAAGAAACGTTAAAACAGTTACAATAGAAGGCGATTACGAAGGAAAAAGACTTGTGATAGCAAAATATTCTGCTAATGACGGACGTCTTCTGCTTGTAAAATCAATTGATATTACAAGCAGTGTAGTTGAAGTCGCTGACGAAAATATTAACGATGTTGGTTGTATAATTAAGTATTTTATATACGACAAAGGATTGTTAGTTCCCTATGCTTTTGGAAGATAAGCATACATCTGATAACGGATAACATAATTTTATAAGATAAAAAGTGCTTTGCTTTTATGGCAAAGCACTTTTTATTGTATTTCAGTTAACATCGGGTGATTCGTGAATCGCCCCTACGGTTGTACCATTTAAATTCCCAGTCGTAGGGAACGGCCTATGTGTCGCTGTGCTGTGTTATAGGTTTTGTACAACCCTTCCGTCACGCTACGCGTGCCACCTTCCCTTACTCAGGGAAGGCTTGCTGTCAAAAAAACATCGAAGGTTAAGTATTACGGGCTGTCGGAGACGCCAGCCCCTACGGAATTGTGTTTTTATACCACAAAAATGCGGAGTGCCCGATTGGTCACTCCGCATCATATTGTCAGTTAAATCAGCCGTTTAAGTCGGCATTTTTAAATGTTATGGGTGAAATGCCTTTATCGCCTATAACGAATACCTTAAGTGCATCTACATCTGCATTTTTCGCAGGTGCAACAAAGCCTGCAAGCTTAAGAATACCTGTTTCAGCACTATAGTTTTCATTGTCTTTAAGGCTGATAATATTTGTGGAAACAAGCTTCTTGCCGTTATACTGTGCGATTACAACCTTATCTGTTTCAGCATTTACGCCTTCAAGCCATACACCGTTAAGAGCAGCTGTGCTTGCTGCAAGTCCGCGGATAGACGCAGGAGCAACTCTTCTTCTGAAGGTCTTTGTCTCTGTGATGCCGTCCTTTGTTGCAGTTACTGTAACTTCAACAACCTGCGGATAATCAACATTAACTGCTGTTGCATCCACGCCGTTAATCTTCCATGAGATTTCGGGACCGTCTGTTACATAAGTGTATGTAGAAACGTTAGAAGGCTTGATTGAGCCATTCTCTTCAACATCTCTGTTAAACGCATCGGCTGCTATATTCCAGCTTCTGCCGATTGTCATTGAAGGAAGCTCGCAGTTTGTAAGAACGGGTTTGATATAGCTTGAACCGAAGTCGATAAGTGCCGCATTAAGTGCCGCATTTACTTCTGATTCGGTGCTGTTTGTGAACTTACGGATAGAAACGTTATCCACCCAAAGTTCGCCCTTGTTACTACATTCAAGTGAGATACCTCTTACAGAGCCACCACCGTTTTTAGTAGTTTTCATATTAGCCTGAAGCATGGGAAGCTCGGTATAAAGCTTGCCGTCAATATAGAGAACGAATGTCTGTGAAAGTGCATTGAAATCAACTGTTACGTTAATCCACTCGCCCTCTTTTTCCAAAAGCTCGGAATCCATCTGGAGGTAAACAGTTTTTGCGCTGTTAGCCTTAAGCTTTGATCCATCGGCTTCTGCTTCGGGAAGTGTTGTGGTAACGGCTACCTTATTTGTTACGAAGTTAAACATAACAGAAACACCGTTGTAAGCCGCAATAGTCTTTATCACGATACCGCCGCTGGAAGCATCGTTTCCGTTAACGTACTTGACATCTGCAGAAACAACCGCTCTGCCCTTCCAGTCGCCATAGCTGATAATACCGATATTATCAGATGATGTGTGTTTGCCGACTTCGGCAGTTGAAAGGTAAAGAACCTTACCGTGTGACGCATCTTCGTCGTCAACATAAGTTGCCTTACCTGCAGAAACAGTTGTGTCAGAGAAGTCTGACGAAGAAAGAAGCTGTGTTCCGTCGGGTGCTGTCATTGTGAAAGCTACCGTGTCGCTTGCCGCACCTGCGGAGATTGTCGCAGTCATTGTAACTTCATCTTTGGTAAGGAATGATGCTGATTTAACAACTTCACCGTCATTTGAAATGTATTCGGGTGCAGATGATTCCCACGCGATGCTTACGCCTATGGCGTCAAGGTCGTAATCCGCATATCCGTTATCAAGGTCAAGCACGTCGCCAATAGCACTAACCGTACCGATTGAAGATTTTTCAACAAAGCCCTTGAAAAGTGCTACCTTTTCTTCTGCAGGAAGTGTAGCGATAGCATCATCAAGAGTGTTTTCTGCGTAAAGCGTGATATTATCAATATCAAATGCACCGCTTGCAGATCTCCAGTCAACGTAAAGGTTAGCAGATGTAATATTTTCCAAATCAACCGAAGGACAAGTTGCGGTTGATATTGTTTTACCATCTATAATATAGCTTACAACTTTTGTTAAATTATCAATTTTAATCTGAAGATTAACAAATTCAGAGGGCGGTTTAATATAACCGGTAGTAGAACCACCATACCAAGCCTGTCCTGTTGCCCAGTCCTGACCATGAAGCATAGTTGAACGGTTTATAAATTCAGCTACCTCTGTGTTGTTAATACGAAGACCTACATTGATAACATTTGCCATGGGTGTTGAAGTCTTATAATCAAAGGACATTATGTAGTAGCGTCCACTTCCTAAAGAAGGAGCATTATCGAAGGAATAAGTAATTACCTTCGATGTTCCATTTGAAAGAGAACTTGAAACTCGTGCGTAGCTATTGCCGTTGTCAACAACATTCACTACACTTGCTTCGCTGCTTGAAACATTCCAACCGGGTTCCGCAATAGCCGCACCGTCTGAAAGATCATAGCTGTCGAAATCAACAGTTTCACTTCTGCCGGAAAGCGAGAGAGGAAGAACTGTTACATCGTATGTTTTTACCATATCTTCCGCACCGTCAACTGAAAGTGTGCCTGTGATTTGTGCTGTCTTTTCATTTTCAAGGTCACGCTTTATTGTACCGTCTTCTGCGATAACATCAGCATCTGAAGTTTCCCATGAAATGCTTATACCTGCAGGAAGTTCTTCATCGGCTGTGAATTTAAGGTTGTTTCCAACGCCTTTAAAGCTACTGCCATCGGTTACATATTCCTCTGAAAGGAGATATGAATAATTTGCAAGCATTTCTTCGGGAGTTGCTGTAAGAAGTGCTTCTTCAGCAGGAATTTCTTCATACACGACGAAGCTATCGATTGCGAAATTACCTGTACATCCGCCACCTGCATTAGTGAACATAATTGCTGTCATTACTGTGCTTGCAACTTCATCAGATGTGTGACCTTCACTCATATAGAAGCTTGAATCTGTGCTGTCAAAAAGATTCTTCGCACATTTTACACCGTTGCCCCAGAATTCGCCTGTCTGGGGATTGTACTTGATTTCCACATTAGCTTTTCTGCTGGCACCCATCCAGTTGTTACCAAATCCGGCATTACCGGGATACATTCTTGCAACTGTTGCAGTATCATAATAACCAATTCTTGTACCTTCTGCATCATATCTGTTACCTGAAATACGGATATCAATACCTGATGAAGTAACTTCTGTGATGTTAACAAGGTCAAAACGGATTACAACAATCTTATCACCTGAAGCCTGGGGAAGAGTCTTTCTGATGTGTGTTCTTGCCACAGCTGTAGGTCCGATAATTATGTTGAAAACACCGTTTTCAAATACTGAAGGTTCATTACCTTCAGGAGCGCTGAAACTCCAGCCGTCATATTCATCCGCTGAAAAATCCTCCGCAACTTTAATATCGGCAGTCTTTGCCTTTACAACTACATCGAAGGGGACACCGCCATCGATTGTAAGAGTAACTGTTGCATCCTCATAAATGGGGCGTGTTACGTCACCGTCAAGAGCGATAACCGCCTCGTTTGAAGATGTGATTGTGTGACTGCCGAGATCAAGGTCTTCTGTCACAAACATTGAGGGCTGACCGTTTGCAATTTCAGCAAAGTCAACCGCTGTTTCTTCTGCCATTACTGAAAATGATACCATTGAAAGCGCCATTAACAACGAAAGGCAGAGTGCCATAATTTTTTTCATAACATTTTCCTCCTTATATATATTAAATTTAATTTTACCATAGCATAAAGAATGCTACTTTGAGTTTACCTTTTTTTCGCAACTTTGTCAATTCAAATTTGTCCGCATTGTTTGTATTTTTGTTCGCACAAATAAATTCCTGTAACATTTAAACAAATTTTAATCAATTATATTATACAATTTAATTTTACATCACTTTTTTATTTATTTCCTTGAAATTATTGTTGTCATCACATAAAAACAAGAATATTTTGTTATTTTATTAATGCAATTCATATAATCAAAAGACAGACGCTTCTTGCGTCTGTCTTTCATAGTTATTTACTTAAGCACAACAAGAATATCGTTAAGATGGTTTCTCTGACGCCATCCGTAAATCATTATGCTTCCGTCGCCAATGTCGATATTACCTGCCTTATCAACACTGCCTATTGTGGGAAGCTTAGTTCTGTCGCCCTTTGTAACCTCACCTGTTCTTGTATCAAATATTGTTACATAGGATGAAGATGTGATTGTTTCAACAAAGTATTCACCGTTTGCATAAATACCAAGTGTGCCGTCTGTACCTGAAATGGGATAACCGATTACACGACCCCATGTTGTGTTAGCATAATCTGCTGCTGAATAAGGACCGAAGCCTTTACGAACCTGTTCTTCAGAACGAAGGGGACTCATTACAAGCATAGCCTTCGATACTTCCTGCTTTTCGTTGTCAAACTGGATGACGAACACGTCACCGGGCTTTATACCTGAATAAGTATTGAAACCGGGCTTAATGTTACCTTCTGCATCTTTACCATCGCTATTATTGAATTCCTCTATAGCTGCTGCAAACACACCGGGGAAATGCTCACGGAATGTCCAGACGTTGTTCTTCCAGTAGCCTGTTACCTGCTCTCTTTCTTCGCCGAATTCGTCAATAACTGTCTTTGAGCTGATAACGGTGAAGGGCTTGTCGTCAAAGCTTGTCGTTGTGGTAGCACAAACCATTGCACCTACTGCCCAGTTCTGGTCAGCATCGTAAAGAGCACCTGTAAGAGATACAAGCTGGAACTTGCTGTAAGGAATAACCTTTACCTTTGTTTCATCGGTTGTTACAATACTGCCGGGAGTTTCAATAAGGAATATCTTTGAGTTTTTGTCAAGAATATATCCTGAAGTACCGAGGTTTTTGCTTGAATAACCGGAGTATGTTGAAAAGCTTCCTGTATAAAGCTTATGGAACTTTGTTTCGTCAAATCCGTTGGGAGCTTCAGCCTCTGTTATAGTAGTATTGTCATATTCAAGCTGTGTGAATTCACCCTTTGAATTGATTTTGATTCTGATAAGCTGAGGAACGAATGCACCTGATGTATTGTAGAGGTCCGCGCTGTTAACAACTGCATCACCGTCATTCTCGTGAACACCTGCAGAGTCAATAACTGTGAAATTCTTTGCCGCCTTAACGGTTACTGCATCGCCCTGCTCGTTAACGATTTTTACAGCCTTCTTTGTACCGCCAAGTTTATCTGTTGAATCACTGCCTACTGCAAGAAGGTATGCATATTCCGCACGGTTCTGTGTGCCGAGGAAGAATGCCGCCTCACCTGCTACGTTTACATATACATCGTATTTAGCACCTGTTTCGGGGGCTTTAAGGCTTGAAGATGCATCATTCATCTTTTCCATATAGAATGAGCCTACACGGTATGTGCTCTCACCTGTTGTAACGAACATTGAGCCGTCTTCTTCAGTAGTGATACTGTCAACAACCATACTTGTCTTTACATTTGACACATGAATGATAAGCTTTGTGAAATCCTTTGACTGATATACAGAAAGAAGGCTTTCATACTTTATGTCTGCAAGAGGAATTTCCTTACCTTCTGCATCGTAAACGTGGAATACTTCATATTCATTGTAAAGGATAGGTTCGTCGTAGCTGCTATAGAAAGCACCTGTAACGGTATCAACTGTCTTTACAAGATAATCATAGAATACGTCCGCAATAATTGTTTCGTAAACCTTGTCGCCGTTGGCATCAATAAGCTTAAGTGTACCTTCAGGAATCTTAAGTGTTTCGCCTACAAAATTGGTGTAAGCGGCACCGTTATAGATAAAGTCTGCATATACGCTGATTTTAGCATCTGTTTCTTTACCGCTTTTGTTCTTATAAACGATGTTTGACTTTGTGAACTTGGAAGAATCCTTAACAAGGTCATAAGCGTTAATTACAAGTACATCGTTCCTTGCTTCATCGGCATAAGCGTGAAGCAACACCTTCGGTTCTGTATCACGGTAGTATGCAACAACATTCATACCGATAAGGTCTGTAAACTTTTCCTGAATGCCTGTCATAAGCACGCCGTTTACAATAGCATTGCCCTTACCTGCCATACTTTTTCCGGAAAGAGCTGTCTGACCGTTGTCAGTCATAACGCCCTTTACGGGGTAAATGTTATGATAAACGCTGAGGAGGTTACGGTCTTCACTTGTTGTGTAAGTTGCATATTCCTCACTTACCGCGTTCATTTCGGGGATTTTTGCTTCAAGTGCCGCATCAATAAGCATTACCGCATCGTAAAGAGTAAGGTCACGGTCATAGTTTGAAGCACCGCCACGGAGAAGACCAAGGTCTATTGCCTTTTTAAGGTAACCCTGATAGTAACCACCGCTTACCTCTGCAAGGTCTTTATAACCAAGACCCGATACAAGCACCTTTATTGCCTGTGCATAAGTAACCTTGTTGTCGGGCTTGAATTCAAAAGCGCTTACACCAACCATAAGTCCCATCTTCTTGAGTGCAACTATTGCATTGGCATTTGTTGTAAGTTCTTTTACGTCAACATATGTGTTTTCGCTGAATGTTGCAGGATAGAAGTGATTACCCATCACCTTTTCCATAATTCCTGCAAATTCACTTCTTGAGATTGTATCTTCTGCTTTTTTATCAAATTCAGGGAAAACGCCAAGGTCAAGAAGCATTTCACGCTTGCTTTCAAAGGAGGCAAGCTCTGACTCTGAATAAAGAGGTGCCACAGGGGCTTCTTCTGCAGAGCCAATCATTGTACCCATCTGGGTAAACAGCAACACAAGTACTGTTATGATTGCGATTAATCGTTTATTACGCATATTATCACCCTTGCCTTTCCTTTCTTATTTAATAACTATACCGTAGATGATTTTCGCCGCCTGAGCTCTTGTAAGAGTTCCGAGGGGGCTGAATGAGCCATCTGCAAAGCCGTTAATGATGCCTGAACTTTCAAGAGTTGCAACAGCTTCAACTGCATAACCAGCTACGCTGTCTGCATCAGAGAAGCTGAGTGTGTCTGACTTTGAAACAGACTTTTTCATTACGTTACAAAGTCTGTAAGCCATAACTGAAGCATCCTGACGTGTAAGAGTTGCAGTAGGTTTGAATGTACCGTCAGCGTAGCCTGTTACGATACCTCTTGAAACAGCACTTGCAATATAAGCACTTGACCATCTGCCTGCCTCAACGTCGCCAAACTGTGCAACAAGGTCATTATTCAGGTAACCGCCTGTTACGATAAGCATTTTTACGAACTGCTCACGTGTTACAAGCTGATCGGGCTTAAATGTGCCATCCTCAAAGCCTTCAATAATTCCCATTTCAGCAAGTGTCTGTACTGAATCGTATGCCCAATGGTCTTTTTCCACATCGCTGAACTTCTGGGGAATTTCTTCCTTGGGAAGATTTTCTTCAATTATATCTTTGTCAATTGAAATTTCGTCTTTCTCATTCTGTGAAGGTCTGCCGCCGAGGCCACCGCCACCGGTGCCGCCTGATGAGCCTGAATTTTCCTTCTTTTCTTCTTCAAGGAATTCGACACATTCGTCATAAGCTTTAACTACATCGCTTGCAACCTTGAAGTTTCTTTCAACAAAGCCCTTGTTTACCTTTGTAACAGTATATTCTTCACAAGCTTCGTCGTAAGCATCCATATCAAGACCGAGGATTTCGCCGTATGTGTCAAGCACACCGCTTACGCCTTCATTGTCACGGCTGTTAAGTGCCACGATACCCATACTCTGCTTAAACACCTTTCTTGTGTCGAGCATTGAACGGGGAACGTATGTGCTGTTATCTTTTCCTTCCTCAATTATATTAAGGAAAATCTGTGCAACAGCTTCCTTATCAGCTGTGTAATCTTCATCAGCAATGTTTATACCGAGGATATCTGCATTTCCTTCAAGGAGTTCAACAAGCTCATCGGGAGTTTCTGCCGCATACATATCACGGAAAATGCTGATTGCAGAGAATGTATCCTGAATCTTGTACATCTCACCTGCGCTGTAGCCTTCGGGATAGTCATCAGTTTTGATTGTTTCAAAGAGGTTATTGATAACGTCCTTGTTATCTTCATAATCACCTGCAACGTCAACACCGATAAGAAGCTCCTTCTCACGGATGAGAGGTTCTACAGTATCAGCTGTTGCATTGTTGAATGCGGGAATTGTAACTGTGTTGATTGAATTTACATTTTCAAAGTAGATAAGTTCTGAGTCCTTTGAAACTGCCTTCTTGTAACCACCGCCTGATGCAGATACCATATAGTATCCCGCATCAAGGTCTGCAAGGTTGAAGGAAACGCTGAATTTACCTTCAAGGTCTGCAGTTACATTCTTGATTTTTTTAATATTAGTTACGTTAAGAGGAAACTGGGGTTCGGGATTAAGACGGTTTTCAACGTCTGCCATACCTGAAATAGTTTCCACGGGGGCGTAAACAACAACTGATACGTTCTGTCCGTAAAGGGCAGGTGTAACACCTGTTATTGTAATTTTTTCATTATCATAGTCAATTAAGGGAGTAATCTCAAAGGATACTGTTTCCGCAGATGCTGAAACAATATTCAGAGAAAACGCAAACATAAGACAAATGATAAGACTTAATATACGTTTTTTCATTATTACTTATCTCCTTTCTTCTGCTGTGGGAGGAGTTTTCTTCTTATCCACAACAGGAACCCTGTATTCTTCGGGAACATATACATCAACTGATTTGATGTATGCCTCTGTACTAACACCGCTTAACTTGAAGTCAACACCCAGTGCGTACATATTACCGAGGTTAATATCATCGAAATGAAGCGTTTTTGTCACGAACTGACCTGAATTCTTTCTTTCGATGAAAACCTCACGTTCAGTAAGCTTGCCGTAGCCGCCTACATTATTATCCCATGTGTTATACTGCATTTTTATGGGAGTTGTTCCCTCGTCAAGGTAGGTAATTGTAATATCTGCCGCAACATTGTCGCCTTCAACCACTTCACGCTTAACATTTACATTCATCTGGCAGTTACGGGGAATTCTGAATCCCTGAATTTCACCGTTTTCGTCCTTATCAGCGATGATATAATGGTCGTAACCATTGTAACCAAATGTATCACAAGTTTCTGAAATATCGTACTGACCACCGTCAAGGGGTGTGCCGAACACTATATCAGAAACGTCCATCCATGCAATTTCAACATGTGACAGGTCGTCTGACTGATGACCGATAATAATCTTTGTATCATCCATTGAGAACTGGGGATGAATATGACCGGGGTTATCTGTAAGAGGGAATCTTCCGAGGAAGTAATCCTTACCTGTATATGTATCTATGAGATAAACGTCTGACCATCCACGGCCGTACTGGGAGTCACCCACAAGCCAACGGTCAGTAGTATTAGAAAGCATCGCATGGTTGATACCGCTGGTGCCGCCGCCGTTCTTTCTTGTGTACTCATACTGTACAGGAATATACTTTTTATCAGTTCCGTCGGGACGAACCATTACGGCACCTGCTTCACCGATACCACGCTTAACACCGTCCATTGCACCAACGTTTTTAACTGCCATTATCCACTCACCATTGTTACTCCAGGCTTCGTGAACAAGTGATTCACCGCTCCAATACATATCACCGAGAAGGTCGTTATCCCAGCGGTATGCCTTCTGGGGAATTGCATTGTAATACTCGTCTGTATCCATATCAACTGCCCACACACGGTCATACTGCGGTGTTCCGTTTGGATGATCCCACTCGTGGGCGAAGAATGCAAGATTGTCGTAAACGGGGTTTATACAAACGTGGTTAGGATAGTACCAGTTCGAAATGAAGCCCCACCAATGGTCAATATCCCACACCTTTTCGTCAACCTTATAAATCGGAATACGGCTGTAATAGTTGGGGTCAAAGTCACCCTTTGTATCACGCCACTCGTAACTGATACGGGTTTCAGCATTGTTAACCTGCATCATACCTGGCTGACGGGTCTGCCATTCGGGAATACGACCCATAATTTCATAAGTAAACTCGTCTGTTTTGATATCAACGCCATCAAGGGGAACCTTGACAATGTTCCAGTCCTTATCTGTGTACCAAAGGTTATTTTTCGGAGTAATCATAAAGAGGTAATCCTTAAGAACTTTACCCACGAATTTTGCCTTTTGTGTTTCAAGTTCAAGCAGATAAAGGTTCATGCTTGAATCACGGAATGCAATGTATCGGTTATCGATACTCATACAGTTCTGTGTGTAATACTCCTTAAGAGCACTATTACCGAAAAAGTCGATTTCGTGATATTCACGGCGTGAATCTTCATTTATAAGAGTACGTACTTCAAGAGTGAATACGTTTTCAAGGAGCCAGTTATTAAGCGCCTTGTCGTTTGCATTAAGAAGTGTTGACTCTGTGTAAACACCTGCGTCGAAAAGCTTACCAAATGCACTCTCCCCTGTGTTGAGGTTTGACATTGAGAATATGTTCATTGCAAGTACAACGAAGTTATCCACATTGCCGTCCTTTTCAGGCTGGAAGATCATAGCACCTGAATTTATAAGTCCATACTGAAGGCCAAGCTCGATAGCTTTTTCTTCAAGATTCGGGTCGCTCACTCCAAGAAGACGGAGATATGCGGCAACCATTTCCTTCTGCTTTATATTCTCCCCTGCACCAAGAGTATTTCCGTCACGCTTTATAAGACCAAGCTTTTCAGCGTATGCTATGTAGGGTGCTGCCTCCGCACTCACATCGGTGAACTTTGTCTTGCGGTTTTCCTTAAGAGCAGTTTCACCAAGTGCGTAAGACTTAATCATCTGTACATAGAATTCTTCACGAGTGAGTTTTTTGTCAAGCTTCGGGTCAAAGGTTTCCCCTTCGCCGTAGCCGTCAAACATACCCAGGTAGTTAAGTGATTCAGCCTTCTTCTGGTTGAATACCCCGAAATCTTCGTCCGCACCTGCAGTCTTTGAAAGGTTACGAACCTCTATACGTGAGAATGTGTTGTACGCGTTTGATACAAGACGGAAGTCTGTACCGTAGTCAAGTGACTTGTCAAAGCAAGCATCGTCAACATAAAGTGTTACTCTGTGCCAACCGCCTGCTGTTTTCTGACTGTTTTCGTCAAGACCAAGCTTGAGGATGGATGCCCTTGCAACCTCACCCTTAACTTTGGTTGTATATTCTACGTGGAAGTAACCGCCTCCGCCGTAGTCCCAGTAGTCGATTATAAACGCGAACACGCTGTCACTTTTATCGGCAAAGCCGTCTTCAAATGTAAAGTAGAACTTGTTTTCAACATACACCTGTCTGCCGGGGATGCCGTTAAATTCAACCTGTTCACTGTAAAGCTCATCATATCTGCCGGCAGTCTGTCCGTCAATGAAGCTGAGCTTATTTGTCTGCGGAATTGGCGAGAATATAACAGATGCGTTATTTGGATCTGTGGGATCAACTTTTACATACATTTCCTGTGTTGTTGTGTAATATTCTGCCGCATTTGCACATACTGCAAACACCGCCACACAAAGAAGCATACACATTATTATACCAAACAGTTTTTTGCGCATAATTTAACCTCCTTTTCAGATTTTACTTTTAATTACTGAGGGATATATGCACGAACGGAATGAACGTAAAATTCACTGCCGCTTGCTGTACCGATTGTAAAGTCAGCACTTGAAATCTGGCTTGCAGCCATAGAGTTTGCAAAGGAAGCATCGTCAAGCTCAAATCTTGCTCTCTGCCACTTGCCGGATTCGGTAACGGGAACAACTATCGGTTCGTTTCCGTCATAGCTGTGTGTAAATACGATTTCTTCATCGGGGTTTTCTGTGTAGTATTCAACTTCAACATTAACAGTTGATGAATTTGCAACTGCAGTTGTTGTTACGTCACATTCAAGGTTATTTCCTGAAGTTACCTTAACTGCACCCTTATTATCAAGCTGAACCTTTTCAATACCGTCAGCCTTGTCGTTAAACTGAACACCATTGTTTATGTAAGCACCCTCTACTTTACCTGTTGCTTCCTTCATAAGCGCATTGTACTGGCTTGTGGGAAGAACTGAAAGACTGTAAATCTTAAGTCCTTTACCGCCTGATGCGAAAATTCTGAGTTTACAGTAGCTGTTACCGCTTGAAGGTGAAGGCTCACCAAAGTTACAGTTAGTTACACGGTAAGAAATTGTTTTCCACTGCTTTGTATTTCCGAGTGTGCCGGCTGACGCACCTGTATAAAGACCGTCTGCTGCACTTCCCACACGGCAGTAGTCCATGATAATAGACTTATTGCTGTAACCCATATCATCATCATAATATGTCATAATGAATGTAAGGTCGGGCTGATTTGCAAGCTCTGCCGCATACTCGGGAGTAAACTTAAAGGGCATTCTTGTTACGATGTCACGTCCGCCGTAACCGTCTTTGCTGGGGTTAACTGTCTGTCTGCAAGGAAGACCATCTGCCTCACCGGCAGCTGTAAAGCCGTAATAAGATGTACTCTTTTCATTACAGAAAAGCAGTCCGCCACTTTCGATAATGTTATCGCCATCAAAAATTACTGTGGGGATATTCTTTGTCATAAGGTCAATAGCGATTGCCTGTGCTGATTCAACACCTTCATCGTCAACAGCCTTAACGGAGTAGTTTGACTCCACGCCTCTCTCCTGGTTTGTTACTGTGAAGCTGTTGTCACTTGTGTTACCGAGAAGTATACCCATATTGTAAACATTGTAAGATTCTACACCGTTGTAGTCGTCGTCAGCGTCGTTCCATGTAAGGTCAACAGTTGTAAGAGTCTGCGCGGGTGATGAAAGCTCTGTTGAGGGAACGGGGGCGCTGTTTTCAAGAGGTGTACGGATTTCATCCCCGTCCCATACATAGTATGAGAGAGTTGAAGTAGCACTCATATCCTCAATATCAACTACAATCATTTCTGATTCGCCGACACCGATAGAAACGGCACCGCTTGCATTTATAGCTGTAATCTTATCGTTTTCGTCAGTATATACTGCGATAACGTTTACCGATGCCTCATCTGATGTGTTGTTTGTTGCAAGCACCGTAACATGGTCTGTTGCATATGCCTCAAGTCTTTCAAGCAAGACCTTTTCTGCGGCAAAAGCAGACAGCGACATCATTGACACAGTCATAGCAATTACCAACAATACTGCTCCTAATTTTTTGAACATAAAAATTCCTCCTTATATATGTAAATAAATAAAATTAATATCTAGTTTAATAATACAACAATTCCGTCTATCAATCAATGTACTATATTGGCTTTTTCCCGAAATTATTATACTATATTGACATTTTATACTTCTCCACCCTTTAAGCTATAGTAATAATAACATATTTACCTCCATATAACAATACGTTTTTGGACATATTTTATATGTTTTTGGACATTTTTCACGCAATTTTGGTTGTTGTACACTAATTATAACATATTTTTAAGAGAAAACAAATGCAAAAACGCATTTCTGATATGTAATTTTTGTCTTTTGCGGTAAATTTTATACAAAAAAGAAGCGTGCCGCTTCACTCATTTCGCTCCCCGACCGAGTCAGATAATTCAAAATCCAATTACAAGAAAATCATACATTTTTCTGCACAAAAAAAGTTTTACCACACAGAAATCTGTGTGGTAAAACATAAAAGCAATTATTTATCTAGCATTGAATCTGTCAAATGCAGCCTGCTTCATAGCGATCATCTTGTCAAGACCCATATCCTTAAGAGTCTTTACAAAGTCGTCAAATTCTGAAATCGGTCTCTTGCCCTTAACAAACTTGATATATTCTTCACCAACATATGTGCTGATGTTTGTGTAAAGAGTTGAGTATTCTTTAGCCTCATCCTCTGATACACCTGTGTTGGGAACATAGTGGTCGAATGCATCAGTATCACACCATGTCTTCCAAGCTTCTGCCTGAATAGGACGGTTTGCATACTGTTCAAGATATCTAACGTCCTGACGGTATCCTGTGTTACCACCGCCGCCACCTGCCTGTGAGTACTTAACGAATGCTTCCTGCATTGTAAGATTGGGGTTGTTTGTAACTTCTTCTGTGTACTGAGGATATTCCTTCACACCGTCGCCATCTTTGTCAACCATTTCGTATGAAACGCCTTCGATACCGAAGTTGTAAAGCATATGACCCTTTTCTGTGTAAGCGTAGTTAAGCCACTTAGCTGCAAGTTCAGCACTCTTACACTTTGTAGAGATTGATGTGTTGGGTGAGAATCTTGCAGAAGCCTGACCGAACTGAGACTTGCTTCCGTCAAGTGTGGGGTAAGGAGCACCGATGAATACTGCATCCTTGTTAGGATCGCTTGCTTCCTTAGCCTCAACGTTTGACATAAGAGTACCGATACCACCGCCAAGAGCATTCCATGTAGCACCTGACTTACCTGTAAGAAGGTTCTGTGTTACAGTTGTTGTTGTATCGAATTCTCTGTCGAAGAGACCTTCCTTATACCACTTGTGCATTGTTTCAAGATACTTCTTGTAACCCTGCTCTGCAGGAGCGTACTTAACTGTACCATTGTCATGGAAGAAGTCCTTGTTTACGCCGTAAGCACCTGAAATGAAACCGTTGTGGAATCCCTGGTCAGACATTGAAAGAGGAGCAGTTGCGCCCTTCTTTTCTTTGAATGCCTTAAGCATTGTGTACCAGTCGTCAACTGTCTTGGGAACGTCAAGTCCGAGGTCATCAAGCCAGTCTTTTCTTACGATAGGACCTGCTGTTGTGTTAAGGCTACGTTCGGGAGCAACGATACCGAATGCAAAGTAGTAACCGTTATCTGTCTTTGCTTCCTTACCAACTGTGTCGTGGAACTCATCCAAAAGTGCCTTGAAATCGGGAGCCCATGCATCAAGAATGCTGTTACCCTCTACGTTAAGAGCGTGGATAACGCCATCATCGATAGCTGCCTGTGCACCACCTGTGTAGCTGTTGAAGTTGTAACCAAGAATATCTGTAAGGTTACCACTTGAGAGCATAAGGTTGAACTTTTCAGTTGCGTTTGTGAGAGAAGGATGTATGTATTCAATCTTTATACCTGTCTGCTTCTCAAGTTCCTTCGCAAAGGGAAGGTCACCGTAGTTCTTGGGAGCTGACTTCTGAACAGCAGCTGTTGTCTGTCTCCAGTATGTGAGCACTACATCTTCTGCACCCTTGATGGGGTAAGTTGAGCCGTAATCTGACTTTTTAGTGTTGTAGCCGACTTTGTCATTTTTCTTACAGCCTGTAAACACGCTGAGAGCAAGAATCAAAGCCAATGCAAGCACTAAAATGCTTTTCAAAGTTTTGAAGTTTTTCTTCATTTTTCCTTTCTTCCTTTCTTGTTTTTTTGTTATCCTTTAACTGCGCCGATCATTACGCCCTTTGCAAAGTATTTCTGCAAGAAGGGATATACGCAAAGAATCGGAACAGCGGAAACCACGATAATTGCATACTTCAGCGTTTCGCTGGCAGCAGCAGTTTCTTCACCAAGACCGATATCACCGGTCAGAGCAGTTGTATCATTCTTAATAATTGTCTCTCTGAGGAAAAGTGTAAGGGGGTACTTAGACTTATCTTCAATATAGATTGATGCACCGAACCAAGAGTTCCAGTGACCAACGAGATAATAAAGGAAAATAACCGCCAATGTTGCTTTTGCAAGAGGTATCATAAGCTGGAAAAGAATTCTGAAGTGACCTGCACCGTCAATTCTTGCAGCTTCATACAAGCTCTCAGGGATTGCATTGAATGCAGTTCTGAGCACGATCATGTTATATGTACCAATAGCACCGGGAAGAATAAGAGCCCAGTATGTATTGTAAAGTCCGAGAGACTGAACAACCAGGTATGAGGGGATGAGACCACCACCAAAGTACATTGTTACAAGAATAAGCTTCATAATAACTTTTCTGCCGACAGCTTCCTTTCTTGTAAGGAAGTACGCAGCAAACATCGTCATAATCATGTTAACTACGATAGAAACCACACAAATATAAATTGTATTACCGTAACAAGTGAAAAGCTGACCATCTTCAAAAATAAGATTGTACGCCGCAACAGTAGGTCTGAGCGGAGCAAGAAGAATACCGGTATGAGCAAGAAGGTCATTACCGTTACTGAAGGAAGCCATAACTACGTGAACGATAGGGTAAAGTGTTACTATAACAAGGAGTGAAAGAAAGATTGTATTACAAACCTGGAAAATCTTTACTCCCATAGAATCTTTAATTTTCATCTCTGTCTTCCTCCTTTCTTAGAACATTGATGTGCCGCTTACCTTATCACAAATCTTATTGGTAATAATAAGAAGTGCGATGTTGATTACTGAGTTGAACATACCAACCGCTGTACTGAGACCGAAGTTAGCATCAATAAGACCTACTCTGTAAGTATATGTTGAAATAACGTCGGCAACTTCATAGATACCGGGGTTGTAAAGAAGAAGGATCTTCTCGTAACCTACGGAAAGCATTGCACCCATCTTCATAATGAAGAGGATAACAATTGTAGGAATGATACCCGGGATTGTGATATGGATAAGCTGCTTGAACTTACCTGCACCGTCAATCTGAGCTGCTTCGTAAAGTTCTGCATCAATACCGCTGAGTGCAGCAAGGTAAATAATTGAGTTCCAACCAATTTCCTGCCACAAACCGGATATGATATATATAGGTATGAACAGTTCCGATCTTGAAAGCATCGCATCACCGTTGTAACCGAACGCCTGACAGAACTGGTTGATAATACCGGCAGGAGCTGTGAACTGATGCACGATAGAACATGTGATAACGATTGAAATGAAGTGAGGCATATATGTAATTGTCTGAACTGTTCTTGCGAATGCCTTACAACGTACTTCGTTAATGAGGAGTGCCAGAATAATGGGCATCGGGAAGCTGAAAATAAGTGTGCTGACACTAATAGTAAGAGTGTTAAAAAACGTTCTCTTAAAATAAGGGTTTACAAGGAACGACTTGAAGTTTTCAAATCCGATCCAGTCACTTTCAGCCATACCAAGGAAAGGTTTATAATCCTGGAATGCGATAAGCGAGCCATACATCGGCCAGTAGCAGAAGATAGCATAGTAGAGAATTACCGGAACAATCATCAGGTACAATTCCAAATTGTTACCGATGAGACCGAGCTTTCTCTGGAAGCCTGTCTTCAGCACCTGTCCTCCTGTTACATTTTGTTTGTTTTTCATAATACATCCCCTTCTGTTATGATGACATTATTATCCTGAAAGGATAAAAAGTCACTATAATTATTCATATACTACTATTATAGCCTCAATTTGGCATATTGTCAATATTTTGTTTGAAAATGACGCAAAATTTCCATTTTTGAAATTTATCGCCCTCAAACCCGCATTATTACGCGGTTTTCGCCTTTGTGCAATTTGACTAAAAGCCGTTTTTTTGAAAAAATTTTATTTTTTTATAAAAATTTATTCACCGAGCATATTCATAACGGCAACACCTGCAGTCAGAACAATGCCCACGCCGTGGTCATCATCAACTATAGTTCCCAGGTCAAGATAGTACTTTTCTTCCTTATTACAACCCGAACCCATACATACTCCGTAAACAATTCCGTCAGAGTCAATACACTTTTCTGTAAGCCCTTCCCATGCGTCTACAACGTCTGCTTTGACGCTTTCATCAAGCCAGCCGTATTTAACACCTCTTGCAAGACCTGTGATAAACATTGCCGTACCGCTTGTTTCAATATAGCTGTCGTGATTGTTAATAACCTGATGCCAGATTTTTTCCTTTTTATCACGGCAATTAAGAACGCCCTTTGCAAAGTTTTGGAATATTTCAAGGATACGGTTATAATCCTTATGAGTTTTGGGCATATGCATAAGAACTTCGCTGATTGCAACCATTACCCAGCCGTTACCTCTGCCCCACGGAACACGGTTTGCAAATTCTTCCGGCGGGAAATAAATATGCGAGTAAATATCCTGGTCGTGCATATACATACGTTCCCAGAAGCCGATAATCTGCCTTGCAGCCTCGTCAAAATATTTCTGTTCGCCTGTAATTACACCATAACGTGCAAGGAAAGGCAGGCACATATACATATCGTCTGTCCACATTGTTTTAACTCGGTGGAATGTGCCGTCGGGGAATCTGGGAACCTCTGTCATAAGACCGTGGGCAAGTGCTTCAAGCATTGCCTTCGCCTTGACGTCGCCTGTCATCATATAATATTCGGAAATAACAAGACCGTAGCTTCCGATTGCGTCAAGGTTGTTAAATTTTCCTGCCCCGCCCATATACTTTGACCAGAGGAGGACTTTCCTGCAGTGCTTACCATAATCACGGTGTGCACATATTGTATCTATACAGGAAGTAAAGTAATCATAGAACTCCGTTATTCCGAGTTTTGCCGCCGCATGACGCATACCCTCAAGGCCTACCATAATGGCATAGAACCACTGTCCGTAGAAGGAGGTTGTCATATACTGATAAAGGTATGTATTTTCTCTGTAGAACTTCCAGTAAACGGAATCCGCACAAACGGAAACCATAGCTGTTCTGAAATCAAGGTTATATTCGGGAACATAGGGATATTCCACAGGGTCTGTATCTCTTCCGAAAGGACCTGCCCATATCCACTGAAGGTCGGGAGTGTCGGCACCTGTAACAAATGAAAGTCTGTTTTCGCTGTGAATAGCCTTGAAGCCCCATTTTCCGTTTTCGTTAACACTCTTTATAAGGAGAGTTGTATAATTTTCAAAATCCGCCTCAAAAGTGCCGTCAGCCTTTCCTTCATATATAAGTGCTTTTTCAGCGAAAATCCTTATGGGAGAGCTATGTTCAATTGTAAGCTTCCCTTTTGCCTCTGTATATACATATGCGGCTCTTCCGATTCCGCCACAAAGCTGTGTAAAGTCAAATTCCTTAACATTTGACTGCTTTGGCATTGCGGGGAACACCCAGTCAATTGATTCAAGAGTTACATCGGGAGTTTCTTCCTTTTTATACAAGCGTGAATAGTACATACATTCCATTCCGTTATAGCCTTCACACTCAACGTAAGAATATGTATTGTATCCGTATCCGTCTGCACCCATATGAAGCCCTGTCATAAGATTGCGGACTGCCACCTGAAATCCGTCCTCTTCCGCAGGCACCTTTACGATAACAAGATTCTTTCCTTCTTTAAAGGTAACGTCCGCTTCACAGGACTCCTGTCCGCGGATTTCAACAGTTTTAACCTCTTTCTTTTCACCGTTAAAATACACTTCGCAGGACTTGTTCTTTACAATATTTATATGCATATCTTTTTCATAAATTCCATCTGCATAATATGCCACAAATACAAAGTCGCCAACATTTGCTTCAGGATAAATTTTTGAAAAATCCGTGCCTGAATTATATATTATATTCAATTCCTCAAAAATCGTTAAAGGTCTGTACACGACACTTTCCTTTTTGCGGGTTTTCAGCATCCTGTCGTATATTCCGCGGATTATTTCCGCGTTGGTGGTTTTCACATCTCTGATTGATTTTTCACAGTACTTCATATCAATTCTCCTTTATTTCTTTTGCCTGCACATTTCCTGCGACAAGAGCACTTCCCTCGCCTTTTAGTGTCAGGTCTGTTCCCATAATTTTAAGGTTTTCTGCATTTATGCCGTAAAGTTTTACGGTTGCAGTCTTAATATCACCCGAATTTGTTCTCTTAACGATTTCGGTATAATTAACAATTTTGTTTTTGCCGTTTACTGTTTCCCACTTTACATAGTCGATTACGATATTTTTCGTTCCGTTGTCCACATAATCAAATGTAAGTTCTACATCTGCAGTTTCTTTTTCAAAGGAAGTGATATTCACATTCATATGATTTCCTTCCTTTATATAGTACCCGTTATCCGTCTTTTCAAGATAGAAATCCGTACCGCCATAACTTGTTGTGGAACAGGTTTCGGAAAGAGTGATTTCCTCACCGTCTGCAACGTTTTCTATAATATCGGAAATATCCATCCAGCCGATTCGCATCGTCTTAAGGTCCTCGGAATTAACTCCGAAAATAACCTTGTTCCCGTCAAAGGAGAAATTCGGATGTGTATGACCGGGATTTACACCACTCTGGGGAAGGACTGCAAGAAGGTAGGATTTACCCGTATAGCAGTCAATAAGCACAAGATTTGTTGTTTTTCCGTCATAGCCTGTGTCAGACACTACAAAACGGTCTGTAACCGTACTTCCCGAAGCGTGAAGATAGCTGTAATCGAAGTTTACATATCTTCTGTCGCTACCATCGGTTTTAAAGAGCGTGATGCCCCCCGGAACTTTTCCGGAACCGTTGGCAAACATCATCAGCTCACCCGACTGCATCCATGCTTCGTGGCTTACAACTTCTTCGGGGACATTTCCGTAGCTCATTTTCTGTTTATACAGATTGGAAATTTCTCCCGTATCACGGTTAAGAAGCCATATTCTTTCGGGGTTGCCCTGACAGTCACTTCCTCTGCCCTCGTGAGCAAATGCCACAAGATTTGCATATTCGGGATTGGGGTTCATATTGATATGATTCGGAATATAATCCACAACATCAAATCCGTGCACATACCTTAAATCCCATTCTCCCGTATTTATGTTCATCACGGGAATACGTTTTTGTTTTGCAGTATCAATACCGCTGCTGCCTGAACTTTCCATAATCTCAAGGCTCAGATAACTCTCATCATTATTCACCTGCAGAAGTGTTGCACTGCTGACTTTTATTTCTTCGGGAAGTGTTCCGACAACTGTCTTTTCATTTTCGGGAGTAATCCGTATAATTTCCTTATCCCTATTAAGGTAAAATAAATTTCCGAGCTTTGACACCATTACCGTACTTTCAGTAAAAAGAGTGTCTATGTACTTATACCGATATGTTTCGGTATTGTATTCATACATCCGGTACGATCTGTCATAAAAGTAAAACTTTTTAGAATCCTTCGACCAAATCGGCATTGTATAATAGCTTCGCACGGCATCTTCTCCGTTAAGGTCTATGGCAAAATACGTTCTGCCTGTTTTACTGTCAGTATGCTCCGTCGGAATTATAGTTCCGTTAAGCTTATGCTCACCAACAGTTTCTTCACAAACTGGGAAAATTCCGCCCGCCTGACTCATACAGAATATTTTCAGTTTCATATTCTCAACAAACGCGGGAAATTCAATTGACGGGAAGTTTACTTTTATTTTCCCTTCCAGCGCTTTGCCGTTCACCAAAACTACATCGTACAATTTTTCTCCGTCATACACAGCCGCAACAACGTTGACATTATCGGTCAATGCTTCCGGGTAACGATAAAGCTGCACATCTGCACTAAGCGTGTCGCCCTGCGAAAGATAGCCTAAATCACTTATTCTCTCACCGTTTTTATAAATTATGGTATCTGTGTACATCCCCTGAGTGCTGTATGAGGCAAAGTCATCCACATACAATTCACAATCTGACATTGTTCTGAAAGGATTTGCACAGAAATACGAAAGACCTGCGGCTTCTGTTTTAATATCAACTCCGCTGGCTTTCTCAAACCGCAAAGGAACGGGTGTCACACATTTTCCGTTAACATATATGGAAAATGTTTTTGCATACATATTGACTTCCATTTTAAAGTCAAACCATTCTTCGGGGCAGGCAATGCCTGATACAATATTTACGGTTCTGTTGGCACCCGTAGAGTCATTATAGCTGGATGCATCCATACTTATTTCGCCATTCTGCGTCATATAAATATGCATCTGGGTGTAAGTCTGTACAGTCTTTGACGTTCCGTATCTGCCACAAAGATTAACTACATAAATCTTTCTCTGATTTTTGTCAGCCTTACCCGTCCTGAATCTTGTTTCTATTGTAACATCACGTTTTGATGTTTCAGGGAACCAATAGCAAAAATAGTTCTGGTCATTAACACCAAGCGACGAATCAGAAGCAGTACGGAATGCCTTGACAGCATAATTACCCTTTTCTATAGCATACGCAGAGTCGAGAAGTCCTTCTTTGGATGTTTCGTTTTTAAGTTCCCAACCTCCTGATTCGGAAGTAACCCTCTCTCCTGCAAGGTCGGGATAATAAAAGGCCTCCGAATCATATACCGCATATTTTGAGCCTTTTACCGTAAATTCAAAAGTTTTAGTCCGTGAAATGTCGGTGCCGTCCTTTGTGATTGTGGCATAAAGGATTGCTTCTGCATCCTCTTCACTACGGATAATTTTCCCTGTGTTTCCTTCAATTACAAGGTTGTCGCTACCACTTTTATATGTAATATTAACGTCATCACAGCCTTCAAAGCTCACATCTGAAAAATCAAGATTTTCCGTTACTGCAAATTTTGACTGCGAAGAGAATTTTTCAAGAGAAAGAAGGTCGTAAACCTCAACCACATCTCTTTGTGCATCATTTTCGCACATTGTCGCAACTGATACATCGTCAATGCCAAGTACTGCATTGAGTACATTTGTTCCCAAATCAAAGTCCACAATGTGAAGAGGGCCTGTCATTTTGTCGGAATCAAGTCCACTTTCTTTGGTCACAAGTTCATCGTCTATGTACATCCACAGCTTTTTACTGTCTGTGTCCATTACGAAGTCCATTTTCACCCATCTGTGCAACAGATTAAGTTCATCAAACTTTGTAGAGCCGATGGTGTCTGTGGAGTTCTTCCCTGTGTAAGTCACCTTTACTTTACCATCTGCATCAAAATCGAAACGCATACGGACATAGCTACTGCTACTGAAGAAAAATTTGTAATCGAACATACCTGCCGTTTTGGTGGGTAGATCCATATACACTTTATAGCTTACCTTGATTTTTCCCGAAGGCTTCACCCCGTTTAAGTGGTACTGGGGACGGTCCTTCCACATATCGTTCTTTATGTAGCAGTTTTTACTTCCGTCGGAAAGTGTTTCTGTCCTGAACGTGCTTGACGGATACTCCGCATTGCCCATTCTTGTTATCCAGTCAGGCATAAGTTTTGTTATAACCTTCGCCGAAAAGTCTGAATAGTCAAAACTGTCAGAATAATGAACATAGTAATTTTCAGGAGCAACATTAAAGAAGAACTCCTTGCTTTCACCATTTGCCGTTACGGTAAGAGTAACGGCTTTCTCCTCACTTTCGTGACGTGTTACAACGCCTGATGTTGAAATCACCGACGCGTCGGAGCTTTTCCAGGTCAGACTTACACCCCCGATTTCTTCGGGAAGATTCAGATTCTCCGAAATGCAATCGGGCGATTGGGGTGAAAGCATTTCGTATGTCAAAAGGGACAAAGCCGTGCTGTCTGCCCCAATGGCAGACGGAATCACGGCAGTTATCATTATTAAGATTACAATTATTGAGAGGAGTATTTTTCTCATCATTTCACCCTTTTCGTTCAGTTATACCTTTGATTATATTTCCTGAACTGTTACTTTTTTAACCGTAAGGTCACTTTCTTCACCGTATATCGTGAAATCTGCAGCCATCATTTTAAGATTCTCCGCATTGATACCCTCGAGTGTAAATTCTGCGGTTTTCACGCCGCCTGTTCCTGTACGGGGTACTGTATGCTCGTAGTTTACAATCTTATTTTTGCCGTTTACGGCTTCCCATCTTACATAATCAACAACTATATTTTCTGTGCCATTGTCAATATATTCGATAGTAATTTTTACATCAGCTGTCTCTTTTTCAAAGGAAGTAATGTTCACGTTCATATGATTTCCTTCCTTTACATTATATCCGCCATTTACCCTTTCAAGCTCGAAGTCGGTATCGCCGTAGCTTGTTGTGGAGCAGGTTTCGGAAAGAGTTATCTCTTCACCGTCCGCAACGTTTTCTATAATATCGGAAATATCCATCCAGCCGAAACGAATTGTCGTAAGGTCTTCCGAATAAAGTCCGAAGATAACCTTTGTTCCGTCATAGGAGAAGCAGGGATGCGTGTGACCGGGGTCTTTACCATTCTGGGGAAGTGTTGCAAGAAGGTATGATTTTCCTGTATAACAGTCAATAAGTACAAGCTGTGTCACAGAGCCGTTATAGCCTGTATCAGACACCACAAAGCGGTCTGTAACGGTACTTCCCGATGAGTGAAGATAGTTGTAGTCGTTATTTACATAGCGTCTGTCAGAGCCGTCAAGCTTAAAGAGTGTAATACCGCCGGGGGTTGTTTTTGATGAGTTTGCAAACATCATAAGCTCGCCCGACTGCATCCACGCCTCATGGCTGACGGTTTCCGCAGGAACGCGGTCATATAGCATTTTCTGTTTGAATACGTTCACATATTCGCCTGTGTCACGGTCAAGAAGCCATATTCTTTCGGGATTTCCTTCTCCGTTATCACCCGTACCCTCGTGGGCAAATGCCACAATGTTTGAATAGGTCGGATTCGGATTGAGATTCATATGGTCGGGTGCATAAACTTTTGTATCAAATCCGTGTATGTACCTTAAATCCCATTCACCTGTATTTATATCGAGAACGGGGATTCGTTTTTGTTTTGATACATCAAATTCAGAGCTGTTGTTTTCTGTGATTTCCACACTTAAATAACTTTCATCATCGTTAACCTGCAGAAGTCCTACAGCACCGATATTCATATCAAGTGGAAGTGTTCCCACAACTTCCTTTGTGTAATCGGGATACATACGGACAATTTCTTTGTTGTTTCTTATGTAGAACACGTTACCGAGCTTTGAAACCATAACAAGATTCTGTCCGAAAAGGGAATCAATATATTTATATTTTTCCGTTTCTATATCAAATTCATAAAGTCTGTACTGACTGTCATAGAAATAGAACTTGTCGCTGTCTTTCGTCCATACAGGCATAGTGTAGTAGCTTCGTATAGCGTGGTTTCCGTTAAGGTCAACGGTGTAATATGTTCTGTCCGTACCTTCATCATAGTGTTCAATAGGGGTAATTTTACCGTTCAACTCGTGCGGGAAAAGGTACTCTTCCCTTACGGGGGCAAGCTTTCCTTCCGAATCCACAAAGAAAATCTTCAGCTTTGTATTTTCCACAACCTCGGGGATTTCCAACGAAGGGAAGTTCACTTCAAGAAGTCCGCTTGCAGGCGTTCCCTTTACAATTTTTATATCGTGAAGCTTTTCACCGTTATATATACCTGCAACAACAGAGGTTTCTGCAAGCGTCATATTTTCAGTAAAATTATAAAGTTGAACATCGGCACTTACCTTGTCGCCTGCCGAAAGATACCCAAGGTCTGTTACCTTTTCACCATTTTTATAAATTTTCACGTCTGAAGTCATTCCTTGGGTGCTGTACGCTGTGAAATCGTCTATATAAAGCTCCGCTTCGGGGATTGACCTGAAAGGATTTGCTGAAAAATACGCCAATCCCGTAGCTTTTTTATTTATATCTACTCCGTCAACCTTCGAAAAGTTCAGCGGGGCAGAATTCACGCATTTTCCGTTAAAAAACACATTGAAGGTTTTGTTATACAAGTCAATTTCAACCTTAAAATCAAACCACTCATTAGGTGATGCAAAGTTTGATATAAGCGCCTTTGATTCATTTACACCCTTAATAGGATTATAAACCGAAACACGTGCACTTGTTGAAGATTTTGACGCATAAAAATGCATCTGAAAGTAAGACTGACTGTTTCTTACCCCGTCATATTTTCCATAAAGATTTATGTTATATATCTGTTGCGAGTCAATGGCATCCCCCATTTTCATCCGCATTTCAAGGGTTACGTCACGCTTTGATGCATTGGAGAACACATAGTACATCATATTTCCATCTGTAAGCCCAAGGGACGTATCGGAAATGGTGCGGTAGCTTTTTACGGAATGATTGTTCCCTTCTTTTACATACATTGAATCAAGAAATCCGTCTTTTTTCGGGGTAGTGTTAAGAGCCCAACCACCGTCAGTTTTTTGTGTACGCTGACCTACAAGTTCGGGATAATAAAACGAGGTTGACTCGTAAACCTTATAGTTTGTACCTTTTACATTGAATTTCAGAGTTTTTGCAAGAGAATAGTCACAGCCGTCTTTTGTTATAATTGCATATACGATTCCCTCGGAATCCTCTTCACCGCGGATAATTTCTCCGACATCACCGTTTACAACAACATTGTCACTTCCGCTTTCAAAGGTTATTTTCACATCTTCATAGCCGGCAATCACAGCCCTTGAAAAATCAAGATTTTTCGTTACTGCAAATTCCGATTCGTCAGAGAAATTTTCGTGTGCAAGAAGTGAATAAACGTCAACAATTTCTTTTTCATCAACATCGTCGTATTTTGTCACAACAGCAACATTGTCTATGCCAAGACAATGGTTAAGCACATTCGTTCCGATGTTAAAGTCAATCCTGGAAAGGCTTTCTGAAACAAATTCAGCATCAACTCCGTTTTCTGCTGTTACAAGCTCGCCATCTATGTAAAGCCACATTTTTTGAAGCTCTGTATCAAATTCCCACTCAAGTTTTATCCAGTTTCTTACAAGATTGAATTTACCGAATGATTTTTCTCCGCCAAGGCTAATACCACTCGGTTTTCCACCATAAAATCTTACTTCACCGATTCTTCCGTCGGGATAGAAATAAAAACGCAGTTTGGCGCTCTCATTTCCAAAGACGAATTCGTAGTCATAATACCCCGTCGTTCCTTCCTCGAAATCCATATACACATCGGCACTTACACCGATTCTTCCCGATGGCTTGATTCCATTAAGCATAAGCTGTGGACGGTCTTTCCACATTTCGTTCCACATATAGCAGTTTTTACTGCCGTCGGAAAGAATTTCCACCCTGAACTTACTTGAAGGATAACTGGCATTTCCCCAGCGGGTTCTCCAGTCGGTAAGAAAATTGGTAATAACGGAATTTTCATATTCATCATAATCAAAGCTTTCAGAATAGTTCACATAATAGTTTTCAGGCATTACTGTGAATTCAAATTTCTTCTCACTACCTCCTGCAGTTGCAGTAAGAGTGACCTTTACAGGATTATTCTGCGGTCTTGTAACCTTACCTTCAGCACTTATAACAGAGGGGTTGCTACTTGTCCAGGAAACAGCAGTCTCACCTACTGTTTCGGGAAGTGTCAAGTCTTCCGAAATATAGTTTTTCGCTTCGCGGGAAAGCATATCATAACTTATCTCCTGCACCGAACTCGCATATGCAAAAGACGATATTAAGGCAATAAGTATTACCGACGATATTAAAAAAGCAAATATGCATTTTTTTGACATATTACACCTCCAAATGGGTTTTTTATATAAAAAAGGTTACTTTTTCCCTTATAACACGCTACTTTAAATTGTACCACAAAGTTTTATACAAAGCAAGAAATTTGTAGTTTTATATTGTAATTTCTAATTTCGGGTGATATACTTATCACAGGAGTGATGATTTATGAGAAAAACCAAAATTATATGCACAATCGGTCCTGCCTGCAACAATGAAGAAACACTTACAAAAATGTGTCTTGCAGGTATGAATGTGGCACGCCTTAACTTTTCCCACGGCACCCACGACGACCATAAAAAAAACATTGATATGATTAAGGCTGTCCGCGAAAAGCTCGGCCTTCCCATTGCGATACTTCTTGACACGAAGGGTCCTGAATACAGAATAAGAACTTTCGAGGATGGCAAAATCACGCTTAACGACGGTGACAGCTTCACTTTCACAACGGAGGAAATTATCGGCAATCAGGAGAAAGTCGGAGTCAATTACAAAGGGCTTATGGAAGATCTTGATGTAGGCGACACAATTCTTGTAAACAACGGTCTTGTTGTGTTCAGGGTTGATGAACTTACAAAGACGGAGGCACATTGCACAGTCATAACAGGTGGAGACCTTTCAAACCAGAAGAGTATGAGTTTCCCCAATAAGGTGCTTCACCAGACCTTCCTTTCCGAGCAGGATAAAAGCGATATCCTTTTCGGTCTTGAAAATGATATTGACTACATTGCCGCTTCATTCGTTTCAACTGCGCAGGACGTTCTTGACATAAAGAATTTCATTGAAGAAAACGGCGGAAGCAATGTCGGCATCGTTGCAAAAATCGAAAACCGTTCCGGTGTTGACAATATTTACGAAATCTGTGAGCATTGCGAAGGTGTAATGATTGCCCGTGGCGACCTCGGTGTTGAAATTCCGTTTAAGGAGCTTCCTGCGGTGCAGAAAAAGCTTATCACAGTATGCCGTATGATGGGCAAACGAATTATTACAGCAACAGAAATGCTTGAATCTATGATTTACAACCCCCGCCCCACCCGTGCAGAAATTTCCGACGTTGCAAATGCAGTATATGACGGTACAAGTGCAGTAATGCTTTCGGGCGAAACTGCTGCAGGTAAATACCCCACACAGACAGTACAGATAATGAGCGACATCTGCGAGGAAACTGAAAATAATATTCACTACAACAAGCGTTTCCACCGTGCAGACTTTGAAATAAGAAATAACCTTGACGCAATATCACACTCCGCCTGCTCTATGGCAATCGGTGTAAATGCAAAGGCTATTGCAGTTTGCTCAATTTCAGGTATGAGTGCACGCCTTGTATCAAGATTCCGCCCTGTAGTGGATATCATTGGTCTTACGACAAACCAGAAGGTATGGCGTAAGCTTGCTCTTTCCTGGGGTGTTACACCTATGCTTTGCGAGGAATATCCCTCCCCCGAGGTTATGTTCTACAGCGCCGCAAAGAAAACTGCAAAGCTTCTTGACCTTCAGGACGGTGATAACATCATAATTGTAGGAGGCACAACAAGCGGTAAGTCGGGACAGACAAACACAATCCGTCTTGAAAGAATTACAAGGTGATAAAATGGCAGAAAGATTTATAATTTTTGACGTTGAAACGCCAAACAGCTATAACAACAGAATGAGTGCAATCGGTATAACCGTTGTGGAGGACGGAAAAATCCTCGGCGGTTACTATCATCTTGTAGATCCCGAAACGCATTTTGATGATTTCAACATTTACCTTACGGGGATAACTCCTGAAATGGTTAATGGAAAACCGAATTTCGGGGAATTATGGCAAATGATTGAGCCTGTTATGTCAAGCGGAACGCTTGTTGCCCACAACGCTCCATTTGATATGGCAGTCCTTGCAAAATGCCTCCGCGATTACGGCATAGAATGGAAAGCAACCGTTCCCTATGCCTGCACAGTACGTATTTCAAAAAAGGCTTTGCCTCAGCTTCCAAACCACAAGCTGAACACCATTTCTGACTATCTTGGTTTAGAACTTGACCACCACAATGCGGCAAGTGATTCTAATGCCGCTGCGTGTGTGCTTCTCCATTGTATGTCCCTTGGTGCTGATGTGAAAGCTTTTACGAGAAACTATGATTTGAAAAATATATGCACATTGAAGAAATAATACTACATACAAAACAATAAGTCTATACGATTTCAGACATAAATTATACGATTTCGGACATTTTTCAAGCAGCGTGCCGCTGCACCTATGTCGCATACTTACTTTGCACAAACATTATTTCGTGCGTCTTAATTTTGCACAATTCCCTACATAGTAAAAAGCTGAACGAATCAACTTCGTTCAGCTTCAGACTGTCGAAAAAGTCGGTCAACCACAAGCAGAGAATAAAAATAAAGCCTTCCCCTTTGAGGGGAAGGGGGACCGCTTGCGGTGGATGAGGTGTTATATAACAGAAAACTTTCCAGGATAAAATGGCTACAAACTGCAGTTTG
>JAZRTB010000091.1:0-62556 GCA_045651805.1 Clostridia bacterium
TACTTTGTTTTATGTTGTTGTACCAATGTTGTAGTAGGAATCTTTCAAAAAAGAATGATTAGTAATAATGCTATTTAATAATTATATATTAAAAATTTATTCCCTAATTAATATCTGTATTTATGTCTCTATTTATGTCCAAATATAAAAATATGTCCAATAAATTTTTATTTATGTTATTACCTCTGATATATGTATCATTTTTTGCCTGTTCTGTTAGAGTAGAGGATAAACAGACCAAAATTTGTCGTAATATGCATATAAAACAAAAAATCTCCCCAAACCAGATGGGGAGATTAATTCATTGAAGTTATGATTGCGATTTAAAATTATTGTCTTTTTCCTGCAATTACTTCGGCTAACTCATTATAACCTTTATATTTCGAAACAGCAGAAAGAAACTCTTCGCTTGATATTTTATTCTTTCTTGAAGGGTGCCTTAATTTTCTAACTGCTTTTGCATATGTTTCTTTGACTTCGTCAACAGACTTACCGAGAATGTTAGCAATATCTTCAACGCTGTGTTCAGAACCATCCACAATACCGAAGAACAGCTTTAAAACTTCACATTCATCGCCGACAAGTGTATCCAATATCTCGTCTATAATTTCAACAGGTTTTAAATTTTCCATAATTCAAATTCAACTCCTTTTTCTTTAATTATATCACATTTTTTCAGTTTAGTCCATATTTTTTTATAAAAATCATTATTAAAAGTACATTTCAGTGCATAAATTGCACAAACCTCGTACCATTTCAAATTTAGACTCGTAAAAGCAGCCAAACTCCTTATGTAGCAAGGGTTTCAGAATACAAACTGGCAACTTGGTCGACAGTTAACACCTTTTTTTGGGTTTTTAAAATGGCTGTGTTCGACAGTTTTTGCCAGTTTGAATTCCAAAGTGAATGAAATGTTGAGATTTCAATGTGCATTTAACATCTCTAAAAATTTTTTATAGAAGAAATGAGAAAAAACCCCTTGACAGTAGGTATTACCTATTGTCAAGGGGTTTAGAATTTGTTGTTATTTCAATTATTTGAAGTATCTGTTTAAAAGACCTTCCAAGCCTTTACCGTGACGAGCTTCGTCACGAGCCATTTCGTGTACTGTGTCATGGATTGCATCAAGGCCGTTCTTCTTTGCACATGAAGCAAGGTCAAACTTACCCTGAGTTGCACCATATTCACAGTCAACTCTCCATTTAAGGTTGTCTTTAGTTGTAGCTTTCATATTGGGTTCAAGGTCTTCACCGAGAAGTTCTGCAAATTTTGCAGCGTGTTCAGCTTCTTCATAAGCTGCCTTTTCCCAATAGAGACCAACGTCGGGATAGCCTTCACGATGAGCGATTCTTGCCATGCAGAGGTACATACCAACTTCTGCACATTCACCGTTGAAGTTCGCCATAAGCTGATCAAAGATAAACTTCTTATCTTCTTCTGAAATATCGGGGTTATTCTTTACAGTCTTACCATATACACCGTATTCGTGCTCTGCTGCAAGAGCTGCACCTTCCTGCATTTCCTTAAACTTGTCAGCAGTAACCTTACATACGGGACATTTTTCGGGAGCTGCATCTCCCTCGTGAACATAACCACATACTGAACATACAAATTTTTTCATAACTTTCTATCCTTTCATATTAAAAAATATTAAATGCATTTTTCACATAATCCGTTTAAAATAAGATTGAAGCCGTTAATTTCCAAACCAGTCTCCGTCCTGACGTTTACTGTAACATCCTCTTTCGGAATATCCACAATCTTTTTACACTTATCACATTGCATATGATAATGCGGTGAAATGTCACCGTCATAATGCGATATATTACCGTAATTGAGTTCAAGTATCTCGCCCGCCTCTGTAAGCTGACGTAAATTACGGTAAACCGTGCCTAGTGATATGTGGGGATTTTCTTTCCTGAGACCTTCATAAAGCCATTCTGCATCGGGATGAGTTTTAGTAGAACGAAGAAGTTCAATCAAAGCTTCTCTCTGTCTGCTGTATCTCATAAAAGCCTCCTTTCTCAATAACAGTAACGATTACTGTTATCTTCTGTGATTATATTAACACAGGAGTTTTAATTTGTCAACACTTTTTTGCAAAAAAAATTAAAATACAGTATCGGAAAAGCCGATACTGTATTTTTTACCGCTTGGAATTTGCAGCTAAAGTAGGAATAGCAAACAACAAACCTATGAAGGCACAGATTATTGTTACGCTTATATCCTCTTTTTCTATAACGGAATCAACCGCTGTAGCTAATAAAAAGGCTGTAATAAAAGTTGGTGAAAGAACTCTTATTTTTGTAAAAAGCATAAGAAGGCAAATTATTGACGAAAAGCTGAAAAACAACACAACGCTCCATTCTATCTTCTCCCCTTGACTGAAATTTGCAAAAAGGGCAAGTAACATCAAAGCAAGGATAAGGAATGACAAGAACTTTCTGAATTTAAACGTCCACAAATTTTTACGAGGCTTTTCCTCTTCACAGAATTCCTCCGGAAGTCCAAGGCTGCATTCATAGTTGGATTCTTCATCAACGGCATCATAGCGTCGTGCTTTTTCTTTAAGATCCATATAAATCCAGCCACTATAGTCAGGATTTTCTTTCATAACCAAAAACGTTCTGTATACAGTAAATGCAAACACTAATAACACGCAGAGAAACGCCGAAAGCACCCAGATATTAAATGTTGCTATCAAAACTATAAGCAATACAAACAAGGTGATACCGCTTATGAGCATAATTTTTCTTAACTTATCAATTTTTTTACCGGTTTCAAGTATCGCCTCTTTTTGCGATGGTGTAAGACTTGCTAATATTTCGGAATATGGAATCCACTTATGTGCGACTTCTTTTTCTTCTGTGCAATTTCTGCACGCCACATATTCTTCTTCCGGAAGCTCCATATAATTACCGGCAAGAGCAGTGGCAAGAGTATGTTCGTTAAAAGAAAATACATATGCCGGATTCTTTTTCTTCTTTTCCTTTTTCAGAAGAACAACGTAAAAGCAGTCTCCCTTTAAATAAGTATCATAAAACTTCTTTCCTACCGTTTTTTCAACATATCCGTACTCACTTCCGCACCAGAAGGTTTTGTAATATGTATTCGAATCTTCACCTTCACTTATCCTCTCGGAAGTTATTATACCTTTTACTATCTGAAAATCATCTTCTTCGACACATCGTATCTGATTGAGAATAATAGCTACCTTGACTATATTAACAGCTAAGAGCATCACTCCTATCAGTTCCCAGGTATTTTTCCCTTCAGAGATAAGAATGCTTGAAAAAAGCAGTATAATCAGTAGAAAATCAACTACCGAAAACATCTTGCTTTTTAATATTGTTTTTTTAAGATATGTTTTATCAATTGTTGTAATATTTGTATCCATAACTGCACCTTACTGTGAAATTTTCATACCGCGGACATCGTATGCTTTAACGCTGATTTTTAGTGCATCCGATACGTGGTTTGCCATCTGTATTACAGTCATCGCATCAAGACCTTTTACTTCCCAGATTATATCACCGGGGCGAATAATTGCGCCCTTTCCTATCCCTATCTCAAATCCCCCGAAAACTTTGCAATACATACTCACACCGCTGAAAAGTTTTTTAGGTTTATACATTCTGAAAACATCGCCCATCAATTCAAGCTCTTTATTGGTGAGAAGTTCATACCCTTCCGACCTGAAGGAATATTCCCCGAAAAGCTTTACCTGTGGCTCTCGCACACCCTTATGACTCCAGTTGTAGTATTTTTCTATAGCTTCACTATAGGAGAGATTCCCTTGAGAAATTCCGAATTCCTTCATCATTTCAATAAGAGCCTGATGTCTGGGTGAATTTTCATAATAACTTCTATACTGCATATTCATAAGATTTCCTCTTTCTTAATTTTTTCGAGAAGTGCACTGCATCCCACCAGCACATCTTCATAGGTTTTATCAAAATCACCTGTATACCAGGGGTCACTGACATCTCTGTCAATATCTGCAAAGTAAAGAAGCTTCCTCACCTTGTTTTCGGGGTCACTCCCAATTATTCTGAAGATATTTCTCATATTGAGTTCGTCCATTACGACAATTACATCATACTTATCGTAATCAGATTTTGTCATCTGAACTGCAAACTTGCCTTCTGTACTTATGCCGAACTCTGCAAGCTTTGCCCTTGTTCCCCTGTGCACTCTGTTTCCGATTTCTTCCCTGCTTGTTGCAGCAGATTCTATAACAAGATCCATCCCCGCCTTTTTTACGAGGTCCTTCATTACAAATTCCGCCATTGGAGAACGGCAGATATTTCCGTGACATACAAATAAAACACTTTTTATCAAGAGAACACCTCTTCCAAAAACTTTTAGGTAATTATATCATAACGGACAAGCTTCGTCAAACACAAAATGTAATAATAGAGCTATTCCCCACATACATTATACCATAACATACAAGTATGGAGGAATTTTTATGGCAGAGTACAGCATATATAACGACATTGCAGAGCGCACCCAAGGTGATATTTACATTGGAGTGGTCGGCCCCGTAAGAACAGGAAAATCAACTTTTATTAAGCGGTTTATGGATTTACTTGTTCTTCCGAATATTGAAAACGAACATATCCGCACACGAACCGTCGACGAGCTTCCGCAAAGTGGTGCAGGACGGACGATTATGACAACAGAACCGAAATTTATACCAAACGAAGCGGTAAATATCAAAGTTTCGGACAACGCTTCCTTTAATGTCAGAATGATTGACTGTGTAGGCTATTGTGTATCAGGTGCACAAGGACACACGGAAGATGGTCAACCTCGCATGGTAACCACGCCTTGGTTTCCGGAGGACATCCCTTTTGACAGGGCCGCTGAAATAGGCACGGAAAAGGTTATCCGCGAGCACAGTACAATCGGACTTGTTGTAACAACAGACGGAACTGTATGCGATATTCCCCGCTATGAATATGTGGCATCCGAAGAGCGTGTTATCTCCGAATTGAAGAAAATTGACAAGCCTTTCATAATTCTTCTCAATTCTGCTATGCCCGAAAGCGAAAGTGCAAAGAACCTTAAAGCAGAGCTGGAAAAAAAATACAATGTGCCGGTATTCCTCTTCTCCTGTGCAGAGATGCAGATTGAAGACATTAACAGCATAATGAAAAGCGTATTGTTTGAATTCCCGTTAAAGGAAATCGGCATCAATCTTCCCGGTTGGATTGACGCCCTTGAGCAGGGACACTATCTGAAAGAGTCAATCTATCAATCTGTAAGAGAAGCAGTCAGAAATATACATAAAATAAGTCATCTGAATGACATTCTCCCCATTTTAAGAGATAATGAGTACATTCAAAGCAGTATCGTTTCAAACATTCTGCCGGGTAAAGGCACGGCTCTTATTACAATGGATGCAGTTGAGGGACTGTTTTATACAATTCTCGGAGAATCAACGGGACTACAGATTACAAGCGACGAAGACCTTGTTTCAACACTCCGCACTCTTTCAGAGGCGAAAAGCGAGTATGACAAAATTTCAAATGCACTTTTGCAGGTGCGACAAACGGGATACGGAATTGTATCTCCGAGCATTGACGAGCTCACTCTCCGCGAGCCTGAAATTATCCGTCAGGGCGGTCGCTATGGAGTGAGACTACACGCCAGCGCCCCCTCGATTCACCTTATAAGGGCAGACATCGAAACAGAGGTAAATCCCATTGTCGGAAGCGAAAAGCAATCAGAAGAGCTTGTTCATTATCTTCTCGGTGAATTTGAAAGCGATCCGAAAAAGATATGGGAATCAAATATTTTCGGAAAAAGTCTTCACGATCTTGTAAACGAAGGACTTCAGGCAAAGCTCAACAAGATGCCGGATGATGCAAGGGGCAAACTTCAGGAGACCCTTACACGCATTATCAACGAAGGCAGCGGCGGACTTATCTGTATTATATTGTAAAAGAAGCGTGCCGCTTCACCCATTTCGCGCCCCGGCTAAAACCAATTCTGCAAAGTGTTACTCGCGTTTAACTTATGCAAAGCCTTATACGGTAAAGAAGCGTGCCGCTTCACCCATTTCGCGTTCGGACTAAAACCAATTCTGCGGAGTGTTGCTTGCGATTAAATTACGCAATTTGCTATGCAACAAAAAATCAGGGAGTGCAAATAACTAAGTTTATTTACACTCCCTCTATGTATTTGGGTAATTTTTATTTAAGTATTCCTGCCGCACTGTCTTCATCAACATAAAGAACGAAATCGGAATGTTCTTTAAGAAGAGTTGCAGGAATAATATTTGTTGTTTCTGTAGCTTTAACAGTATTCTCAACAGCTTCTGCCTTTACTGCATAAGGAACACAGGAAACGATTCTCTCACACTGCATAATCTGATAGCAAGTCATAGAAACTGCCTGCTTGGGAACATCGTCAATTGTAGCGAACCAGCCCTCACCCATCTGCTGTTTTTTACATCTTTCATCAAGGTTAACAATGATATAAGCTTCCTTTGTATCAAAATCTGCCGGCGGATCATTGAATGCGATATGGCCGTTTTCGCCGATACCGATAAGACCGATATCAATAGGTGACTTTCTGATTTCTTCTGTAAGCTTTGCTATACATTCCTTTGTACCGTCAACAAAATGTACTGCCTTCAGTGTACCTACCTTGTCCACAAAACGCTCCTGAAGATACTTTCTGAAGCTTGCCACGTGAGTGATAGGAAGGTCAACATATTCATCAAGGTGAAACATTTCAACACATTCCCACTTGATATCCTTTTCAGCTACAAGAGCCTCAATTGTATCAAACTGTGAAGCACCTGTAGAAAGAACAATTCTTGCACTGCCTTTTTCTGCGATACACTCCCTTAAAACCTGTGCAACGTGTTTTGCAGCACTTTTTCCAAGAGCTTTACTATCTTTACAAATTCTGATTTCCATAATTACTTTCATCCTTCTCTTTATTTTATATTTTTAATTTAATTATTTGCTATACCAAAATATTTTTTTATTTCCCGCAAGGCGGCTGATTCCTTCAATATAGAAATAGTCACCGTAAATCAAGCCCACATTTATATTCTTATTTTTCGGAGCATTTCCCGTTCCGCTATGCAAAAGAGCCTGATCTTTATCATTATCAAGATTAGAATAATTGTCAGTTAAGGATTTTAAAATCTTAACTGCATATTCTTTGTATACCACGGCTTCTTTTTCAGGCAGATGCTCTGCCAGTTCAAGCATACCGCAGGCAGCACACGCCGCTGCAGATGTATCACGAGGAGTATCCGCATTACGTTCAACTCTGAAATCCCAATGTGCTACATAATCTTCAGGAGAGCTTTCCATGAAAAAGTCAGCAACCAATTTGCTACCCTGAAGCATTTTCTCATCTCCAAGGTGCCTATACGCTAGTGCAAGACCATAAAGAGCCCATGACGCGCCTCTTGACCATGCACTGTCAGCACGTGCCCCCTGTCCTGCTACCGCTTCAATAAATTCACCATTTTCAGCATCAAATGATACTATATGATTGACAGAACCGTCTGGACGTACAAAATACTTTAAAACAGTATTTACATGGGCTTCTGCAATGAAATTGAATCTTGAATCATCAATTTCTTCTGAAGCAAAATACAGAAGCGGAAGATTCATCATACAGTCAATAATCGCATAACCTTTTGTATGATTCCACGCGCGTATAAAATTACCTTTAAGGTTGAATCTTGAAGCAAGAAAGCTCGCTGCTTTAAGAAGTCTGTTTCTGGACTCCTTGTTTCCCGTAATCATATAATTAGCACCTGACGAAAGAAGCCATAAAAAACCTACATCGTGGTCAAGCAAATCATATTCGCTTAACACCGCATCAAGTTTTTCTTCAATCTGTGATGCAATTTCTTTATATTTTTCATTCTCGGACGAAATATATGCAAGCCATAAAACGCCCGGCCAGAAACCGTTTGTCCACCAGCTTACATCTTCATTGTTATAAGCCTCTCCTCTTGTTGTATGAGGGAACGACGGACCTATTTCATCGGCAGTTTTATCAAGTTTTACAAGAATTCGTTTCATCGTGCTTTCTGCCCATTGTTTATAATCCATATCATCACCTTTTATCCGGGGTACACAACTTTTGTTTCAAGGTGTACCGTACCTTTTGGTATTTTATATTTTACAGACTTCATTTTAAGAACGCGCGGATCATACAAATTAAGATTCGGCATAGTTTCAATTAAAATTTTTTCACCGTTTCCATCTACATCTCCGCAATCATCAAAAGCCTGAAATCCGCAATCATATGCAAAATATTCATTATCAGACACAACAGTATGTTTACGTATATGCCCATACTCAGTCGGGATTATAAGTGTTTCCACCGTTACCCCTTCAAATGGAGACCATTTTGAATAAACACTTGCATCATCATTTACTCTGTAATCCATACATTTTCTGCGTATGAAATAATGCCCTTTACATTCAAACGCAAGCATATTATCCACACCTGCTGCATCTAAAGATGCATAAGAACCGGAAATGCTGAATGCATATTTTGAACTGTAAAGAAATTTTGAATACTTTTCATCGGAATGATTTGCCATTCCCCCATCCTGCCCGGTAGGAAGAATACAAGTATATCCGTTGATTCGCTGAACTACCATAGATGATGGTTTTATTATATGAATACTGTCAAGCGGAGGCAGTGGTGCCTCTTCTGCACTCCAGAAAGGATGATTCTCCGGCAGCATCAATAATATAAACGATTTTAAACACCAGTTAGAAGACCCGAAGCAAGTATATTCCTCTACCATGTGCGGCTGGTTATATCCGTATCCGACAGTAATTATCCCTGCATTATCAAAGATAGGCATATTCATCCACCAACGGAGATTTCTTGAAATAATACCTTTCATCACATTTAAAGGCAAAGGCTCTATTCCTGCATAAAGACACGCACTCCAGAATGCAAGATGTGCAAATCTGTATGTAAGAGAACGTCCAAAAGGAACTTCTCTTCCCTCTTCATCAAACCAGTAAATATAATCCTTGGCAAAAAGCATAGCTCTCTCTTTGAAAAGCTTACTTCTTACAGGATCATCGTCTTCCATTATTTTAGCATATAACAAGCTGTAAAAATGAAGTGCAAATGCAACATAATATTCAAAGCGTTGTCTTGTACCGTCTGAATACCAACCGTCACCTCTGTAAAAGCTTTCAATCTTTTCAAGCTTTTCGTCAATTACTTTTTGACTGTACGGTTCACCAAGTTTTTTGAGACTGATATTAACCAGCACAGGAAAGAAATTCCAGTTGTTGTCAACATGCTCAACATCGTTAATTTTTATAAGCCAATTTACAAGATTCTTTTTTTCTTCATTTGTCAAAGGTTTCCAGAGTTTATCTTTTGCAAGAAGCAAACTCAAAGCCAGAGCCGGCGCTTCACACACTTCCTGCGTATAAGATTCAAGCTCGCCCCAGTATTCAGGATGCTTCGGATTTGTTCCGTTAATAATTCCTTTTAAATATATTTCATTGAAATCTTCCCAAACTTCTCCGCCCCCAAAAAGAGGTGCAAGTCCCCAGAGCGGACGCATAAAAGCCTCTGTACGCTGTGTTTTTTCACTTTGACCGGAAGAATGTTCTCCATACTTCAACTCTGCCATACCTTCGGAATAATATGGCTTCAGCGGATTAATTATTGTTTTTACACAGTCTATAAAATTACTTTTATCAAAAAAATTATTTTCCATCTGTAGATTTTCCTTTATGGGTTTTTACCCAAAGGAAAGACAGCAAGAAAATTCCTGCTGTTTTTCCTTTTCCAGTTTTTATTTTACAAGTGATGCCAAAGGAAGATTTATTTCCTTTATGCCGTCCATTACAAATGTTGCAATAAGTTCTGCACCTTCCTCACGGTAATGGCTACGGTCGCCACTTCCGTTAGGATAGTTGGGATAGAGACCAGCTTCAAATACCATGTAATATTTCTGATATTCAGTTTTACCTAATCTTTCCATATTGGCAATAACTCTGCTATGAACATCAACAAGCGGAACATTCAATTCTTTTGCAACGGCGCGAGTAGCTTCGGGGTAATCCCCTGTAGTGCTTTCAACAGTAAATTCATCCTTGAAGGCAGTATATCTTTCGCCACTTGTCAAAAGAACAGGAATCATACCGTATTCTCTTGCTTCATTTACAAATTTTCTGAGATATTCTTTATATGTTGTATTTGCTTCGGCACGACGATATTCTTCAGGCTTGTCGTCATTTAAGCCAAACATTACAAACAAATAATCTCCGGGCTTTGAATTTGCAAGAATTTTCTGCAATCTGCCCTGGTCGTAGAATGATTTTGTACTTTGTCCGCCAAGTGCTTCGTTGTTAACCGTAACATTAGTAAACTGTTCTGCAAGTTTCTCGCCCCAACCTGTTTCAGGTTTGAGGTTAGCACCATATTCGCACATCTGTGAATCGCCTGTAAGCCAGATAGTTGCAGAACTGATTTCATCACTTAAAGAAGTCTTTTCACTAAGAGGCTTAAGTTTACTGTCAATCACAAACGCCTTAATAGTACAGTTTGCTGAATTTACTCCTTCGGGAATCTCAACAGCCATATTTACGCCAAAGCTTCTCACGGAATCTTTTTCCCAGTCGGAAATATCTCCCTCGATAGGAGTAATTTTTGACTGAAGCAGTTTTCCGTTTGTTTCATCAAAAAGTCCTACAAATATTTTAGCTTCAAAAATTTCATTGGATATCTTTTTAACATCAACATTCTTCACAACAGAACCGCTTGCAAGACTCATTACGGTAAATCCGTCCTTGTTATGAACAAGAATATTATCTATCTCATAAGGAAGGTCGGTAACTTCCACATTAAGTACAGGAGTATATCCGTCACTTCCGATGACACTACCTGTTAATGTCTGTGTTCCGACTACATCTGTTGATACAGAACCATTCCATTTTACGGGAAGCGTACTTCTTGTAATGCCATCAGTAAGAATTGTTGTAACCTCTGTAGGAAGTACGGGGTCGTCACCAAGGTAAATTTTTGTTGAAGCTTCTTTAAGCTCTTTCACAGTAAGATAGTTGCTTAACTCAATATCGTCAACAAGGTACGTGATTCCATCCCCTGTAAATTCTTCTGTGAAACGAAGTTCTATAGCTCCGGGTTCAGCTGTACTGCTGAGAGGACGCTCTACCAATTCTGTACCGTTACAGCAAACTGTAAATCCGCCGTAATCTGATTTGTTGCTGTCAAAATCAACAACACCGCTGATTGTTATCCATTCACCAAAGTCAATATCGGGTTTATATTTTGCACCGGTACCGTTCATTCCGACATAAAGAGAACCATCAGTATCCTTCTTTATTGAAAGAGTGAAAAGACCAACCTGCTTACCTGCTGAATTTTTAAGATTTACAAACGCTACAGACGTACCGGTGAAGTTGTCCTTTGTTTTTTCATCAAGCTTTATAGAATAAGAATACTCAAACTTTCTGCTCGACTCGTTAGCACCGGAATAGAATCTTGTTGCTTTTCCTGATTCTCCTGTAATTTTTACAACCTTGTTATCACCATCGAATACAACCTGATCTGTTGTACGGCTGTAATTTGCATTATACGGTTCGTAATAAGGACGCGTATTTGCCGCTACAACATCATCTTCATATTCCTGGAAGTTGTCATAAATAAGGTTTACAAGCTTATTTACTGTAACGGTATAAGGAATAATCTGTCCACCTACATTCGCCTCTCTGTTGAAGGTACCGACATAAGTTGTGTCTACACCAAAATCAACGGGAACATCTACTGTAATTCCTGTATCTTCACCTTTTGAATTGATAAGTTTATATGTGAAATTCTGTGCAGGAACTTTTTCACCCTGCTCTACTTCGAAAGCATAAGTTCCGATTGTTCCGCTGTTCACAAGTTTAAGAACACCGTCTGTATTTGAAGCAGGCGTTTTTTTCACGTAGAAATCATCAAGATATGTAGTTGATCCCTCAGAAAGTGTATCTGAAAGGAAGTATGCTGTTTCAACATTATTAAAGCCGTGTCCTTCAGGGTCTGTAGAATCTGACAAAGTTCTTTCACCGTTGATATACACCTCGTATGATTTTGCATCAAAATTCAATTTAATTTTAATATCAAGCCAATCACTTGTGTGAGTTGTATTCGCATTGGCGATAGGTCTTATAGACTTGTTATAGAAGTTATAGTAGGAAACTGTATAACCGCTTTCGTTCCTGTCTGCAACTACCTGCAGGAAGTTATGCTGTCTTGCGCTTGCATTAACAGTAGGAATAAGCATTGTGTTTGTAGCAAGTCTTACACGGGCTGATCCTGTACCGTCAATTTTCATTTTGTAACCGATTTCAACATCTTTACCTGTGTATGCTTCTGAGAAGGTGTTGTATGTAATGCAACTTGACTGACTTTCAAAATATCCAATTGAAAGAGCCTTGTTTTCATTTGAGGAATCGGTATAATTATATTTAAGAGCACCTGATGCAGCACCTGTAGAATTTGTTCTGAACACGTCACGACCGCTTGTTCCAACAGCACTTTCTGCAGCAAAGTCTTCAAAATCTTCATAATAATTATAACCTGCAACATTTACGATAAGTACACAGTTAATATTATCCTCTGATGTACCGTAGTAAGTAAATGTGCCTGCCTTTGATGTATCAACAGAATAAGAACCTGCATTCCAATCAACTTTATGTCCGTTGATTGATTCGGGAAGATTGTAACTCTCTCCTATAACAACATTTACAGTCTTTGATGTAACATCTGACTTTTTCTGTGAATAAGTAAAGCTCTTATCTGTTGTTCTGTCACCTGTTTCGCCTGAATATTCATCAAGATATCCGCCTACTGCCACGGGGAAATCCGGAACTGCTTCGGGCTTGCCCATCTCGTATGCTGCAGCTTTAAGCATAACAAGAGGTGCGATTGTGTTTACAGACGCATTAATATATTCATTATTGTTTGCATCTGAAGTTGCAGCAAGAAAATATCCGTTGCTGTAACAATATTTTTTCATATTTTCACATATTTTAAGTGCAAAATTAAGATATGCTTTCTCCCCTGTTTTGTCATACAATTCAAGGAATACAAGAGCGTGCTGGGGGTCTGCATTTGTTGTTGAGCTTCTTAAACTTACGCCAACACCGGGCTTAGTTCCGATTTCACCCAACGAAGAAAAATGGTTGCGCGCTATATTCCAGAGTTTTTCGCTACCTGTAACTGTGGCAACATAGAGAAGTCCTGTTTTAAGATCTGTAGTAAACGCATACTCTGTGCCTACAGCACCTTTTTTGAAGAAGTATCCGTCAACATCTGCAGTATATCCTACAAGAGATGTACCATCGGAAAGAATAGGTCTGAGTTTTTTTGTTTCTGCATTATATGCATAGTCAACAAAACCTTCATAGCTTTCTTTAAGCTGATTGAGCCACTCTGTGTCGTTAAGGTCTGCAGCCATCTGCACAAGTGCAGGTACAGCAATTCCGTAAATTGCAGAAGCGTAATTCTTTGTAAGAATCTTACCTTCTAAAGCACGGTCTCCGTATGTTTCGCCAAACTGAAGCAAACCTCTGTCGCCCGATGCAAGCTTTGTATATTGATATACAAGAATGTTTGATTCGGGATCACTTGCCATATAGTATTCATTCCACAAATTTTTCGCCCAAGCAAGCGCATCTTCATTTCCTGTTGCTTTATAATACTCAACTGCAGCGTAAATCAAATCAGTACCTGCATTAATAAAGGACAGACCTGATTCATCATTGTCAAGCCATAATTCGTGATTTTTATTATATGTACCTGATGCCCATACATCTGAAGCTATATTTTTATCAAAGCTGCCGTGACGGCTGAAAAGAAGCTTTTCCCAGTCTGTAACCATAGCATTCCAGTATGCTTCAACAAAGTCTGCAGCTTTTTCTTCATCTGCTTCAAACATCAAAGCATAGTAGGGGAAATTAAACTTATGCTCGTACTTGTTTGTGACATCACCAAGAATTTTTCCGGAATTGATGTCATAATAACGGTGATTTCCTGAATAGAAAAGTCCGTTCTTGTCATGCAAAGTAGCTGTATTCATATAAGTTAAATACTGTGCTTTTGCATAATCTCTGTACTTGCTGTCCCCGGTAAGTTCTGTAAGACCGTCAAGCAAGCGGAAGAAGTACTGCTGTTGCATAATGCTTGAAGGTGTAGTAACTTCCCCGTTTTTTCTTACCCAGGTAACGGGATTCTGACTGTAAACGTTAAATCCGTTAGGAAGAAGTTCATACAGTTCACCGTCTTTATTCGTAATAACACGGTCTACATAATCTTTAACAAATGTTACTCTTGAATTTGTTGTACTTGCCTGAGCAGTTATACCGAAGCAAAACATCGGAAGCACCATACAGAAGCAAATAAACAAACCTAAAACTTTTTTTATACTTTTCATAATTTCCCTCCATAGTAGCAGTTTATTTATCTTTCTCAAATGTCACATTTCCGTCAGAAAGCGAAACATTGAAGATACCTTGTGGTGTTTTCAGCGTACCTTTTGCGGTTATATCGCTGAATTTCGGTTCAGGTGATATATCTTTAAATCCGGCATTCTGCGGATAAATTCCCATTATATAGCGCCAGAACACATATACGGGAGTTGCTGACCAACCGTGACAAAGACTTGCAGCCCTTCCGAAGCCTGATTCACCGTCTATTGACTCCCAGAAGCTTGTTGCACCGTTATAAAGCATATAACCCCATTGAGAGGCAATGTCTTCAAGCACGTATTCACCATACTTTTTACTATCAAGCATCAGTGCATCATACTTATAAACGCTGTGACTTAAGCTGACTGCAGTTAACTCATCTGAAAGCATACTTTCCATTATCTCTGTCTTGTATTCTTCAGGGACACATCCGCCAAGTATTGCCCACGCCTGTGTAAGCTGGGAATAACATTCTGCGTGTCCGTTTATATATGTTTTATAAGCCTTCTGAACATCACAATAAAATGCATTGTGGAAAGATGCCCTTATTCGTAAGAGTCTTTCTTTTGCCCACTCATATTCTGTATGATTTTCCGTAAGACGGCATATATCACAGAAATCAATAAGAGTCATCGCATAGAAAGCATTAAGAGGAGCGTCAAACCCTTCTTGTGTGCTGTCCCAGTTATGCATACCATCTGCCCATTCATAGTAATTCCAGCAGTCTTTTCCCATCGGTCTTTTTATAAGACCTGCTTTTTCATCAAGCCCGAAAAACTCCATTCCCTTTTTTGCTTTCGGGAAGATTTCCTTAAGAAAATCAATATCACCGCTGAAAAGTGCATATTCCTTAATAGCACATATCCACGCCAAAGTAAAGCAAGGTATAGTTTTTTCAAATTTGCAGGGAGATGTTATTTCAAGAAGTCCGTCATCGTGCTGACCTTCGCCAAGTAGGTCAAGCGACGCCCTCGGCATCTTTGTTTCTCCAAAAGCATAGTAGCCTGCAAGCATCTGGTTTCTGCTGTCCATACCGTAAAGCGACTGCTCTCTCTGTGGACAATCCTCATAATGCTCGTGAACACATAAATCAAGAGTCTTTGCAGAAACCTCATATATTCGATCAAACAGACGGTCGCCTGTTTTGAGTGTACTTCTGAAAGAAAAAGGATATCCGACTTCATGAAGTCCAAGTGTATATACTTTCTTTATCCCTTTATGTGCAAAAATCTGCAGATAACGACCTGCAAGACGCTGTATGTAAAAACGCATCTGTTGTCTGCCGTTACGACAAACAGTTCTGAAGGTATAGTTCTTTGTTGTAACATAGGAACGTACTCTTAAATCTGCAAGATGCTCGCCGATTCCTATATCCAGAACCGCACCGTCTTCTGCCTCAACATCAATTACGATGTGACCTGCCATTTCTTCGCCTAAATCAATAACCCAGTATGTATTGTCACAAAGCACCGACATTCCATCATCACTCTCGGAAAGGACATCTTTTTTGTCACGGTATGCCATAGGTGCAAACTGCATTCTTATCGCGGGAGTTTCTCCTTCGCCTTCAATAAATACACCTTGCGTAATTATTTTACCGCAGTTTATATCTCTGAGAACCAGATTTTCAACAGGTTTTTCATAGTATTCAATATCTGAATCATCACACTCAACTGCATTGTTCCAGTTTCCACTTACATTTTCCGATTTCCAGAGGTCGTCATTTCTGAGGTCAAATCCAAAATTGAAAACTCGTTCTTGAGAGATATGCTCAATTTCCCCGTTAGTATATGTATAACAATCGTCACACTTAACATTACTGTTACTTGCAAGAATACATTCTTGTCCGTTAAGTGCAGTGAAAATTACCATGGGAAGTCCTGTAAGATGCATTGACGGATAATCTTTTCCGGCTGCCCACGCAAGTATTGAAACAAGATTTTTACCTTTTTTAACATATTTTGTAATATTAAGGCAATCGTACGCTTTGTGTTTCGGATAGTCGTCATACATTCCAAAGCCTGCCAATTCGGAATTGATATACAATTCATACTTGGTATCGGTGCAGATAAAAAATTCAACATCAGAAACATCATCAATCTGAAATTCCGTCTGAAACCGTACAAAGCGATTTTCTTTTACTTCGTGGTCTTTCCATATAGCCTTAGCACCGTGTTTTCTGAAAACATTCATAATTATACTCCTTCGTGTTAAAGTAATTTTGCTAACGCTGAAGTTAATTTTTCAGCAATAATCTTATGTCCGACACGAAGCGGATGCAGAGGTTCTGCCGGCACCCATCCGCGTGAATCAATAAAACAAAGGTTATCATTATATTCTTTGTTATAATCATTTATAAAATTTTGCAGTACATCAAAATGATCTCCCCTGAAGCAAGGAAGTATGAAAATTTTTGACAAAGGACATCTTTTTCTAATAACTTTCAGTAATTCAAGGTAATTTTCAGTGAAAACATCCGCATCATACCTATAGTCATTTACCCCGTAATTTATGACAATATAGTCCGGAGCAGGATAATCAATCGGAGATCCGTCAAAATTTTGCAGATAAACAGTACTCCCTTTAGGAACGGATGCATTACCTACATTCAGAACGCCCGTACCGCCATATCCGACAATATACGGTCTTAAATTCAGATTTTCTGCTGTAAGCCAAGCATAAGTAGCGCATGCGTCATCCTGAAACGGTCTGTTGAGAAAATCATCAGAATAAACGTGGTATTCGTCATCAAGAAGAACGCCCTCTGTTATTGAATCACCTAAAAACTCAATCGTTTTTCTGTTATCAGGTGTAAGGCAATAAAGCTTGTCAGCCGTTATACCCTTGAAACTTACTTTTGCAACAAGAGGAGCATACCATCTGTGTTGCGTTTCTACTGCACTTTTAAATATTACACGGGCTATATGAATTTCATTATCCCTGCTGTTTAATTTCAAAACAGGTGATACCGGACATTCATATCCGACTCCCCCGTCCACACTTATCCAAAGATGCGGAAGCGGTAAAATCTGATTTTCAGTATCAAAGTGAAGAGAAACCATATCGCCACTGAAAGAAAATTCAAAATATGCACCACAGGCAGTGGCGGTAATCATATTTTTTTCTTTCCCCCATCTGCCTGTATATCTTATTTTTTCATCATCGTATAAAAAGAACATAAGCTGATACTCCGTAATTAATTGTATTTATTGCAAATTCTCATCAAAAGAGCAGCCATTTCAGCTCTTGTTGCATTATCTTTGGGATTAAGAGTAGTTTCACTCTTACCACTTACAATAGATTCTCCAACAGCCCATTTAAATGCTGAATTTGCATAATCAGCCACTTCGTTGGAATCAGTATATGCATCAAGGCTTGTTTTTTCTGCAGAAGAAATATTATAACCTTTATAGATTGCATATCTGTAAAGCATAGTAGCTATCTGCTCACGACTGATATTACTGTTTGGAGCAAATTCTTTTTCATTTACACCGCTTGTAATATTGTTACTGCTTGCCCATGCAACGGCATTTGCATACCAGCTTCCTTTTTCAACATCGGTAAATGTTGAAGGTGAAGCGGAAGGTTCATTTTCCATTCTGTAAAGAACAGTTACAAGCATCGCTCTTGTAACGGTATTGCCGGGAGCAAATACGCCCTCCTCAACACCATTCATTAATCCATTATCGCTAGCAAACACAACAGCGTCGTAAAACCAGTCGCTATCAGATACATCTTCGTAGGTCAATTCATTTTCTGCAGGAGTTTCATTTTCTTCAACCGCTTCCATCCAACCTGCATAGAGGGTGAATGAGTTTATAACTTTCTGTGAGAAGTCATATTCTTTTGTACAAGCTTCGTCAACGAACCATCCAAGGAAAGTGTAACCATCTTTTTCAGGTGCTACGGGTTTTTCTACAGTCTGACCCTCTGTAAGTTTTATGCTTGCAATTTTTTCAGCACCGTTTGTCTCAAATTTAACGGTATATGTGGCAGCGCCACCGCCACCACCACCGCCGACACCTACGCCGGAGGCAATTTCAGCAGGCTTCTTTTCACTGCATACACTACATACTTCTCTACCGTTTGCCTGAACCTCCCATGTGTGTCCCAAAGATTCAATAACGATAGAATCAAGTACACTCTGTCCTCTTTCGTCTGCAAAATTCTGACCACATTCTCCGATACAATGCCAATGCAAACGCACACCGTTGTTTTTGCAGTCAGGTGCAATCTGTTCTTTTTTTGTAAGAGTGTGACGTGCAGAAATTATTTCTGCACCGTTCTCCAAAAGATTTATGCATTCCTCTTCCTCAAACTTCAATGCACAGACACTACACTGATAATATTCTATGTTTCCGGGCTGTGAGCAAGTGGGTTCAACACTATCATTTTTCACGGGAGAATGATTCGCAATTATCTCAATTTCATCAGTACATTGCTCGTCGGTAAAGTATTTTTTACAGTCAGGACAATATATGCAATCTGAATTTTTGAGGTTATCACATCGGTTGCTTTCTCCGTGGAAAGCCTCTTTATTACTGTGATTTGTTGCAGAGTCTGTAATATCCGTAATAATATTTACAGCATATTTGTCGCTGAACATTTTATTACATCCCAGACACTTGTAATGTTCAATTGTGCCATTTTCCGTACAGGTCGGCGGAACGGCATCAACAAACACAATTTCAGCATCAGGACAGAAATGACCTACAAGAACCGCTGCATTTACCGTGCTTCCAAGCCCTGCCCCGCCGATATAAAAATCACCGCTTTTTGCATCGCCTTTAAGCTCGAAATCTGCAATTTCAATAGTCTTGCTTTCAGCAATAACCTGTTTCATAAAAAGAAGGTTATTTTTATTTACGCTTGTCTCACCGGGTTTAAGTACGTAGATACTATAGAAGCTTCCTTCTTTAATATTTTCGTTTGTGTAGCTTACTGTAAACTTGTTATTCTCAGATATAGTAACAATCTGAGGCTCAGTTGCATAAACACAAACTGCAGAAAACATAATTATAATACTCAGTATAAGTGTTAAAATTTTCTTATTTTTCATATTATCTTCCCCTGTTCAAAAACATTTCATATTCTGCCATGGCAAGCAAAAATGCCCCTGTGCCGTGCAGATCGTTATCAACTGTTTTTGCTTTAATGTAATTTTCGTAATCGCCTACATTTGTACCAACACAAACTCCTGTAAGTACAGGGCCGTTTTCAGTATCTTTGATCATCGTCATAACACCGTCGAAAGCACGGTTAGCATTTTCTGCAAAGGATTCATCAAGGATACCACTGCGAACACCGTAAGCCAACGCATACAAAAACAGACATGTGCATGATGTTTCAAGCCAATTTTCCTCATTTTCAGGTTTATTTGTAACCTGATACCACAATCCGCTTTCATCCTGATATTTTACTACCGCAGTAAGAATATTCACAAAATACTCTTTAATAAGATTGTATTCTTTTCTTTCTTTGGGATAGAGCTTTAACACCTCTGCAAGTGCAACAGTATACCACCCAAGCGCTCTTCCCCAGATTTCAGATGCAAGACCTGTCTCTTTATCTGCCCAGTCAGCTTCTTTTGATTCATCCCATGCGTGATACAAAAGACCTGTTTCTTTATCAAGAGTGTGTTCTGTCATAAGCTTAATTTGCTTATAAACGTAATCAAGACACTCTTCCTTCCCTGTAAGACGATAGTATTCCATAGTAAACGGCTCTGCCATATACAGTCCGTCAAGCCATATCTGATAAGGCTTTGAATGAACGTGCCAGTAAGCACCTTCTTTTGTTTTTGGAATAGTGAGGAGCAACTGAAATACGCTTTCTATTGCATTCTTGTACTTTTCATCACCATATACCTCATACAGTTTGAAATAAGGAAGCCCCGGCTGAATTGCATCAAGCTGCTGACGAAAGTATTTAAATCCGCAGGCATCCACCATATCTTTAAAGTAGAATTCGCCGTTATCGTCGATTTTATCGTCAGCCCATTCCTTAGTGTATGTAAGATATTTTTCAATTCCGGTCAAATCATACAGTCTTTGCAGTCCGCACATAAAAAGTCCGTTGGTATATATCCAGATACGTTCAGCAAGCGGAAGCTCATTAAATTTCAATTTATCAATAATTCCGTCTGCCAGCATCTTTGAAATTTCCAAAGGTTTATACGTCATAGTTATCTCCTCCATACACCATGTCAAATTTTTAAATCATTATCTGTATACAACAATAAGGCGCTGTGTTCTGTTTTCTCTGTGAATAAACGCCATATCCTCTCCGGCTCTTATTTCATCGGAAGTAATTCTCGTAACTTCTTTTGTCTGAGTGTCAAAAAGAAGTATCGGTGCTGAGCCAAAGAAGTGAATTCTTTCGAGCATCTGCGAGTCGTTATAATAATAAGGTACCGTAGTTATAAATCCGTGATTTGAAACCTTTTCAACAGGACAATAACTTATAAGAAGCGGTGCATAGTTTACTTCTGCGGTCAGATTACGTTCGTTGTGTATATTACCGCTTCTGTCATATGCTTTCTCTTCGACCTTTGGCGAATGAACTCTGAAAAGCACCGATATAGCAGTAATTTCATCGTATGCTGATGATTCAAACTGAACTATATCTCCGACATCAATATCGCTGACTTGTATATGGTCCTTACCATTATTCTGATAAACAGCCACATCATCCTGTGTTCTGTCTGTAATTACTTTGTCAAACTCAGCTTCAAGATCTTCGCCAAGGGTGTATCTTACAAGCTTTCCCTTGTAACTGTATATATCAAAATAATTTATAAAGTTACCATCTTTATCTCGCATTGCACCTTTTCCCGTAACAACACCTGTTACTGAAAGCGCTCCGGTAGATGAAACAACGGTTGTGTAGCGCTTGTCAACAAATGCACCGATTACATTGGAGTCAGGGTCAATATCATAAAGCTCCAGACCGGGGAATTGTTCATTATGTTCAAGCTTGCTTACGGGAGTAATTGTGTACTCATCCTCATTACTTTCATCATAATGACCGGGAACAGTAAACACGTATGTAGAATTACGTACGATATACTTTGAAACAAACATATATGCAGGAGAACCAATCATATTCTCTGTTTCATTGGGGCTTACATAGTCTATTGTAAAGGTTTCTTTTCTTTCATTATCGCTCATACCATCGCTGTAAACAGCGGTTGAAATTTCTTTAATTTCGTTATCGGCATTAAGCTTGAAGCTAATAAGCTGTTCCTTCACGTTTTGATCACTGCCGATAAGGGGTGATGTTGTTGAAACTAAAAGCATACTATCGTCTTTAATTCCGTTAAAAATCACTTTATCTGCAACCTTATACACAACCATTTTGCCTGACTGGCTAAACAGTTTTAACTGCACCGTATGTTTCATACCTGTAATAATACCTGCTTTTACAAGGTATCCGTACTGTGACGCATTCTTTCCAAGCTTTTCGCTTTCGCCAATCCACACAAGATATCCTCTGTGATTAATTGAAAACAATGCGTCAAGCCCTGTTTTAAGAGTTTTGTCTGTATTAATAACGGAAAATGTTGTCTTAATCACTTCTCCGTCGATTTCTACAAAGTCATCACCGATTGACTCTATAGGTCCGGCAATACATCTCTCACTACGAACGATTTTAATAAGCTTATCGCTTACAGCTACAGACAGAATGTCGTCTTCTTCAAAATCATCAATAGTTACATCTTTACCGTCCCAATTAACAAGCAAGGTTTTCGGAGATGTACTGTCTAAATCAACAGTAACTTTATTTTTAGTTATTCCGTCATAGTCCGTAAATGTATTTTTGATACTGACCGTTTCTTCATCATAAACAGTTTTAACAACAGTATCCTGATATTCTTCAAGTATTACTGTGTCGTAAGACGCTGTGTCAGAAGAAACAAGTGTTACTGTTCCGTTTGTCACATTCATATCAGCATCAGTCGGTGCAGGAATAATCACACCATTTTTAATGACAACACTACCTGAAATTTTTAATGTTTTTGATACTGAATCATTATCGAACTTAACAACATTTGTTGTCATTTCAGTAATGTCGGCAGAATCGATCACAATTCTGGAGTCTTCGTAATTTTTCTTATACCATACAACCTCAGGGATATCAGTACTGTTGTATTTTACATAAGCAGTAATCTTCTCACCCACAAGGTCAGGAGTATACCCGCTTATTCTGACATCATAATCATTAATACGGATTATATCTGCTTTAGCAGTACTTTCTCCCATACGGGAAATATAATAATCAGCATTAACAATACCTTTTTCTTTCTCTATATCAAAGAATCTGCTTAAAAGAGTCTCTTTACCATAATCGCCCTCAAGTAACGGGTTTTCTATTTCTGTTTCAAGCACATCAAGAAGAAGCGGGGCTATTTCATAAACAGTAAGCTTTGATTTATCGTTTACTGTAAATCTCTTTATAATTCCGAGACGTGTAGCCGCACCAAGATAACCGTTACTGTATCCGCCAAAGCTTTCAGCCTGTCTGTAACGACCCAAAGCAGTAACCATAATCTTAATTATCTGATCGTAGCTCACAAAGCCTTCAGGTGAAAATTTTCCGTCACCGATACCGTTAATAATCCCCATGTCTTTCGCCATGGAAATATAGCCTGAAAATGCATGGCTTGACGGTACATCAAAAAATCCCGTTTCCTGCTGCGGTGCATCGGTTATATTATAAAGTCGTAATGCAAGCTTTGCAGCCATACCCCTTTTAATATAAATATTACCGCCGGTAAAATCAGATTCGTCAATTACACCTATTGCCTTAAGGATTTCATAAGCTTCCTCCTGAACGGCTGTAGGTGCAGTTTCACTTTGGATTACAGTTTCGCTGGCCAAAGCACTGTAGCAGTATGTAAACAAAAGTGTTATTGCTAAAACCAAGGTTAAAAGTTTTTTCATATTATCTCTCCATTTCAGTAAACCGCTATTGCCTTCAAACGCAATTACGTCTGAAATTTATCGGTATTATTCAGCAACCGACATAGTTCTTTCAGCTGCAAATGGTATTTTTTCATTTGATTCCCAGACAAACACACTGATGTAGTCGTCGCTTTCAATATCCGCTTCGGTAAAGAACGGTGCTTCAATTGTTACGGACGACTTCTGAATACTGTTTGCGAGAATATTGATGTCTGCAATCGCAACATCCTTAAGCTTTCCATCTGCACTAAAGAGCACCGCAAACACAGAAGCGTTCTGCTCTGCAGTCTGTGTACCGTCTGCACGAAGTTCAACTTCAAGGGTATTCCCATCCGAGTTCAATGATTCTGCATCTGCGTCAAATAAAGTTTTATTTGACGCATTTTTAAATGTGCAAGTTACATCTGTGCGAGTTTCTCCGTCAAGATAATAAACTTCAATGTTGTCAATTTCAAGATTTCCCTTTTCGGATTCTGTCATCGCAGAAAAGCCTTTAATTTGTCTTACACCGGGATTTGAAAAAGGTGTAGATGTTGTTTCATCAATAGCATAGCATATACCGTCAACATATACATCAGCTTTTACACACATAGTATTAGCTGTAGCGGGATCGCCATTTTCGTAATACAACTTTCCGGTTGAACGTACATATTCAAGTTTCGTACCTGCTGCATCGTAATATTCCGTACTTACAATGATTTTGTAATGATGAAATTCATCATCATTTGCATCAATATAAACATCATCACTGCTTCTGTCAAGATACAAAGAAATATTGTTTCTTAATTTAAGGTACGAAGTACCGCCGTCGTGGAAATATATTGATTCGTCTTCGGTAAATTTCGCATCAAATTCAAAAGCATATTCATCAGCTTTTTGTCTGCCGCCTGAATTAAGATTATTGAAACCAAAGTCATAATTTGCAGCAGCAATATTGAATTCAGCACCTATTCTTACTCCACCGGGGATAATAAGTTTACCGTCTTCCACTCTTATTTTTTCACCGTTTGTTCCTTCGGCATCCGCATTCGCAGCATTCAGTCCAGTAATAGTTCTCCATTTAGGATAAAAAGCATTTCCCGATATGTTTTCGCAATCTGTTTCAAAATGCTCCTCAACCTTTAACACACAGCTTGTTGCTTCAACTGTTGCCATTGCGGAAAAACCTGTAGAGCCGACAAACAACAAAATTGCCAGGATAATTAGCATAGTTTTCTTCATAGCATTCACCTTAAAACACAAATTTTAATAATTTTCTTCTTCATAAATATTGAAGTTTCCGAACCAACCTGCGTTATGTGATTCGTAAAATTCAGAAGATCCTGCCGTACGGGTCGCAATCTGTATTCTGGAAAGCGAAAGTTCTTCTCCGTATCTGTTTCCGTACAGAGGTGCTTCACTAAGAAGCATAGAGTCATTGATATAAATATCCGCTTCCTGCTTCTGCTTATCTATAACAATTTTCATTCTGTAAACACGTTTACTGTTAAGTCTGTCATAAACAACTGTATCATTAGCTGCACCGGCAGGAGTATAGCTGCAATGAACAACATTGTTCTTTCCCTGGAAGAACATTCTGAACGCGTAGGTTGAACCGGTATCTCCGCTGAGAAGACTGATATAAGTATCATTACCGGGCATTACATCAAACTCAAAAACAAGTTTCTTGTCGTCTGCGTTTTCACCTAATGTCACTCTGCCAAATGATTTCGAATCTACTGTATAGTCAACAGCTGCATCGTCAACTATTTCAGGAATGAGTATACCGACATTCTTCGATCCGCCGCGAGGAGGATTTCCTACTACAACTTCATTGTTTTTGGATGTCCATATGCCGTTTCCGTTAACAGGGTTGCCAAATATGTATGATGAGAAATCGTCTGTAAAGGGCTTGTCAAGACCTGTACCTGCTGAGCCATCCTCATTGCCTGTTTCAATTACAGGTACTTCATAAACGTTTTCAGGTATTGTATATACCTTTATTTCGTCAACATACATCTGAACAGACGGGTCAAGAACTGTAATTACTATTTGTTCAACCCATGTAGCTGTAACAGCTCTTTCAATAAGAATATCAGTAGCTATTACCTTGCCGTCAAAATAAATGTCTGCAGTTCTGAGTTTCTTATTCATTACCACCTTTAAGTTATGGAACTTGCCGGGAGTAATTGTTCCTACGTTAACAGAAGAAGTGTTTCCGTTAAACATAATACTGCTACCGATGAGCTGGAATCTTCCAACTACCTGTGAACTCTTATTATCGTAAAGATAAATAGCGTTCTTAACACTTGTATCGGTACCGATAGAAGGCTGCATAAATGTCACTTCATAAGCAAGGAAATCATCATCTGCATTAGGACCGAGAGTATATGCACCATTGGGGAAGTTTACTTTGAGGTCAACCTGGGGAGCTGCATTCTTAAGGTCTATCAAAGCAGATTTTTTATTTTTGTCCTGAGGATTCTGAACAACATTAAGCTGTGCAGTCTTTCCTTTGTATGCATATGAGTTTGTTCTGAGCTGCCAGTCATTATGCATCTGCTGGTCAACAGGAGTTTCAAGCTCAAATATGCTGAAATCTTCGTTTACGGCATAGTTAATTCCGTTTGCAGTTACCGATATTGTATATGCGTTATCGCCACTGCCGATTGTAACAGTTCCGGGAATTGAACGCGGGATGTCAACCTTTACATTCTCGCCCTTCAGATTCTTTGCTGTAATTTCAGGAATTTCAGTTGTTCCCTTTACAAGGTCAATAGCGTAATCCTTTTTGAAGGTATCAAACTCTTCAAAAAGCACACCGTCAATATATATACCTGAAAGCATCCAATCTTCTGCAGGAAGTACATTTACGTTAACAGTACTTGTTTTTCCGGATGCAGTTACGGTAATTGTCGCATTACCGGAAGCAACGCCGTACATATACCCGTCGCTGTCAACAGTAACTATGTCAGGATTGCTGCTGGTATAGCTTATACGTTTATCAGTTGCATTTTCAGGGAAAATAACTGCATTTACGTTAGGCACGAGTGGCTTTTCAATCATATCGTCAAGTCTCTGTATAACAGCACAAGCCTGTGCACGTGTAGCAGTTCCGGCAGGAGCAAAGGTAGTTTCTGTCATACCCTCCATAATTCCCCAGTTTACGCAAATATCAACATACTCTCTTGCCCAGTCTGATATCTGTGCACTGTCGGCAAAACCTGCTTCAAGTCCGCTGTAAGTATATGTTGCTTCAATTTTTCTCATCATAGCCTTTGCAATAAAGGACGCCATTTCCTCTCTTGACAACGGCTGTTTGGGATTTAATGCTCCTGATTTATAGATATTCGGGTCAATAAGTCCTGCAGCATATGCAGTCGCAATATCATTCGCGTACCAATCGCTTGCATATACATCGCTGAAAGTACCCTGATACGTTTTTTCATCAAATGAGAAAACTCTGTTTAAAAGTGCAATAAATTCTGCACGGGTAATCTGTCTGTCAGGCTCAAATCCTGAACCGGTTCCTTTCATTATGCCTTTAGCATTCATCAGTTTTATAACATCTTCTGCCCAATGGCTGCTAATGTCATTAAGACTGCTTCCGGATTCAGTATTCATAACAAGTGTAACATCATTCTTTTCAACACTTACGCTCTCAACATCTTTTATCGTTGTACCATAAAGCACGGTGCTGTCGTAAGAACGTCCTACGCCATCGTAAGGTCCGTGAATGTAGCCGTCACCGATACACAGATAATCTATTGAATCAAATTTTCCTTGTCTTGCCGCCTCAACAGCGATAAGAGCCATTGGTTCAATAGTGCTGAGTTTTACATTCTCACGGGTTTCATCAGGTATGAAAAGACCATCTTTGAATCTGTTTTCAACTATATTGTCACAGATTCTTTCTGCTAATTTAAGATAATCGGGATGTCTGTTATAGTGGTATAACTCAACAGCACACATTGCAAGGACAGGATCTTCCACGTTGGTATTCAGATCAACATTAACATCTACACCCGGTGCTGTACCGATATCACCCATACCATAACCTTTAAGAACGTTACGTGTACCTTCCCAGAGTAAGGGATCACCGTTTGAAAGTCTGCACGCTACACTTGATGAAAGTGCCATTCTTGTGCTGACATTTATGTAATCAAACACATAGCCTTTGTTTCCGTAATAACCTTCACGGGGGCTTTCATAACCAAGAAGGCTTGTACCATCAGTAAACATTGGTGTGAATTTATTAACTTCCGGTACATACGCATATGTATAGAACGCGCGAAGACATTCAAATGCATAGTTAAGCATTTCTGTGTCGTTTGTATTTTCTGCCGCATACATAAACGAAAGCATTGCCTGACCGTAAATAGCAGTTGATGCACTAAGCAACACTCTGCCGTCCAGCGCTCTTTCACCGAACTCGGGACCAAACTGTGCTTGCGCTCTGTCGCCGCCGCCGGCTTCATTAAGCTGTGAGAACTGATATGCACCAAGCTTTGTCACCGGGTCACGGGCATCCATATACAGCTGGAACAATCTCTTTGCCCACATATGAGGACGTTCATCCCCTGTATGCATATACAGCATCATAGCAGCATAAATAAGGTCACTACCTGCATTTATGAAGGTAAGGTCCTTTTCATCACCTTTGTAGTAAGGCTCCGGATTTTCGTATTGACTGTCCCAAAGTTCTCCTACGGCTTTGTCATATTTACCATGTCTGTTAAAGCTGAGAATTGACCAGTCACTAATGTGAGCGTTCCACATAGCTTCAATAAACTGCTCTGTAGCTTCAGGATCAGTTTCAAACATAAGCTTGTAGTAGGGATAATGACCCTTGAATTCGTGTGAGGGCTGCTCACCTACAACATTGCCGGTGGTTTTGTCAATCCACTGATGTCCGCCCCAGTACAAGAGACCGCTGTCATCAGCAAGATTGTCAAAATAGAACTGAAGCTGTTCCTTTGCAATGTTTTCATATTTCGGGTCGCCTTTTACATCAGAGAGTGTGTCAAGAACTCTGAGAAATATTTGCTGGCTGGCAAGATTTGACGGAACATACACTTCACCGTCCTGATACCATACAACAGGCTCCTTTGTAACAGTGTTGATTCCATCAACGAAAAGTAACGGATAAGGGCTACCTTTTACATTTCTTCCGACGTCAAGAACTGTATCAACATACTTTTCAACTACATCCATATAGTTGTTCTTTGCGGAAACAAATGTAAAGCCAGACAGTATCATCGTTATTGCCAGAATCAAGCAAATAACTGATTTGTACAATCTTTTCATGAAATTTCAACTCCTCTTTTCAAAATTCTATCATCGTCAAATTACATACTATATAATCGTTACATAAATAATTCAACATTTTTCAAACCGCAAACTATTTAACTTATGCTTTTTTATCTTATTAATATCTGAGTATTTCTATACTGCTGTTTTCAGGAAGGTCTGCAGTTACATCTATACTCTTCGGAACAGCAATTCTGAATGCAGTCACTCCCTGCTCGTCCTTATTCCACGATACTGCAATTAAACCGTCCGTTGCCGGAACTACACTGCAGCCACGTTCAATATCGCAAGGTCTCGGAGCAAAAACAATTGCCTTCCAGGATGGTGCAGTCGGTCTTATACCTGCAACAAATGCACTGAGTAGATATGTACAACCTGCTGACCACGCATGACACGTTGCATCCCACTTACTGTCCTCGTCATTACGGTTAAACTCCCAGAACGTGGTGGCACCTTTACGGATCATATCACCCCATACTCTGCGAATAAGCTCAAGAGCATCTTCCGCCTTGCCTTGTTTATACCAGGCAACTGCTTCGTGAGTGGACATCATCGGGGAAATTGTTGCATTTCCGTAACGTAATACCCAGTAGCCGAGATTTTTATCTGCCATTACAGAGCCGTGCTCTGTCCAGAGATTTTCTTTAACGGATTTTAAAGCAGCATTTGCTCTATCATCATCTGCAACACCCAAAACAATCGCAAGTGCATTAGCATCCTGACAGATATAATCGCCAAAACTATCAACATACGATTTCTTATTGTCATCCCACAACAAGGTGTTTATAGAATCTTTCACTTTTTCCGCCAAGGATAACCATTCACTCGCTCTATGGTCATTCATAGCATTTGCAAGTTCAGACATACACACAAGACTTTTGTAAAGAAGACAGTTTAAAAATGCATTTTCACCAAGTCGGTGCACAGAGCACGCCCAGTCCACCTGAATTAGTGATGCACTACAGGTAGAATGAAAAGCAGGTGTCTGGAAAAGCAGATTTCTGTCATTCATTCTTTCAATATACCACAGAATATTGTTTACCGCTTCTTCATAATGTCTTTCAAGAAAGTCCTTTTCACCGGTATGGCAGTAATAATCATATATTGAAATAATACGCCATGCAAAATAATCCCACTGCCACACGGTACGATTAAATTTAGTAGTGTTTGAAATACCGTTGGCAGTTTCATCATGCTTCACACTTAAAGAAGTATTAAGCATCTTACAATCACCAAAAGTATATATATCAATAAGAGCGTCAACCTCGCCGTCGCCGGCAAAGAACAGCATTTCGTTTCTTGGGCAGCTTTCGTATTCCTGATGCTTATTAACGTGAAGTGTGTATTTACCCATTTCCCACATTTGGTTGAGCAATTCATCTGATGAATTAAACCATCCCTTTACTGTTTCGGGGAACAAGCACAAACGCACTTTAAGTGACTGAATTGAAAATTCTTCCGTATTTCCTTTAAAGGTGATTTTAAGGAATCTGAAAGCACGACGACGTAAATTACGATAAAAACCGTTATTTTTGTCAAGAGTTTCTACAGTTTCAAGTCTTTCTACGGTTTTGGCACGCGAAGTTGTAAGTTCGAAATCTTCAAGATTTTCTGTTGCATCAAACATTGAATCTACCACAACATTATCGGTTGCCTTGTAATCAAACTCAACATATCCTACAACAAGTCTTCCCATATCGGCAATAATGTAGCCTTCTTCATCAGAAGCTTTACATTTAAAGCCATCCTCGTCAGCTGTCATATTCGTTGAAACAATGTTATCACAAAAAATTACTTCCGGTGTTTTACGCAAAGCATACGCTTCATACTCTGGGCCTGCAACACTCAAAACTTCGTCTGAAAGCTCGGGAACGTAGTTTTTCGTTTCCTGCCACAAAAGAGCATTTTTCCACATTGTTTCATATTCTGCTTCTGTAACCTGCCTTGTCTGCAGAACAGGTGTATTTTCTTCTTTATTTGTTACAACCCAACTGTCATCCGTAGGTATTTTAATTTCCTCACCGTCTTTGCAAACAATGATAAGTTCAAGTGCAGCCTGATTAAGCCAGTAACCACGTGCTTCTCTTGTGGTTTTTGCAAAGGTTTGGAAATAATGACCGCCAATTACTATTTCAATACTGTTTTCGCCATTTTTCAAACGCGAGGTTATTTCATGACAGTTAACTCTTTCGGGGTATCTTGCCGTTCCGCTTATGAGAAATTCCCCGTTAATAAAAACCGCACATACTCCGTCAGATTCAAAACGGATTATGGCACTTTCCACGTCTTTGTTAACGGAAAATGTTTTTTTATAACCGCACCACTCACTCTCTTCTCTGCGAAGGGAGGTAATCCAGTTGATATCTGTATTATTCAGACACATAAATTTCACCTTTTTTAGTTTTTTTATTCAAAATAAGAAACATCGGGCATCTTATACATCTTTCCGTTTTCATTTGCAGACAAATCTGCATAAACACCGGGAAGTGCAATATTTATACCGAATTCTATGTCAAGGGGCGGATTTGTATCGTTTATAATACAATTTACAAATGCATCCATCATTTTGGGATCTGCACCACCGTGACCCTCTGAAGAAGCACCGGGATAACCGCGGTCAACAGGAATTTCGATAGCGTTATGAGTATTGGGAACAGAAGAAAGATGAGCGAATGTATTATTGTTTTCAAAACCTTTTTTTGCCTGAGTTTCAACAGAACCCTTTGAACCATACATTGTGTAGCCGTGACCTGAATGATGATGAACACCGAAACCGGCATAAATCTTGATAAGTGTACCCTTCTTTGTTTTTATCATAGCAACACCATCCGGAGGTGCAGGGTGACAGTCTGCGATAGGATTGATACCTGGTCTGAATCCGACAATCTCATCACAAGTATCATCAAGAATGTAAAGGAGCGGTCCGAGGTCGTGTGTGAGATAAGTAATTGATGAAAGATATGAACGCCATGTCAATTTTCTGTCAGGATTAAGTTCCAGATGAGAGTGCAGGTAATCTGCCTCTGCAAAAACAACTTCACCTAAAAGTCCGTCTTCATACATTTTCTTCCATGTATCAACAAAACCCCAGAAGCAACAGTTTTCAGCAACCATAAACTTCTGCTTGGGATTAGCTTTTACTGCACGAACAAGCTTTCTTGCATCTTCATCACTTGCGATGTTGGGAATCTCACACAGAACGTGTTTTCCTGCATTAAGACATTCAACAGAAATATCAGCATGGCTTGAAACGTGTGTTGCAACAATAATTGCCTCAACATCTGATTCATACATTTCTTCATCTGTACTGAAGAACTTAACATTTTCCACGCCCTTTTCCTTAAGCATTTTTCTGCATTCCTCAAGAGCTTCAGGATTGATATCGCACACAGCGTATGCTTCAACGTTCGGATTATCAATCAGCAACCCATAAAGATATCTTCCTCTGGGACCAGTACCAATAACACCGACTTTAATTTTTTTGTCCATAATATAACCGCCTTTCAAATAGTTATTTATCTACCTTATCATTTGCATTAAAAGCAAAATTAGCACTCTATACAGTATTTACATCAGGACTTTGTATCCCCGGTTCTCTCTGTTGAATGAGCTTTCACGAAAAGGAAACTTCTGTGAATTATATTTTTCACACAATTATATACTTTATTATAAAGCAATTTTTTCTTAAAGTCTATCAAATTTTTGTTTATTTTTATTATTAGTATTAAATTTTTGCTTGTTTTTCATTTTTGATAATACTTTTAGCAGAAATAAAAAAACAGACATTATATCAATGTAATATCTGTTCTTATCTAAATTCATTTACAATTACCGTTTTTCACCAAATCAATATTATGTTCACAACACCTGTCAGGTTATATCTTTCAGGAATCGGATATGCTACTCTGTAAAAGTCCTCTCCACCATCGTCAAATGAAAACACAATTTTTTTATAGTTTACACTCCGCTGTGAAGTTTGCTAAAAAGCAAAAGGATTAAAATGTATAAAAATCGGGTAAAATAAGATTTTTATACATTTTAAGCTTGTTTTATTTCTAAAATTTGCATTTAAAAGCCTTTTGCACTTCGGACTTTTTTTCCTTTAATTACTTACCGATTTTACGGATTGTTATAATTTCAGGTTCTGAAAGAGGACGAAGATTTTCATCCCAGATAAATACTTTTACAGTAGTAACTTCTTCACCGCTTACTTCAACACCGTCAAGCGAAGTATCGTCACCTGTCAGGTCATAGTCCTTGAAAGTCGGGGCATCTGCACCCATACCCATTACAAGAACCTTTGCCTCTTTTCCTTCTTCGGCAACCTGCTCAACAATCTTTTCGGGAATAGCTACATCAAGAGTAACTGTTCCTGCTTTTTCGTCTACTTTTACAGAAGATGCAGTTGAAGGAAGCTTAAACTTAACGTTTGCAAGCTGAACGCTGTCATTACCCTTACCTTCAAAGACGATGTTATTCCAATCTTCTTCACTACCTGCAAATACTACTGAACGCATTTCTTTTATGCCATAGAATGCACCGTCTCCAACTCTTGTGATTTTACCATTGAATGTAATACTTGATAAATTCGAATCCATAAACGCATACATAGGAATCTCTGTTACAAGGGGCGGAAGTATTACGTCAACAAAAGCTGACCTGTTGAATGCACCCTCTCCAATTGAAGAAACTGTATTTGCGATTGAAATCTGCTGTGTATTGTAAAGATCTGAAAATGCATATGCACCAATATTTTTTACACCATTTTCCACAACCACAAGTGTGATTTCATTAGCCATTCCATTCCAGGGAGCTTTGTAGCCCTTATCTGTTGAGTAGTCTGCCATCTCTCCTTCACCGCTTATTGTAAGGATAGTATTTTCAAGAGACCATACTACATCATCTTCTTTTGTTTTACCGCAATCACCGCCAAAAGATGTTGCAATTGTTTCAACAATGATAGTAAATGATTCTCTTATACCACCTGCAAGCTCGTATCCGTAAGGAACTTCAACTGTTACAAGAATTTCCTGTGTATGAGCGTAGCTTGTATCCATCTCTTCGCTGAGTGTTACATTCACATAGATAAGGTCACCCTTTTCTGTTGTTGCAACAAGACGTCCGTGAGGAATGTAGATATAGCTTCCTATGTTCATTTCATAGTAATCATTAATATATTCATACTGATCAATTTTGACAATCTTAACCTTTATTACTTCAAAATTAATGTTGTTTTCCTTTGCATAAGTTTCTGCATAAGTGTCCTTGTTTGCAACAATTGTTACGTTGGGGCAAGCAGAGAAACATCCGTCAGCAATAGAAGTAACACTATCGGGAATGTAGATATAGCTAAGATTTCTGCAAGATGTAAATGCACCTGAAATTGAAGTTGTTCCCTCTTTAAGAGTTACACTCTCAAGGTTGTCACAGCTATAGAATGCAGATGCATTAAAATCTTTGACGCTTGCGGGAATTTCAACACTTCTGAGTGCATCACAGTTTTTAAATGCATTAGCCGCAATATTTGAAGGACTGCCGTTTATAGTAAGATAATACAATGAGCCAAGTCCTGTAAATGCATTTGCCGGAATATCAATATTAGAATTAATTGTAATTCTTTCAAGCTCCTGACATCCGTTGAACATATAGTTCGTCATATATGTAACTGTTGAAGGAATTGTAACTTCCTTAAGAGCACAAGAATTGAAAGCATTGTTTTCAATTCTTGTAAGACCTTCGGGAAGGTTTATTGTTTCAAGATTCTGACAATTATAGAATGCTTCTCTTGCAATTGATGTTACACCGTTTCCGAGAACAACTGTTTTAAGGGAATCACAATTTTTAAATGCTTCAAATCCTATAGATGCTGAAGGAATTGTAATTGTTTCAAGCCCTGTACATTCTTTAAAAACGCCTTCTCCAAGTCTTGTAAGAGATGTGGGAAGCGTTACGTTTTTAAGGTTATCGCAGTAACAGAAAATGTTACCGTATATGTATGTTACGCCTTCTTCTATTATTGCTGTTTCAAGAGAGTCACAGTTGTAGAAAATACGATGCTGTAAATTCTCTACTGTTCCAGGAATTGTTACTGATGTAATACCAGTCTCTGCAAATGCATCGGCTCCAATCCGTGTTACACCTTCAGGAATAACCAGTTCGCCACCAAATGATTCACAACCTTCAAATGCTTTTTCCCCGATATACTCTGTTTTTGAAGGAATATTAACTGATGAAAGCTTTTCGCATCCTACAAAGCATTCATCGCCAATGCTTGTAATGTTATCAGAAAGTCTTACAGTTTCAAGATTTGAAGCATTTCTGAAAGTGTAGTAGCCCAGGTCTGTTACAGAATCTGACATAGATACACTCACAAGATTTTTACAGTTTTCAAAAGCACCACGTCCGATTGTAGTTACTGTATTGGGAAGCGCAATACTTGTCGCAGGATGAGAAACGGGAACTCTGTAGAGCGTTGTCTTACCCTTTGAATAGAGTATACCGTCAACTGCTTCGTAGTATGTATTACCTTCAGCTACGTTAAACGCCTGGAGTGCAGGCATCGAAAGATATCTTTCATCCAATCCTGTCATATTTGTATGAAGGTTCAATACTTTAAGCTCGGGAACACCTACAAACGCATCTCCCATAACACCCTTGATATCTTCAGGGAATGTGTATGTGTCACTTGTACGGTTTGTACAGTATACAAGGAAATTATAGCCGTTTGACTGTCTGTAATAAAGGTTTCCGTCTTCGCCTACATAATAGTTGGGATTACCCTCTGCAACAACAAAATTTTCTATAGAAGGACATCCTGACATAAAATATCTTCCTGTAAAGGTAGACGGAATATATACAGTTTTAACATTGGGGAAACTTTCAAATATTACCTTATCACTTTTGTGATATGTTACACCTTCTGCAATTCTGATTGTTGTAACATTAGCCTGCTGTTTTTCCCACATAGTAGACCAATAATCGCTGATTACTCCGTTACAAATGAACTCAAGTGTTCCGTCGGAGTACAGATTCCATGTTACTCCCCAGCTTGTTTCATCTGCTACGATAACAGGTTTTTCATAGTATTTAATATTATTTTCTTTTGCATATTCAAGAGCATAGCTGCCTGCAGGTGCATCAATAAGAATCTCACTACCCTCAAGACCGCATTCCTCCATCATGGTTACATTTTCACCAATATTGAGCTTTTTAAGATTTTCGCATCCGACAAAAGCACCTATTTCGATGGTTGTAACACTTTCGGGAATTGTGTATTCTTCGCCTTCCTTACAAGGAGGATAGCAAACAAGTACGGTCTTATCCTTATTAAAGAGGATGCCATCCTCTACAGAGAAGTAGAGATTATCTTCACTTACAGTAAATTCTTCAATTATTGAGCCTGCAAATGCATCTATATTTACTTCCTCAACACCTGAAGGAATGTGAAGCGAAGTAATTTTAGTATTTTCAAAAGCACAACTGCCAATTGATGTTACTGATTCGGGAATATCAATTTCTGAAAGTGCAGTCATACCGAAAAATGCTTCATCGCGGATGCTTGTAAGACCTTCCGGAAGATTAACTGTAGTAATGTCCTCAAAGAATGACTTCATAAACTGGGGGAATTCACCCATTTCACCGCTGCCTGTAATAGTAAGGGTACCGGCACCGTCGTATTCCCACCTTAAATTGTCCCACTCGCCTGCGTAGGGCAAAACTATTATATCTATAGAAAACTCTGTTGAATATCCGTTTGCAAGAATAAAGTCGTCACCCAGAACAAGACTGCCGTAAATTGTATTTGTTCCGATTACATCAGTTGGAACATCGGTATTTCCGTTGAAAACAACAGGAAGCTCAACTAACATATTTTCCGAAGTAAGTGCATATGCAATTGTGGGCAATTCATATTCTTCGTTAAGATTTATTTCTATATCGTCAGGCCATATAATCCTTGCCAATGTTTCTTTTTCTGTAACCAGATTAAATCCTTTTTCTTTTGCATAATTATATGCATAGCTACCGGCTTTTGCCTTGATAGTGAGATTATCACAACCTGCAAAAGTGTTTTCACCAATATAGGTAACACTTGAAGGAATTTTTACTGAAGTTATATTACTGTCAGCAAAAGCATAATCGCTAATGTAATTTATACCTTCAGGAATTATATGTTCACCTACATACACTTTGTCAGCGTAGAGAAAAATCTGCGTATTTGATAAATTTGTTATATAATCTCCGCTGCAGGTAAAGTTTGAATTCCCGTAGTAAGATACAGATTCAAGACAAGGCATATTTCTGAATGCACGGGCATTTATAGATATAACTTCATTAGGAATTGATACAAAAGCTATATTTGTGCCTTCAAAAACATCCGTACCAAATGTTGTGAAACCATACATAGAAAATCTTGTAATCTGATCACGGTATTCATACCACGGAACTTTATTGGTAGAGGACTCGTTGTTGTCATAGTTCGGCATTGCACAGTTATAGCCTGAAAGAACAAGCTCTCCATTCTGAATGCTCCAACTTCCTGTTCCGTTCATTGAGCCGCCGTATCTCACATAAATTTTGTATGTGTAGGTACTTGCGACACCTTCGCCAAGAACATATCCATCGGGAAGAATGGGACGAATTGTAAGTGTCTGCAGACCAAGCGTATAAAAGTCGGGTTCGGTAAGGAACTCGATTTCAAAGCCTGTTGCATAATCGTCACCTTCGACAACGCCATAAATTTTATTTTTTAAAACAGACTTGTTTGATCCATAGGTAACATACTGTGTACCATGGTCAAAGTCCATCTGTACGATAACTTTGCCTGTAGGACCGCCTTCTTTATTACCGAATTCAAATTTTGCATCCAGCAAAGAATCATTTTCTTTATCAATTGCAATCTTGTTCCATGCATCCTCTGTGCCTGCATAGTAAACGTATTGAAGATTGAAAAGATTGGAAAATGCACATGTTTCTATATAGCCGACAGTTGTCGGAATAGAAACAGATTCAATATCGTACATTTTCGCAAAAGCAGATTCGGAAATGGTGGTTACACCCTCCTCAATAACAACGGAAGTGAACATTCCTTCATAGTTACGCCACGGCTCGCTACCGTATTTTGTGGTCATAGGTCCCTCACCGCTGATTGTGAGAACACCTGTTTTTGTATCAAGACTGTATTGGAGGCTTTTACCGAATTTACCTTCGTAAATTTCTGCAGAAGCAGGAACCACAAAGGATGCAAAAAGCATCATAACAGCAAGAACAAAGCTTAAAATCTGTTTTTTCATACTATTCATCCCTTCATAATTATAAATTAATTTACCATAAATTGTATTTTATCACATTTGAAATCAAAAAGCAACAAAAAAATGATGTTCTGACATTAAATCAGAACACCATTTTTTCTAATTCCATAATCCGTTCTCAATTTTCATTTTAAGAATTTTTCGCACACTTTCATTTATACGCTCTTCACTTATTTTGCCTGACTTTACAGCGTCAATGATAGCAGCGTGAGTTTTCACCAAATCTTTCGGCATAAGAATCATATCGTTACCTGCCATTACCGCCATAACACCCACCTCTTCGGGAGTGTAAAAGTCTGCAACTGCACCCATACGGAAAGAATCGGTGATTATGATGCCGTCAAATCCAAGCTCACCTTTAAGCATATCCGTAACAACTTCTTTTGAAAGCGACGACGGAAGCTTTTCCTCGGTTGCATTTGTAAGAGTAAGGTGTGACACCATTACAAAATCCGTACCTGCATCTATACCCGATTTAAAGGGCAGAAACTCTGTTTCACGAAGTTCGTCGATAGTGCGGGGGTTTTCCGAAAATCCGTTATGGGAATCTGTAGTCGTTGCACCTGCACCGGGGAAATGCTTAAGAGTTGCACTAACACCATTATCCTGAAGTCCGCTTACAAGATTCGATACCATCGAAGAAACAACATTCTTATCACTTCCGAAAGAACGTGTGCCTGTTTCAACATTGTCCTTACTCAAAAGGATATCCGCCACGGGAGCGAAATCTACGTTAAAGCAAAGTTCTTTAAGCTCCGCACCGAGAACTGTACCTGTGTCATAGGCATTCTGAGGTTCATTCGTTGCACCGATTTCTGCCATAGACGGATGAAGTGTTGTCCCCATTGCAGAATTCCTGCCAAGACGCGAAACACTTCCGCCCTCCTCATCAACACTTATAAAGAGAGGGATTTTTGAGTAGCTTTGCGTATTCTGAATCATTTTCATCGTCTGCTCACGATTTTCAAAATTCTGCGCAAAGTAAATTATACCGCCTACAGGATATTGTTCAATAGCTTTCTTTGTAGCTTCCCCTGCCTGAACTGCGACACTTACACCTGTGATATCCTCCGGTGTAACAAACATCATCTGATATACTTTTTCTTCAAGAGTCATTCCCGAAATGATTTCCTCCACCGCTTCATCAACAGATTTTTCTGATACAATCTGACTGATTCTTTCCTTGTTCAACGGAGTTTTCTCTGTATCGGGAGATTTTGTGCATGAGGTAAAAAGGCATATTGTTAAAAAAACAGGAATAAAAGCTTTCAAAAATTTAACCATTCATTTTTTCCTCTGTATCTTTCATCAACTCTGAAATTACGCTTTCAGCAGTATCTTTTTCCTTATTACAATAACCAAAGTAAAGCTTAAGCTTGGGTTCTGTACCGCTGGGACGGATTGCAATCCATCCGCTGTTGTTTTCAAGTTCAAGATAGAGCATATTGTTTTTAGGCTGATTTGTACTCTTTTCCGTACCGTCTGAATACTTTATCACACCGGTTGTATAGTCCCTTACGGCATCAACCTTAAGCCCTCCAAGAGAATCGGGGCAGTTATTTCTGATTTTGTTTATCATTGCGGCAATCTTTTCAGGACCGTCTACGCCTTCCTTAAAGATGCTTATACCACGTTCAACATAATAACCGTACTTTTTATAAAGATTTTCCATAGCATCAAAAAGAGTCATATTCTGCTTTTTGTACCATGCCGCCATTTCAACTATAAGCATTGACGCAACAACCGCATCCTTGTCACGGGCATAAGTACCGCTCAAGTAACCGTAGCTTTCTTCAAATCCGAATACATAGCTGTTTGAACCGGTTTCTTCAAATTCCTTGATTTTTTCACCGATAAACTTGAAGCCTGTAAGAACGTCTATCATTTCTGCACCATAGTTTGCCGCAATAGGACGAATCATTTCCGTAGAAACAACAGATTTGATAATTGCGGGATTTTCGGGCATAGTTCCCTCCGCTTTATGCTGTGAAAGAATGTAGTCAGTAAGAAGCGCACCAACCTGGTTTCCCGTAAAGGTTACATACTCACCTTCACCATTACGTACTACGATACCAACACGGTCACTATCGGGGTCTGTACCGATGATTAAATCCGTATTGTGCTTTTTCGCAAGCTCAATAGCTATTGCAAAACCTTCTTTATCTTCAGGGTTGGGGCTTTTAACTGTGGGAAATCTGCCATCTGGCATTTCCTGTTCTTTTACAACTATAAGATTCTTAAGTCCGCACATATCAAGAATTCTGCGAACAAGAACATTACCACTGCCGTGGAAAGGAGTATACACAACAGAGAAATCATCCGCAACATCTGCGATGGCATTCGGGTTTACTCTTCGGCTATATACGCAATTAAGATACTCACGGTCAACCTCTTCGCCGATATAAACAAGAAGTCCTTTTTCTTCAGCTTCTTTTTCGTCAATAGTTTTTACACCTGAAAGCATATCAATATTTCTTATTTCTTCCGTAACTGCATTTGCGGCTTCAAGCGCCATCTGTCCGCCATCTTCACCATACACCTTATAGCCGTTGTATTTTGCAGGGTTATGACTCGCAGTAATTACAATGCCGGCAGTACAACCAAGATGTCTTACGGCAAAGCTTAATTCAGGAGTAGGTCTTAAAGACTCAAATAAATAAACCTTTATACCGTTAGCACAAAGAACCTTTGCAGATTCAAGAGCAAATTCAGGACTCATAATACGGGAATCGTAAGCAATTACCACTCCCTTTTCTATATTTCCCGATTTCTTGATATATTCTGCAAGACCGGCTGTTGCCTGACGTACCGTGTACACGTTCATTCTGTTGGTACCTGCGCCGAGAATTCCGCGAAGTCCTGCTGTACCGAAATCAAGCGATTTATGGAATCTGTCCTCAATTTCCGCATCGTTATTTTCGATTTCAAGAAGCTGATTCTTTAATTCAGCATCCATTTTGTCAAAATTTTTCCATTCGTTATAGATTGCATTATAATTCATTATGTTTCCTCCTTAATTTTGCTTTGAATCTGTTTAAAACCTTACTGCCGAGCAATGCAAGCATACTTCCTGCAAAAGCCCCGCAAGTATCAATTATAACATCACGTATCTCCCCTGAACGCCCTTCAACAAAACATTGATGAAATTCATCACTGCAGGCATACAACATCGACACAATAACAGCAACGATTACAGATTTTTTTACCGTCATATTATATTCACGTGAAAGCAGAAAAACAAAGATGCCGAGCAATGCATATATTGTAAAATGAGCACCTTTACGCACCACAAACGTCAGGTCACTTATAAAGTCTTCCTCTTGAGCCTCTGTAAGATTTTCCTTTATGTTTAAAGTTTCAACAACCTTCGTTACAATTTTTGAGCTTGATTTCTTTGACTCTTCTGCAACCTGTGAAGAAAATTTGAAAATTGTTCCCATACATAAAAGAACAAGTATCCATAAAACTATTTTCTTAATCATTCAAAAATCACCATAATATAGAATATACTTTTTTCACGAAAAAGTCAACTGCACTTTCTTATAAAATCCGTTTTCACACAATTTTATCCATTTGTATATAATAAATCGGAGGTGTATTATGGATAACTGTATCTTACTTTCTCTGATTGCAACTCTCGGAACATGGCTTGTTACAGCTCTGGGAGCCGCAACAGTTGTCTTTTTCAAATCTCCGCGACAAGATACTCTGAATTTTATGCTTGGATTTGCTTCAGGCGTTATGATAGCGGCAAGTTTCTGGTCACTGCTTCAACCTGCAATAGAAAAAGCTGAAGTTTTTTCCTCCTTCCCACCTTACATTGTTGTTTCCGTAGGTTTTTTATGCGGTGCACTTTTTATGTGGTTGTCCGACAAACTTGTATCCCGTTCACGCAACAAAATAAGCGGAACAAAAGAAAAGCAAGAAGAAAGAATAGGCCGTATTATAATGCTTATTCTTTCAATCACTTTGCATAATATTCCCGAGGGACTTGCAGTAGGCGTTGCCTTCGGGGTTCTCGGCAATGCAGGAATGGATACTGAAGCTCTGATGGGTGCAATCACTATAGCCGTAGGGATAGGTCTGCAGAATTTCCCCGAAGGTGCAGCAGTATCCCTCCCTCTTCGAAGAGAAGGATATTCAAGAAAGAAAAGCTTCTTTCTCGGTCAGGCATCGGGAATGGTTGAGCCCGTAGCAGGTGTTATTGGCGCTCTTTTAGTAGTATATGCCCAAAAGATTCTTCCTTATGCCCTTTCCTTCGCTGCAGGCACTATGATTCTTGTTGCGGTACACGAGTTAATTCCTGAATGTCAGAAAAGCCGTGACGAACATCCGTATTTTTCAACAATGGGAATTATATCAGGATTCGCAGTAATGATGTTACTTGATGTAATGCTTGGATAAAAAGAAGTGAGTGTAAAAATTTTTACACTCACTTCTTTTTTACAGTCTTTCCAAAAACGACTTTAATTTTGCCGCAATTACTTTATTGCCCTCATCACTCGGATGCAGTCCGTCAGGAAGATACTTTTCCGCTATTTCGGGAATTTCAGGTTGCATACCGCTTTCCTTAAACAAATCAAGTACGGGAAGCGAGTAATATTCTGCAACTTCCCTTATGATGTCAACATATCCTTTAAGGTTGTAGTATGGTGCAGTTACGGGCAGTTTTGCTACATTAAGTTCAGCCCATCTGTGAAGAGGAGTCATAATAACAACTGTCTTTCCTATATACTTTTTTACAAGTCCACTGAAAAGATAATGACAAGCACCATAAAAAGTATCAGGGGTTCTGTCTGAAAAGCTACCTATGGGGGCACTACCGTGACCGTAGTCGTTTGTTCCACCGAAAACTACAACCACATCTGCATCGTCGTCCATTTCGTGAAATCTTTCACAGAATGAATGTGTATCGACGATTTCGCTCCATTCCCTTTTAGTTGTGGGGTGCTGAACTGCAATTCTTGTTCCGCTGATACCGTAATTACGAGCCTCGGAAAGCTCCACCTCACGTTTTAAAACAGCGTGATATACATTCTCGGGACAGCTTGCACCAACACCCTCTGTTATACTGTCGCCAAGAAAATTAATTTTTAAGCCTTTTAATTCCATGACCTTTACCTCTTATTTATACTCATTTGCAAGCTTTTCAAAGGACGGAAGAGCTTTCTTAATCATTTCCGTTGACACGCAGTAAGAAATTCTTACATAACCGGGATAACCGAAGCTGTCTGCAGGAACTATAAGAAGCTCATACTTCTTTGCCTTTTCACAGAATGCACGGGAGTCTTCTTCCATTGCTTTTACGAAAAGATAGAATGCACCGTCAGGCTGTGCTACCTTGTAGCCGTATTCAGCAAGAGCATCACAAAGAATATCACGGTTTTTCTTATAGATAGAAATATCTGCAGTTTTACCGATACACTTGGGAACAATTCTCTGGAAAAGGCTGGGTGCACATACAAAACCCAGGGATCTTCCTGCACCGCAAACTGCAAAATATACAGTCTGCCAGTCGTTTGCTGTGTTGGGAACAAGTACGTAACCTATTCTTTCACCAGGAAGCGAAAGTGATTTACTGAATGAGTAGCACACGATTGTGTTATTATAGTAGTTCGGCACAAAGGGAACTGTCACGCCCTCTGTATAAACAAGCTCACGGTAAGGCTCGTCAGCGATTATGTAAATATCCTTGCCGTACTTCTTCTGTGCATCGGAAAGAACATCGGCAAGAGTTTTAATTGTATTTTCAGAAAATACTACTCCGGAGGGATTATTGGGAGAATTAATTATAACTGCCTTTGTGTTTTCGTTGATTGCTCCTTTAAGGGCATCAAAATCAATCTGAAAATCTTCCTCACGGCATTTAACAATTACAGGGGTCATACCTGCCTGTGTAATAAATACTGTGTATTCTGGGAAAAACGGAGCAAGGATAATAACCTCCCCCTTATCCTCTGCGATTGCAGAAAGAGAAATTGTAAGTGATGCCGCTGCACCTACTGTCATATAGAAATTATCGCCTGTGTAATTTGTACCGAAGTTAGCATTAACATAATCTGCACAGCTCTTACGAACGTCAGGTGCGCCCTGTGCCGATGTATAGCCGTGAAGAATTACGGGATCAGTATTTAAAACAAGGTCTGCAAGTGCCTCCTTTACGCATTCGGGCGCAGGAACGCTGGGGTTACCGAGGCTGAAGTCATATACATTTTCAGAACCGATTTCTGCCTTTCTCTTTAATCCGTATTCAAACAACTCACGGATTTCACTGCGACGACTGCCGAGGTCATACATTCTTTCTGATACCATAATAATACCCTCCTGATATATATTTTCCGTAGTAAATCAAAATTATAAAAGACTGCATCATCTGATGCAGTCTTTCCTGGAGCTGGTGACGTGACTTGCACACGCGACCTCCGCATTACGAATGCGCTGCTCTACCGACTGAGCTACGCCAGCACATAAAAACAACATAACTATTTTACTAACAAAAGCATAATTTGTCAATACAAAATATCACAAATATTTTTATTCAGATTAAAACAACCGCTTGTAAAAGCTTCGTTTTACAAGCGGTTGTTTTAATAATTCAATGAGGATCAGTATACATAGGATATCGGATTAATTACTGTTCCCTTGTAAAATAATTCGAAATGAAGGTGCGGACTTTCAAGGCTTTCTATGTCGGCACTTTTTCCTACAAGGCCAATAGCTTGTCCACCCTCTACCAATTGTCCTTTTTCAACAAATATTTCAGGAGAAAGATTTTTATATACAGATTCCAACTCACCCTGATGCTTTATAACAATCGTATGCCCCCACAGCTTGTCCTTATAAACCTCTGTAACTTGTCCATCCCACGCAGCGACGACCTCGCTTCCGAGGTCCGCCGCATAGTCAGTTCCCGTATGGGCACGCCAGTCGTCCATTGTTTCAGAATAAACCGCTATCTGCGAATATTCCTTTGATACTTGTGTTCCGCATGGAAAAAGAAGTTTTTCGGGAGGAGAAACTGTTTCACTTCTGTAGTCCTTTACTTTCTCTGTCTTATTAACAACCTTTTCCGTTTCCTCTTTGATTTCCTCTTCTTTCTCGTGATGACCGGGAATGGGCGCAAATCCGTTATACATTTCTTTCTTGTCTTCCTCTGCACTTTTCTTAAGAACTGCCGCTCTGCCCACAAGAAAACTTACAAAAAACACCGATGCAATAATTGCAATTATCAGACCTGTTTGCATTTTTCTCATTTTAATCACGCCTTTCATTACCTATTATTGCCACAGATTCTGTGTTTAAACTCCATTATTCAAAGATTGCATTGATACAATTTCCGTACCTGTGTAATAATGCTTAAGAATATCCTTATACGTTTTATTATCTTTCGCCATTGCATTTGCACCGTACTGACTCATTCCGACTCCATGACCGTACCCTGTCACAGAAAAAACAATATTGTCGCCCTCCGGTGCAACAGAAAAATTACTGCTCCTGAGGTTAAAATAGCTCCGCATATCTTTACCGCTTATCCTGACGCCCCCTATTTCAATATTTTTTACAGCTCCCCCTTCACTCTTTTCAATCATTCCAATATCTGAAATGGATCCTACAGTAATTCCCCTGACATTCTTTTCGATTGTATTTTTAAATTCCGTAAAAGGTACTGTTACGCTCGAATTATAACCGGGAGCTTTTTCATCCCCGTAGCTTTCCACACTTACAAGGTAAGGGATATCTCCTCCCCATACATCTTCGGAATTTTCTGTTCTTCCGTTTCCTGACTGTGAGTGGAAAACTGCAAGTGCCGCTTCCCCGTTATACACTAATATTTCTCCCGTTGTAGAAAAAACCGCCTGACTTATTTTTCTTTGATTCTCTTTTGCATTATTTCCCCACGCCGAAGCAAGCTCTTCACTTTCTTTGTACGCTTTACAATGCGTATAATCTGTGCAAACACACGCATCGGGATGATCCGGAGAAGGATTTTCTTTTCTGTATACAGCATAGCTTCTTGCGGCAACAGCCTGTGCCTTAAGTGCCTCCGTTTCAAAGGATGCCGGCATCTCCGCACCAACTACTCCGCACAGGTATTCTTCAAGATTGAGAGTATATGTTTTCCCCTCATTGTGAAAATAAACATCAATTACGTCAGTCGACGTATTTTCGGGCATTTTTTCTTTCTCCGCACTGCCTTTTCTGATTGAAATCACTCCGTAAACACAAAGCGGTACAACAAGTGCCGCGATTATGCAATATGAAATCAGAAAAAGAATACGCTTCAAAAAAATCACCCTCTATAATAAAATTATAATTTTTTCAAATAAATAGAACTTTTTTATTGAAATTATATACATTTTATGTTATAATGGTGTGCAACTATAATTTGGAGTTGATGACAATGAAAAACAATGATGCTTTATTTCATAAACTTTGCGAACTTTCAAAAGAAGTTTATGCAATTGATCCCGATCTGTATAACAAATACAGCGTAAAAAGAGGTCTTCGTAATTCTAACGGTAGCGGTGTCCTTGTAGGTCTTACAAAGGTCGGCGACGCCCACGGTTACGTCCTTGACGAAGGCGAAAAAGTTGCCGACGAAGGTGTTCTCCGTTACAGAGGCATAAATGTCAATAAAATCGTAGCAGGTTGCGAGGCTGACGAGCGTTTCGGTTTTGAAGAAGTTGTATACCTTCTTCTCTTCGGCAAGCTTCCCAATGAAGATATGCTTAAGCAGTTCACCGATTATCTCGGTCAGATGCGCAGACTTCCCGCAAACTTTACTGAAGATATGATTCTTAAGGCACCCAGTATGGACCTTATGAATAAGCTTGCAAGAAGCGTGCTTGCTCTTTACTCATACGACGACAATCCCGACGATATCTCCGTTGAGAATGTTCTTCGTCAGTCCTTTGAGCTTATTGCCCGCTTCCCCTGCATGATTGCTCATGCATATCAGGCAAAGAGTCACTATTACGATGGTAAGAGCCTTGTTCTTCACGTACCCAGGGAGGAGCTTTCCACAGCTGAAAACTTCCTTTACCTTATGAGACAGAATAACGAGTTTACCCAGGCGGAAGCACATCTTCTTGACCTTGCTCTTATTCTTCACGCAGAACACGGTGGCGGTAACAACTCAACATTCACAACTCACGTGCTTTCTTCTACAGGTACGGATACATATAGTACAATTGCCGCTGCGGTTGGTTCTCTTAAAGGACCTAAACATGGTGGTGCAAATGCCAAGGTTATGGGTATGATTGACTATATCAAAGCTAATGTAACCGATATTACCGACGAAGCACAGATTCGTGAGCAGATTATCAAAATCTACCGCAAGCAGGGTTATGACAATACAGGTCTTGTATACGGTATCGGACATGCGATTTATACAAAGAGTGACCCCCGTGCAACGCTTCTTCGTGAAAATGCAGGAATTGTCGCTAAAGAAAAAGGTATGGAAGACGAGCTTTATATGTATGACCTTATTGCGAAGAATGCGAAAGAGCTCTTCACCGAAATCACCGGTAAGCATAAAGACCTTGCAATCAATGTTGACTTCTACAGCGGTTTTGTATATAAGATGCTTAATATTCCCGCTGAAGTATATACACCTATATTTGCGATGAGCCGTATTTCAGGCTGGTGTGCACACCGTCTTGAGGAAATTATGGTATCAGACAGAATTATCCGTCCCGCATACAAGAACGTATTCGGACGTGAAGACTATATTGACTTAAATCACAGATAAATCGGAGGTTAGATTTATGCAGGAAGGTTACTCAAACTTTATTCACGAAATCATTGATGAAGATCTTGCGGCAGGACGCGAGACAGGTGTTCACACACGTTTTCCTCCCGAGCCTAACGGATATCTTCATATAGGTAGTGCGAAAGCTATATGGATTAATTCACAGACAGCAAAAAAATACGGCGGTTTATTCAACCTCCGTTATGACGATACAAACCCCGTTAAAGAGGATGACGAGTTTGTAAAAGCTATTGAAGCCGACCTTCATTGGCTGGGTGCAGATCCTACAGGCGGTATTTTCTACGGAAGCGACTACTTTGACAAGTGCTACGAATACGCTTGCAAGCTTATCCGCGACGGAAAGGCTTATGTGTGTGATCTCAGTCAGGAAGAAATGGCACAGTACCGTGGTACTCTTACAGAGCCCGGTAAGGAAAGTCCCTACCGCAACAGAAGTGTTGAGGAAAACCTTGACCTTTTTGAGCGTATGCGCAATGGCGAATTTCAGAACGGAGAAAGAACACTCCGTGCAAAGATTGATATGACATCTCCCAATATGAATATGCGTGATCCCGTTATTTACCGCATACTCCATGTTGAACACCACCGTCAGGGTAATAAGTGGTGCATCTATCCTATGTACGACTTCGCTCATCCTATTCAGGATGCTCTTGAAGATATTACTCATTCTCTTTGCTCAATAGAATTTGAAAACCACAGACCCCTCTATAACTGGGTTACAGAAAACATAGGATTCGAGCACAAGCCTCATCAGTATGAATTTGCACGTCTTAATATGACATATACCGTTATGAGTAAGCGTTATCTTCGTAAGCTTGTTGAAACAGGCTATGTTGACGGATGGGATGACCCCAGAATGCCAACCCTTCAGGGTCTCCGCAGAAGAGGCTATACCCCTACCGCTATTTTCGACTTCATTGAAAGAAGCGGTGTCGCAAAGGCAAACAGTATGGCTGATATCAGACTTCTCGAATATTGTATCTGTGAAGAACTTAATGAAAACGCACAGCGTCGTGTAGCAGTAATTGAGCCTCTTAAGGTTACAATCACAAACTTCCCCGATGATAAGGTTGAATATTTTGACCTTCCCAATCATCCCAAGAAGGAAGAACTCGGCACACGTCAGGTTCCTTTCACAAACAAGCTTTATATTGAACAGTCTGACTTTATGGAAGAGCCTATCCCCGGCTTCAAGCGTCTTAAACCGGGTGGAGAAGTTCGTCTTATGGGTGCATACATTATGAAGTGCGACGAAGTGCTTCACGATGAAAACGGAAACGTAACAGAGCTTCTTTGCTCTATTGATATTGAAACAGGTAACGGAATGCCCACCGACGGCAGAAAGGTTAAAGGCAATATTCACTGGCTCAGCCGTGAAACTGCTGTTCCCTTCACCGTTCATCAGTTCGACAATATCTTTAACAAAGAAAATGTTGCCACCCTTCTTGAAGATGACAACTTTGACGAATTCATCAATCCTGATTCACTTATCGTTTATCCTACTGCATATGGTGAGCCTTCACTCAAGGATGCAAAGGATGAAAAGTTCCAGTTTGTGAGAATGGGTTACTATACACGTGACAGCAAAGACGGCAACGTATTTAACCGTACAGCACCTCTTAAGAGTTCTTTCAAACCGGAATAATTAACCAAAAAGAAACCCGCTAAAGCGAAATCGCGTAATACTGACGTATTACGCGATTTTTATTGCTATGTCTTAACTCAAAAATATCTATTCTAAAACTGCTTCGCACCCCAAAAATCATAAGTTCGGATGGAGAACCGAAATCGTGGTTTTTGGGCAAATAATCCCTATGCGAACACCGCTAAAACATCTGTTTTAGCGGTGTTTATATTTATTTTTACATATTATCAAGAGTTTCCATAATACCTCTGTAAATTGCTTCTGCCAGAGTTTCCTGCCCTGAAGAACTCATAAGATATTTTCTGTCGCTCTCATTACTTATAAAGGCTGTTTCAACAAGAACTGCCGGTGATACTGTAGAACGGATAACATACAGATGTGAGCCATTCTGCGTTTTCTTAGGTGCAAGTCCTGTCAGATCTACGATATTATCATAGATGTTTTCCGCAAGCTCTGTACCAACTTCAGAAATCGGGTGGTAATAAACCTGCGTACCACTTATTTCAGGCTTAACTATAGAATTACAATGTATACTTACAAACAAGTCGCAATCTGAATTATTTGCAACTTCGGAACGTTCTGCAAGAGAAATATAGTTATCCTTTTTACGGGTATAAATAACGTCAACTCCTGCTGCCTCAAGTTTCTTACCCACAAGTAACGCTATAGCGAGATTTATTTCACTTTCATGAGCAATATCTTTACCGGAACTGTCATAGCCTATGGCTCCCGGGTCATCACCACCGTGGCCGGCATCAATTACAACACATTTTTCTCCGTCTACTTTTATATCAGTATCCGGACTTATGTCGGGAACAGGATTATCAGACATATAAAAACCTTTTTCAGCGGTATACGTCAACTTATCACTACCTGTTACCAGAACCACACATCCTGTAGTCGTTGCAGTAATTTTAATTTCATCAATTATACCGTCTTTGACTTTTATCGTCTGGCTCTTAAGCTTAAGGTTTGTAAAAGTCACCTTGTAACCGTTAGTCTCTTTCTTGCCGCTGCCTGCATATGATTTATTGAAGTATACGCGCTTCGCAAATGCATCGTAAACAACGCTGTCATTAGCAGTTTTCTCTGCTCTTATAAGGATTCCTTTATCACTTGACATTATAAACGCCTGTGTACTGTCGGTTATATCAAGCACAAGCCTTGCCGCGTCGTCATGATTTGCATATCTTACCTGACCGACACTATTACCGTCAAGCTCTATCGTTTTGCCTTTTCCGATAAATTCAGCCCCGGGGAAGTCAAACACGATACGTTCAGGACTTGTATATCTTGTAACTTTGGGAGAAATTCCAACGGAAGTTGCTATGTAAACATAGTCATATTTACTGTCACTTTCAACAGTCACACTTCCGAACACCCCTTCTTCTTCAGGGATGTAACCTTCTTCAGGCTCGGTTTCTCCGAAAATCAGATCTGAGTCGTCCTCTTCAGTTTCAATAATAACTGTTCTTGCGTCGTTATCCCATTCTACGCTGTAACCGAGTTTTTCTGCAATGAATCTTACAGGTACCATGGTCTTAAGCAAGGAAGGATCTTTACCAATCAACATCGGAAGAGGTTGCGGTTCTTCAATAACCGTAAGTTTGTCCCCGATATAAGCATTTCTGTCGCCTATTTTCACAAACACGGAAACGCCGTTATCCCTGATTTCAACCCTACAGGTATCATCATGCCAGATAACTTCACTTCCTATAGTTTCAAAAAGTTCACGAACAGGAACCATTGTATAATCATTTATTATAACAGGTGCCATAGGAAGTCCCGTAATTTTTTCCCCATTAACAATCATCCCTATTTCGCCCGCATCATAATAATGATATTCGTCATTATAATAAAGCTGTTCCGCACTGACATTTATCGCTAAACAAAGCATAAAAAGCATCAGCATAATAAAAAGTATCGGTTTTTTCACGGTTACACCTCTTTTCAGGACATTATTCGACAATAAGTAGAATAATTCCTTTTTATCGCAACAATTTGTAACAAATTTGTAACATTATTCAAAACTTATCTGCCCGCCGTTCATTCCGGAAGGAACCTGTATCCCGTAATGCTCATATGCAAGCCTTGTAACACATCTTCCCCTGGGAGTTCTGTTAATAAAACCAAGCTGAAGAAGATAAGGTTCATAAACATCCTCGATAGCGGAGGAATCCTCGCCTATTGTTGCGGCAAGAGTATCAAGCCCAACAGGACCACCACCAAAGGTATTTATTATCGAAGTTATCATTTTCTTATCAGTTGCATCAAGTCCGAGATTATCAATTTCAAGCATTTTAAGTGCCTTATCCGCAACCTCTTTCGTAATTCTTCCGTCAGCCATAACCTGTGCAAAGTCACGCACTCTGCGAAGAAGTCTGTTTGCAATTCTGGGCGTTCCCCTTGAACGGGATGCAATTTCCGCCGCGCCCTCGGGAGCAATATCAACATTCATTATCTGTGCACTACGAGTAACAATTGTTGTAAGGTCTTCTTTAGTATAAAGTTCAAGCCTTGAAATAACACCGAATCTGTCACGAAGGGGTGCTGAAAGCAGACCTGCTCTTGTAGTAGCACCAACAAGAGTAAAAGGAGGCAGACTGAGTCTTACAGACTGTGCACTTGGTCCTTTACCGATAATAATATCGAGAGAAAAGTCTTCCATCGCAGGATAAAGAATTTCTTCAACTGCTCTTGAAAGACGATGAATTTCGTCAATAAACAAAACATCCTGAGGACCAAGATTTGTAAGAATAGCCGCAAGGTCCATAGGTTTTTCAATGGCAGGACCACTTGTAACACGGATATTTACGCCCATCTCATTAGCTATAATCGAAGCGAGCGTTGTTTTACCAAGACCCGGAGGTCCGTATAAAAGGCAATGGTCAAGTGCTTCATGTCTCTGAAGTGCCGCATCTATGTAGATTTTAAGGCTGTCCTTGACTTTATCCTGACCTATATACTCGTCCATTGTTTTCGGACGGATGGAGTATTCCGCATCTGTATCGCCTTCGAGCTGCCTTGTTGAAATTATACGTTCATCAAATTCCATTTGACATTCTCCTTAAAGCTTCTTTAATAATTTCTTCTGTACTCATACCGTCTGCACTTATCTGCATAACGGTTTTCTGCGCCTCCGATGGAGAAGCACCAAGTGCGATAAGAGCATTTACGGCTTCCGTATCAGCTCTCAACGAAATATTGGGAGCACTTCCCTGCATACTCATAGGAGCACCGACCGCTTCCTGTGTATCAATCTTGCCCTTGAGTTCAAGGATAATTCTCTGTGCCGCCTTCGGCCCAACACCGGGGGCACGACTGATTGTTTTAGCATCTTCTGCAATAATGGCAAATGCAAGATCCTGCACAGACAAAGTTCCCAATATGGAAATTGCCGCTTTCGGACCTATTCCCGATATTGCAATCAATTTATTGAAATAATCAATCTGTTCACTTGTAAGGAAACCAAAAAGACCTACCATATTTTCACTCATATGAAAATGAGTAAAAACTTTAACATTGTCCCCTATATTTCCCATTTTCGCAATATCGTTGATGGGCATACTTACACTGTAGCCAACTCCGCCAACGTCTATAATTACGCCATTTTCATTTTTTGCAGCTAATATACCGTTCAAAAAGGATATCACAACACAAGTCCTCCATACTGTTTAATTGAATTAAATCGCATACTGTTACCGTGGCATACGGCTATTGCAAGAGCATCGGCAACATCGTCAGGCTTGGGAATTTCCGAAAGCCCGAGCATGGATTTCATCATCTGCTGAATCTGACCTTTACTCGCCCTGCCGTAACCGGTAAGTGCCTGTTTTACCTGAAGAGGTGTATACTCAAAAATCGGCACTTTTTTCTGTACCGCCGCAAGAATTATCACACCTCTCGCCTGACCGACTGTGAGAGCAGTTTTTGCATTGTTATTGAAAAACAGTTCCTCGATTGCCATAGCATCAGGCTTATAGATATCAATCACCTGACTTACGCCCATATAAACAAGATGTAATCTTTCCTCCAATGGTGTATGTGCCTTTGTGGTAATTGCATCATAAGCGACTGTTTTATATCTGTTAGCCTCTTTATCAACGACTCCGTAACCGACAATTGCGATTCCCGGGTCTATTCCAAGTATTCTCATTCTATCACTCGGCTTTCTTATTCTGACGAAGCATTGCATCCTTCACAACGGGACGGTCTGTTTTAATATAAAGAGTCATCGCCGCGTGATTTGCAACGGAAATATCATTCATATTCTCATCTTTGAGAACTTCTACTTTCTGTGTAAAGAAATCTTCACCGGGCTGCATTATTTCAATTTCATCACCGAGGAAGAATCTGTTTCTTTGGCTTACTTTAGCAAGACCTGTTTCCGCATCATAATCCTGCACTATTCCGATAAGGTCGCATTCACGGATATACGAGCTTGATCCGTAAATCTGTGCCCCTGTATCGGGGATTCCAAAAAAGAAACCTGTATAGTAGTCACGGTGACTTACTTTTTTGATTTCGTCATACCACTTTGAATCAAATTTATATTCCGCAGGATTTTCGTAATATTTATCAATAGCTTTTCTGTATGCACCGATAATTGTGGCAACATAATACTCGCTTTTTACTCTTCCTTCAATTTTAAGAGAAAGAACTCCGCTTCCGATAAGTTCGGGAAGGTGCTCAATCATACATAAATCCTTGGAGTTCATTATGAAAGTTCCACGCTCATTTTCAAAAACGGGCATATATTCACCGGGACGCTGTTCTTCCATAAGCGCATAGTTCCATCTGCAAGGGTGACTGCAAGCACCATAGTTACTGTCACGGGCAGTCATATAATTACTTAAAAGACATCTGCCTGAATAGGATACACACATTGCACCGTGCATAAACACCTCAAGTTCACAGTCTTTTGAAATATTGTCCTTAATTTCACGGACTTCCTGAAGTGTCATTTCACGGGCAAGAACAACTCTCTTTGCCCCCAGGTCATACCATGACTGAACTGTAGCATAGTTAGTGTTATTCGCTTGTGTACTGATATGAATTTCAAGTTCCGGTGCAACTCTTCTGCAGATATTGAATGCGCCTAAATCAGAAATAATTACTGCATCTGCACCCATTTCATATATTTCCTTAAAGTATTTTTCCATTTCCTTAAGGTCACGGTTGTGAGGAATGATGTTAGCAGTTATATACACCTTTTTTCCTCTGGCGTGAGCATATTCAATACCCTCCTTCATTTCTTCAGGAGTAAAATTATCTGCTGCAGTTCTGAGAGAAAAACATTCTCCACCTATGTAAACAGCATCCGCACCATATTTAAAAGCAATTTTAAGTTTATACAAGTTTCCGGCAGGTGCCAGAAGTTCAACCTTATGCATAGTCTATTCCCTTTCAACTGTTTTTAACGGAAAGCGCAACACCGTCGCCGATAGGTATGATGGATGTTGTCAGATTCTCGTTACTCATTATCTCTTCAAGATACATATGAAGTCTTTTTACGATAGTAATTTTTCTTCGTTCAATTTTATCCTCATCCTCAACCATTCCGTGATAAAGGATATTATCGGAAAGAAGAACTCCGCCTTTATTTAGAACTCTCATAATATCCGGCAAAAACTCAATATACTGACCCTTTGCCGCATCAAGAAATACGAAATCAAATCCCTCATCAAGCCAATGAAGAACTTCCGCCGCTTCACCTTCTATGACGCGGATTTTTCTTTCATATCCCGCCTCAAACACATTGTCTACCGCAATATCTGCGTGTTTTTTGTAACGCTCAACAGTAACAATAGTGCTGTCCTCGGGAAGATTGTCCGCCATTAAAATCGCACTGTAACCTACTGCCGTACCTATTTCAAGCACACGCCTTGGCTTCAGTATTTTCAAGAGCGTTACTATAAGCTGCTCTGTTGATTTCTGCACTATAGGTGCATAGCTTTCTTCAAGAGCGGATTTCTTTCTTAAATTTTCAAGCAATTCACTTCGCTTCGGAATAAGCGAGTCGAGATAATCCTGATTCATTATATTACTCCTGTATCTGTGCCTTGATTTTATCTGCAACTTCCCAAGAGGTGAGGGCGGCAGTAATTTCAAAACCAAATTTATATGCAGAGCCCATACCGTTAGCAGTTATAAAGTTATCTGACTTTACAACAGACTTTTTAACATACTTTCCTCCACCGAAGCTGTCTTCAAATCCGGGATAGCAAGTTGCCTCTTTTCCGTCAAGAAGCCCTTTATGACCCAGTATTGACGGTGCGGCACATATTGCACATATAAGTTTCTTATGCTTATTCGCATATGCAACTGCATACTGCACCCTTTCATCCTTTTCAAGATTTGTCGTGCCGGGAAGTCCTCCGGGAAGGATAACCGCGTCAATTATATCGTGATTGATACTTTCAGGCAAGATATCTGCCTTTACAGTTATTCCGTGTGCACCTGTAACCCAGTCACCGGTAACACCGACAGTCTTTACATCAATACCTGCTCTTCTTATAATATCAAGAGGTGCAAGTGCTTCTATTTCTTCAAATCCGTCTGCAAGAAAAATATAAACCATGTCTATTCCTCCCAAATATAATACTTTTCCACAAGGAACTCCGGTTGATAGCTCATCTTAGCTTTTTTAAGCCCTTCTATTCCCATATCCTCTTCTCTGTTAACATAGCGGAATTCACTCCACTTATTTTCACAAAAAAGCTTATTCACTGCCTGATAAGCACCTCTGAACTTATCATCTGCAAGTTCAATCTGTATAAGTGCAGTATCATCATCCAGCTTTTCGCCAAAGCTCATCGCCGCGATTTCTCCGTCAATTTTTACAGCACAACCACTCTGCCCGAAGTCAAAATAATGCCTGAAATACTTTTCCATAGCACCCAGCTCAAAGGGATTCTTATTCTTCTCTTTATTTCCGACAAGTTCATAAGCTTTACACGCACATTCTTCAAGTAAATCTTTGTCGTTTACAGGCAAATACTCATATTGATAATTTTCAAAAAAGTAATTAAGGTGATTTCTTTTTGAATGAAGTTTTTTTCCTGAAAGAGATATCATTTTTTCTGTAAGATAAACATAATCAAAAGAATCGCGTGACTCTTTAACTTTAAATCTGTCTCCGTAAATCTTCACAAGAGCTTCCATATTCTTCTTTGAAACAAGACGAAACGCAAGCTTTTCACCCCTTGAAGAAGCATATTCTTCAAGATCAGCTATTGCTTTTTTTATATCACCATTTCCTATCGGGAAAAAGTACGACGGTACCTTTCCTTTGATATTGAATCGCAGAAAGAAGAATTCACCATTCTCACTACATTCAAGGTTATAGTAGTCATTCCAGATGTAAAGTGTCGAAAACACACCTTCCGAAGCATTTGACGGGTCATTTTCTCTGTATTTATTATATCTTATAAAATCTGTTGAGGATATTTCTTTAAACTCAAGCATAAATCAAATTCCTTATTTCTGTTTCTGATACTTTCTTCCTTTAAAAAGAACTTTTAATCCGAACTTCGGAAGTGCAAGCATACGCACAAACCTTGATGGCTGCTTTATAAGTCTGTAAAGCCACTCAATACCATGCTTGCAATAAAACTCGGGAGCACGCTGAACATTTCCCGCAAAAACGTCTATGCAGCCACCTGCACCGATAGCAAGGCGGGCATTAAGCTTATCCTTATATTTATATATCCAGTTTTCCTGTCTGGGAAAACCTATGCAAACCATAAGAAAGTCAGGTGAAGTTTTGTTGATTTCCTCAATCACCTGTTCGTCGTCTGCATCCTTAAAATATCCGTCATGCGTACCTGCGATTTTAAGACCCGGGTATTTTTCTGCAAGCTTTTCCGCAGCAGTTTCCGCAACACCGGGTTTCGCACCGAGAAGATACACAGACTGCCCTTTTTCTGCCATCAGCGGGAAAAGATTTACAACAAGGTCATAACCTGCCACTCTTTCCTCAAGCTTGTCCCCTAGAAGTCTGGCACCGTAAACGACACCGATTCCGTCAGGAACAATCATATCGGCGCTGTTAAGCACCTTTGTATATTCAGGGTCATTGGATGCATAAAGCAAAATCTCCGAATTGGGAGTGAAAATCATACTGAGACCATCTTTTGAGAGAAGTTCCTCCGCATACTTAACAGCCTCTTTCATATTCATTTTGCTTACATTAACTCCAAGGATATTTATAGTTTCCATCATATCACCTTTTAAATATAATTATACATAGTTATTATACCATAAAATCTCTTTATGTGCAACAAAAAAAGGAAAAAAGTGCGACAAACCGATATAAAACTTTACCGGTTGCGCACTTTAAAACTATTTTCTTAAAACTACATCTTCAATTTCAATCGCACGACTGTCTGCATCAAGACCAATGCACTTTCCACAGTTATCACAAACTTTATTACTGTCAAGATCACATTTATCACATTCGCCACAATCATTACACAGTTTATTTTCATCAAGAATACATTTTTCGTTCATACTTTTCACCTATTTATACAAATTTTCATCAAGCGGAGCATTATCTGCAAGAATTTCTCTCCCACCTGTGTTACCGTAGATCACAGTAAGCGCCTCTTTCATTTTTTCGGCACGGCAGAACTGAACTTTCGCATCACCGAGAGTACCGTCCTGTATTACGCCGAAATGCCTGAATGCAGGCTCAAACTTACCAAAGTTAACAGATACATCAGGAATAATCGGATCAAACCACCTGAGATGCCTTTTTTCTCTTGTGCCATCCTTGTAAATAATATCAGCATAAATTCCAGCATCAGTAAGTCGGTCAGGAACCTCAAGCATCTCTTCAACACAGTGAATACAGGTATTCTTCTCCTGCCCTACACCGACAAGAAGAACATATCCATCCTGTCTGAAAATATTTCCGTAACAACCATCCGGATGAGTGGGAGAATCCACAAATTTTTCATTCTTTACGAACTCATCCACTTTTTCACGTTCACCGAAAACCACCATAGAATGTGTCGGGTGAAGGCTTCGTACTCCATCGGGATGCGCTGCTGCAAGAGAAGGAAGCACGCCGATACAGCTATAGCTGTCATTAAGATCAAGGAAGAGCTTCTTCCATGTATGTGACGGCACACATAGTATTCCGCCATTTTTTGCATAGTACTCAATAAGTGCATCAAGGAGCGTTTCTCCCCCGCCTTCAATTTCACCGACAGCTTTTAACGAGGTGTGAACGATTACGGGATTCCCTTTCGCATCAAACGCTTTAAGCTGTTTTAATAATTCATTTTTTGTAATCATAAATTTCCCACGCTTTCGTCTATATTATATCAGACAATTTAAAATACTGCAATGGGAAAATAAACAATGGGATGTAAATTTCTTTACATCCCATCAATTTCAAGACTCAACCGGAACATAAATAGTTTGTCCGCAATATATATTTCCATCCTTAATACCGTTATTTGCAGAAATCTCATAAACAAATCTATTGATATCTACACCATCCGGTTTGTACTCTTTTGCAATTGACCAGATAGTATCACCACGCTGTACTACAACAGGAACAACACTATTCTCGTCGTTTGAGTTACTTGAAAAAGCAACTGTAGCAATTACTATTACCATCATAAACACAAGAAATGCCACACTACGTTGCTTTCTGAGTTTCCTTTGTCTTATAAGTCTTCTATATTTACTGCTTGTTCTCATATAAATACCTCCAAACATTTGTTCGCTTCGTATTTATAATATAACAGAACATTTGTTCGCTGTCAATATATTTTTCTAAATTTTTTAAAAAAAAAGCTAAAAAATATTTAAAATCCGCATTATAAAGGCAAATTCTTCATTTTTCTTTTTCTTTTTTAAATTATTATAATTTTGACAAAGTGCCGTTTTTTCAAAATGCAGACAAACAGAAACATTTTATTTGACAACAAAGTAACAATATGTTAGAATTGTACAATATTAAGTATGTTAAATATTTTATAACAAAGGTGATTAATATGGAATATACGCTTAAGTCATTTATCGAACCTGTTACAATTTCACGAATTGCAAATATTCACTATTTTGAATTCACTAATCAGTACCACACCTCTCTTGCCTCCCATAATTTCTGCGAACTGCTTTACTGCGACAGAGGCTCCATTACTGTAAATGCAGAAAACTACAGCGGACCAGTTTCTGACAATCAGATAATAATTCATCGTCCAAACGAAATGCATTCCCTCAGTTGTGACGAAGACATCGCTCCAAACGTTATCGTGATAGGATTCGAATGTAACTGTAGTGAGCTTGAAAGTTTATCACATAATCCTGTAACTCTTTCAGGAGAGCAGAAAAAAATGATTGCTGATGCCATGAAGGAAGGAATGAGCGTATATGCACCTCCCTACGACCTTCCCAACCTTCCCGAAATGAAAAGACGAGAAGATTTCCCTTTTGGAGCAGACCAGATGATAAAACTAAAACTTGAAGCTCTTCTTATTTCTCTGATTCGCGGAAGCAAGCAGAATCCGGACTCTCAAAACAGCGAAGTACGTGAGCAGAACAGGCTCGAAGCAATCCATAATTATATTACCGAAAACTATACTGAAAAAATTCTTCTTGATAACATCTGCTTTATTTTCGGAACAAATAAAACCACTCTTTGTAAAGACTTTAAGAGCGAATACAAAACAACTGTACTTAATTACATAAATGCATTAAAAATAAGAGAAGCCAAGGCACTTCTCCGACAGAATAAACTCTCCGTAACAGAAATTTCCGAACGACTTGGTTTTAACTCGATCCACTATTTCAGCCGTCTTTTCAAAAAAATAACAGGTCAATCTCCAAAAGAATACTCTGTAAGTATCCGTTCAAAGTTTGACCTGTAATTTATAAGGTAATTTAATTATGCACCAATATTTGCCTTAATGCTGATAAGTGCATTCTTCATTGCTTCCTTAACAGCCTCGTCTTTTTCAATCTTAAGAAGGTAAACGATGTGTGTGAAAGCAACCTCTTTAGAAGTTCCTCCAAGCATTTCTGCTGCTGCGAGTCTACATTCAGCATCGTCATCCTTAAGATACGCAAGAAGCTTGTTGAAGTTAGTTTCTGCAATAGCAATACTACCCTTCTTTGCAGTTACTTCTGTTGTAAGGCTTCTGATTGTTGCAACCTTTGCAGCGATGTCTGCAGGTGTTGATTTACCACCGATAGCTTCCTGTTTAACTTTCTTGATATCAAAGATGAATGTTACTATTGCGGCAACAATAATAAGTGCGCAAAGAACAAGCTGAACAGTAACGGTTGTACCGAGCATATAAACAGAATTAGTAAGGTATGTAACAATACCAACAACTGCACCGATTACAGGAACTACAGTAAGCTTACCCTTGTCAGGCTTAGTGAAGCTCAAAAATACACCTGCAATTGAAGGAAGAAGCATACCTGCACAACAAGCAGCCATAAGGTTTACATTAGCATCCTGACCTGCAAGCTGCATGCGGAAATATCTGAGAACTTCCTTATCTGATGCATTTATCCAGATAAACTGACAGATTGACTGTGTTTTATTTCCTATTTCCCAGAAGGGTAAAAACAAGAAAACAACAAACACCAAAGTAATAGCTCCACAAATGTAGTTGCAGAACTTTGTTATTCCTCTCATTGAATTAAACATTTAAAATCCTCCTTTTAAACAAAAATCATATAATCCTGCAGGATTATTAATCTTTGTTTTTATCAAATACCCGAATCCCTCAAAAGATAACTCAAATCTTTTGCAGGGATTTTATTATTTACCGAGCATAGTCTTAATTTCTTTTGCTTTTGAATCATTGATCCAGCCAACAGTCATTGAAAAACTGAGTGTAGCTTTAGGATCAAGATACTTAATCTGATTCTGTTCCTTAATATATGCGTAACCAAGATGTTCGCAAGTTGAAGGAAGAACCATACCCATAGCGTCCTCGTTTCCTGTACGGGAAATCCAACGGATTGAATAAGGAAGAGCCTCAACATCATGCTTAACGTAGCATGCGCCTTCTCCTTCTACATACTGCATTGTATGACCTTCTTTTCCTTCGTACATCATTGTACAGCAGATTTCAGGTTCATAGAACTGACCCTCTTTACCAACAACATCTGCAACCGAAATGTCATTTTCAAGAGCATCCATATGTGCTATAAGCTTTGCTTTCTTTTCTTCTGCCATATCAGCGGGAACGCCTCTGTGAACAGTCTTAAGCTTTGAATTGTAGTAAAGCTTTGCACCGTCAATAGGAGCGAAGTTGATGTGGCAAAGATAAGCATATTCCATAGGAACTTCACGAAGATTCTTGAGTTCTACATCTATTTCCATAACTGTAGCATCTTCGTAAAGAGCACAGCAGGGAGAGAATGTATATCTGCGTGTGAAAGCAACATTGTAATCTACAGTGCCGCCAACTGCCATATAAGCACCCTTCTCATCTTCATCAACAGTAAGATATGCTGTCTGATATTTGATGTTGGGGATTTCACCGTGCTGAAGATGGTCTGCATCAGGAGCACCGATTGAGCTGATACCGCAGTGATACAAAAATCCACCGTATGTCTGAAGGAAAGATACATTGGGAACGGGTTCCGCAAATGTAGTCTTCATTCCGAGGTCTCTTCCCTCGAAAGAAGCTCTCCAGAGCTGCTGTCCCATGAAAGGAAGAATAATAAAGTATCCTTTTGCATTTTCAATCTTGAGTGCGGCAACACCTGTTGAATAACGGAATGCAATCGCACGAAGAGATTTATTTTCTGCAAGAACAAATTCTTTTTCAGTAAAGAATTCTTCTCTGAGATTGATTTTCATCACTTTTTCCTCCTCTTCCAAATTTGCACTCAAGCGACGAACATAAAATGTCCGCCGCTTTTGTACTTGAAATTTGATTATTAGAAACCAAGTTCGATAAGACCCTTGTTAAGGTAATCTGTCATCTTGTGACAACCATCCTTAGTGATAGCTGCACCGATTTCCCATCTGCATCCGAAGCCGTCACCCATAATAAAGTTATCAACCTGGAATGTCATATTCTCTTCAAGAGGATATTCTGAAGATGTTTCC
>JAZRTB010000092.1:0-61548 GCA_045651805.1 Clostridia bacterium
AACAGAAAAAGTAGCAAATGAAATTAAAGATGATATGATAGATATTATAAGGATTTTTGACAGAGTTCATACGGAAAATCCTGCGATTGAGTTTCAAATTTTAGGTTAAAAGAATGGGTAAAGAAATCGAGTTTCTTTACCCACCTTTTATGTTATTGAGTTTTGAAAATTTTCATTCTGCAAATAATTCCTGTTACAACAGTTGTGATTATGATTTCGGGTATCATATAACTGCCGTTGTAGATAAGGGAATAGGCAAGGACTGTCTGTCCTTCTTCTGCATAAACTCCCCATATAAGTATGCCTGACAGTATGTGACACACGTAACGGAGAGAGGTTACGATAAACGCGGAAAGTGGTGCGGAAAATTTCTTTTTTCCTGTGATTTTATAGAAAATTCCCGAAAGACCAAGTCCGCCGAATGCAATTATGTAATCAAGCAGAATTACAAGTACAAAGTTGATAAAGGTTTGCGTTGGTGGCGGGTAAAAGCCAAACATCATCTGTATTACGGCATAGGCAACAGAGGCGCAAAGTCCCCATTTACTGCCGTACATAATACCCACCATTACAATTGGCACCATTGATGCGATAGTTACGCTTCCGCCTTGCATCCACGGTGCGGGAATCAGCTTTGATACCCACATAAGCACCGTCGCAAGTGCAATAAGAAGCGCACTTGTTGTGATTTTTTTTGTTGTCATTTTATTACTCCTTTCTAAGGTAAGGGGACACACACGCCGCTTCGCGGAAACTGCGTTCTGCCTGGAATGTCCCCTAAAATAAGGAATAATACCAATAAAAACGTCCGAATCAAATAATATGATTCGGACAAAAAGAAAACACGTTATTTTCCCTACGTTGGCATTATCCAAATCAGGTTCAACCATTACGTACTGTAATGGTTATGGGTCAAAGTGCAACACACTTAATCTCAGCCGACTTACGGTCAGCACCCCAGGTTTTAAATTAGTATTTCGAAATACAAATTGATTATACTCTAAATGAAATATTTTGTCAATTATTTTTGTTGAAAATAGTGCAAAGTTTTGCTATAATAAGTGCAAATGTTGAGAGGGTGTAGTAAATTATGAAAAAAGTGCGTATTATTAAAAGAACAGTATGCGTTATCTGTATTTTACTTTTATGTATTTCGATGTCAGGCTGTAAAAAAGAAGAGACAAAAGCTCCGTCATTATGGGACGATGCAATATATAATGAAGATGCAACTTTCGGAAGTGGTGCAAAAACTTTCGAGATTGAAGTAAAGGCAGAAGATAAAAGTGTGACCTTTACCATAAAAACCGACAAGAATAACCTTGAAGATGCGCTCCTTGAACATAAGCTTATTGAAGGGGAAGAAGGGCCTTACGGCTTGTATATAAAAAAGGTTAACGGAATGACTGCAGATTATGACATAGACCAAAGCTATTGGTCGCTTTGTCAGGATGGAAATCCTCTTATGACGGGAGCAGGAGATACCGCAGTAAATGGCGGAGAGCATTTTGAGTTTATTCGTGAAAAATAAGGAGATTAAAAATGAACGCAATAGTTGTCTATAAAACAAAATACGGTTCCACGAAAACTTATGCCGAGTGGATAGCGGAGGAGCTTTCCTGCGAAGCGGTAGATGCCAAAAATATAAACGCACAAAAACTTTCAGAGTATGACACAATCATCTACGGCGGTGGACTTTATGCCGAGGTTATAAACGGTGTAAGCCTTATTACAAAAAATCTTGATAAGCTCAAAGATAAGAAAATTGCCGTATATACAACGGGCATAACGCCCCTTGATTGTCGTGCGTACTATGATACTTATGTGATTGAAAAGAATTTCAAAGGCGGTGTGCCTGAAAATGTCAGACTTTTCAATTTCCTCGGCAAAATGAAAATGGATGAACTGTCGTTAGTACATAGAACTGCGCTTAAAAGCCTCAAAAAAATAATGCAGGGGAAGAAAAACCCATCTGAAATGGAAAAAATGCTTATTGAGCTTTGCGATGCAGACGGTGATTTTTCAAACAGAGAAGATATTGCGGAGCTCGTAAATTATATCAAAGGATAATTTTTATGAAAATACTTTTTGTTGCACTTAATGCAAAGTACATACATACGAACCTTGCCCTGCGGTCAATAGCAAAGTATTGCAAGGATTTTTCTCCTGTCATACGGGAATACACCATTAATGACAATGCAGATAACATAATTGCATCAATTTACAAGGAAAGGGCAGATGTGGTTGCCTTTTCCTGCTATATATGGAATATTGATGAAATTCTCTATATTGCCGAGTGCCTTAAGAAAGTATCGCCCGATACAAAAATTATCCTCGGAGGACACGAGGTTTCTTATGATAGTGCAGAAATTCTGGAAAACAACCCCTTTGTGGATTTTATAATCCGCGGGGAGGGGGAAAAGCCGATGAAAGCACTTCTCAATGCCCTTGAAAATGGGGAAACTTTTGGCAGTTGTCCGTCGCTCACCTACAGAACAGGAAATTATGTTAAGGAAACTCCCTTGTCAGCACCGGGGCATCTTAATGAGTATGAATTTTGCTATGATGAGACAATCCGCGATTATAAAAGCAAGATAATCTACTACGAATCATCGCGGGGTTGCCCTTTCCGTTGCAGTTATTGTCTTTCGGGCAGAAGTGGCGGTGTGGATTATCTTGACCTTGACAGAGTGAAAGAAGAACTGCTGTTCTTTATCGAAAATGAAGTACCCCTTGTGAAATTTGTTGACCGCACTTTCAATGCCGACAGAGAACGAGCGAGGGAGATTTTCCGTTTTATTATAGAAAACAGTAAAAAGACAAAGTTTCACTTTGAGCTTGCAGGAAATCTTATAGACGATGAAACTATTGATGTACTGAAAAATGCCCCCGAGGGTATAATTCAGTTTGAAATCGGTGTTCAGTCCACAAATCCCGATACGCTACGTGAAATAGGCAGAAACATTCCGCTTTCAGCGATTGCGGACAAGATAAAGGCACTCCTTGAAATAGGGACAATCCACATTCACCTCGACCTTATTGCAGGGCTTCCGCACGAGGATTATAAAAGCTTCGGAAAATCCTTTGACGAAGTGATTTCACTTCGTCCGCACGTGCTTCAGCTTGGGTTTTTAAAGCTCCTTAAAGGCTCAAGAATAAGGGAAGAGGAAGGAAAATTCGGCTATAAATATAAATCCAAAGCACCGTATGAGGTTATGGAAAATGAGTTTATCTCTTATGATGAACTTATAAAGCTTAAATATATTGAGGACCTTTTTGAAAAATACTATAACAGCGGTGATTTTAAACGGTGTATGGACTACTTGTTCAAGAATTATCCGTCACCATTCGGCGTGTTTGAAACGATTTATGACTACTACCTTGAAAACAATCTTTTTGACAGAGCCGTAAGCCTTGAAGAAAGATACGATATTCTTGAAAAAATATTTAATATTTCAGATTATGTAAAGGCAGATATGATTGTAAATCCGAAGGCGAAGATTCCCTATGAGCCTGATACAATGTTTAAAGAACGGTGCTTTGAATTTCTGAAAAATGAAAGTAATATTGCAAAATATCTTCCCGAACATAAAGGAAGTGCCCCCAGAAACATATACAAACGCTTAAGATTTCAGAAAATCTTCGGCGGAGTGTATATGTATGTGGCAGACAAAAAAAAGCTCGTTAATATAACAGAAGATTTTATTTAATAACAAAAGCAGTATTCTTTGAATACTGCTTTTGTTTTGCTTTTTATTGAATAATAGCCACTATCTGTGTAATAAACTTACTTTTATCCTTGTGTTGGGGTGGTCCTTCAAGGAAGAGATTACGGAATGTCCCAGTAAGCTTCAGGTTGTTTTCCTCCGCATAGGAAATAAGCTTTTTCCGTGCCTCGGGAATTTTTTCGTAAGCACCGTGGTGGAAAAAGGCGATTGCTTTAAGGGTGGGGAGGTTTTCAATATATTCACCCTTGCTGCCTGACGGAACTGCAACACAATACGAAACGTCTTCAGGAGAAAGAATCGAAATCTCTGTAAAATACATACGCTTTGTTGTGTCGGTGCCGTAGGCACGCATAGCTTCAAGTGCTGTATCACGAAGAAGATTTGTTTTATCTGCAATGGTTGCGGAATTGTATCTGCGACGGTAGATTGTCTGCGGTTCAATGGTAATTACTGTAATATCATCGTCTGATCTGGATGCACGTTCTTTCAGTTTCTCTATGGTAAGGTTAAGCTCATCCCGCATGGTTTCAAGTCTTTTTATCATTGGCCCTAAATCCGAAGAACCGCTGAAATATTCGCCGATTTCGTCAAGGGAAAGACCCAAATCCTGAAAAATACGTATTGTGCGAACTTGTGTGAATGTGTCAATAGTGTAGTAACGGTTGCCTGATGTTCCGTCTTTTTTGTCAGGCTTTATAAGTCCCTTTGTTTCATAACCCAATATTGTTTTTCGCGTGATTCCGACAGCTTTCGCAACCTCACCGATAGAAAATAAATTTTTATCCAAAATATATCACCACTTTTTTCTGAAAATTTCAAAAAACTGTTGCATCGTACCCTAGGGTACGGTGTAAAATTATTGTAGCATATTGTTTCTGAAAATTCAAGCTAATATATTAAGAAAGAAGGAATTCAAATGAAAAAACTGTTAAGCCTTGCTCTGTGCTTATGTATGGTAATGGCAACAGTACCCTGCCTTGTAAGTGCAGAGGAGGAAATCCTGCTTCCCGAAGTGGGAACTACGGAAGTGCCTGTGGTTTCAGCGCGGGAGACGGAATCCGAGTTTCCTGTGGCGACACTTGCTTCCGAGGACGAGGGAGCAACGGAAAATCAGAACACACTTGAAATGTTCGGCTTTCCCCTTGACCCGGATTCTTATGACACACACGCTTTAAAACCGGGTACACATCCCATTTCACCTAAGTATGATTTGTACATGGATGACGGCAGCAAATTCATAAAAAATGAAAGCACTGTAATTAAATTGCCTACTCCTGAAACTATATTAAAACCAAATAAACTGTATTATTACTCAATGTTCAACACAACAGGCAGCACCTTTGCCAACAAGGAAGCAGCTCCCTTTTTTACAACGACAGGCTTTGCAGCCACAAGTACAGGTGTAGATGACCATATTGCAAAGGTTTACTTCGGATACGGTGCAAGCTGCGGTAATATACGTTTATCAATATATGATGCCCAGGGCAACGCCATTGTAACAGGGTTCGAGACCGGCGGATATGTCGCTACAACCGACCCGCTTGAAATGTGGGAGGTGGAAGGTCTCCTTTCTGTAACCGCAGGCGACTTTGACGGCGACGGTATAGATGAGCTTGCAATTTATACTCCCAACAGTGCGGATAAGGCAAACGGTGATATACGTGCCAATATTTCAGTAGGCATATTTGATGTTGATGTAAAGAATAAAAAAGTCACAACAAAGCAGTATATCGACCTTACTTCCAAGACAAATTCTGACCAGATTTGCGAATGGGAATACTGTCAGAATGGTGGCGTAAAGCAGTTCTACTGTCTCCCTTACGTTGCTCTCAGTTCAAATGATTTTAGCGGTGACGATATTGATGACCTTGCAGCTGTTGTGAACTTTTCCACATGGTTCAGAGGCGCAGGTGGAAAAGATACATATTCAACAAAGCAGCTTGTTGCTGACCCCATCAGTCCTGAAAACAATGCAAACCGAAACAAAACAAACCTTGCATCAGTTCTTGAAGCGTATGAAGGTACACAGGGCGGCAATCTCAAGCAGACTATAAAGCATAGAGTGCTTGTGACCAATGAACTGACAGGCGGTTCAAGTGACAGCAATACAAAAAACCGTTTTATTCTCCGTAATGCAAATCTCACAACGGGAGATGTTAACGGCGACGGAACAAACGAAATCATTATAGCAGGTAACTATACAAGAGCAAGCGTTTACGACATAACCTCAACAAAAATCGCCACAGCAAACCGCTTTGCTGAGGTTGACGGTGACAGTGCTCTTTGCAGTATTGTAGGTTATACTACATATGACAACCTGAAAAAACACAACACATATGATAAAAACTCCGAGTATAACTGGACTGTACAGCGTACAGGTAACGGTTGGACATACTGGTATAACGAGGACGAAACCGACTCCGGTCCCATTACAATATCCTTATGTGCTTACAAGCACAAGGGTATGGGCCATCCCGACTATATCTTTGTAAACGGTCAGATATTCACTTTTGACTCACAGTCGGGAGCACTTAAATATCTGCGTGATTCAGTCGGAGACAGTTATAAAAATGCCGATGGCGACAGCGTAGAAACCAGCGTTGTCTGGATTGGTAAAGCCGTGGCAGGAAATATTTCAAACGATATGTTCAACAGAGAAGTCCTCTCATACCCTCTCTATTACAAGAAAAGCGGCAAGAATGTGTTTTACTGCAGACGTATTGATAACTTTGAGAGTATAATGGGCGATACCCCCGGCGGAAAAATATATGATGATTACACCACCACACTTGCAATTGATGCATCGGGAACACAGAAGGTAATTTCTCTTATGCATTTAGACGGTGGAGAGAAAACCTCATATATTACCTATAACGGAAATGATACAGAGGTTTATTATAGCAATGTAGAGGCACTTGCAATTATGCAGGCACCACCCCTTTACGAAGAACTTGGAACTCTTGATGGCGGTGACCACATCGGAAACTCCGCAACAGGCTTTGCAAAATCTGAAGGCTCAAGCTCAAGCACATCTCACGGCGGTGCATTAACTGCAGGTGTTGTAACGGGATTTGAACACGACACAAGCTTCCTCGGCCTTTTCAGAGTTGCAGGTGCCGAGTATGAGCTGAGCGTCACGGGAACAGTTTCCTATGACCACGAAACTGAAACTTCAATTGATTACACCAGCGGTTTTGAAACAGCGGGCACAAAGGATGCCGTAGTTGTATTTACAGTTCCTTATGTACGTTACAACTGTACAATGTATGTTCCCGAATATAAATTGCCTACCGAGGCGGATTATAAAAACTTATGTAAGTTCCGTGACGAGCTTGCAAAGAATCTCGAAAACTATGTAAACACAGGCAATCCGCAGTCAACCGGTAATTATGTAAACGGTTGCGACTATTATATGAATAAATACAGCTCTTATGTAACCGAGGCTAACTGCTACGACCAGCAGGATGTTCTTTATAAGGTAGCAGAGGAAATTGACTTTATAGAAAAAGCCATTGCATCCTTCGGAAAAGGCGGTACAGGAGAATGGGGCGGTACAGTTCAGAAAGCGGTGCTTCCTTATCACTACAGCGTGCCTCAGGCACCTATCCTTACAACTGTTGATGTAGAAACCTACGATGCAATCGCAGAATACACACCCAACCTTGAAAAAATTTACGGCAACGTATTCCACGAGGGTTATAAGGCAGGCGACCCCAATACATATGCACACAGTGTTTCAGCACTTAATGCTACCGGTGATGTTCTTCAGTCAAAGCAGTCTGTAGGCTCATCTACCGACGGATTCCTCACAAACAGTAATATAGCTGCTGAAGGCAGTACACAGTCACAGTCTATTTCTGTAGAAAAGGCAACCTCCGACACTATCGGCTGGGGTGCTGCAATAGAAAACACTTCACTTGCAAAGGTTGGTCCTGCAAAGGTCGGCTTTACAGTAACTGCAGAATATAACGGCAGTTCCACAAGAACTACTACCGAGGGTAACGAATATTCAGGCTCCGTAGTGGCACTTCCCCCGGGATCCCCTGCAGACTATTCATACGGTTGGAAGCTTGTTTCATACACAGCTAAGCTTAACGGCAAGAAAGTACCCGTTGTAGGATATCTTACAAAGATTACCACAACACCGCCTCCCTCTGTTGCACAGAATATAGAGGTAAAGGACGTTACAGACAAGTCCGCAACAATCACCTGGGAAAACGGCCCGAGACCTGCAGATTATTACAAGCTTTCAAGAGTTTACATTGTAAATGGTGAAGAAAGAAAAACAACAGTCAAGGATAAGATTACATCTGATAGCGACAAATTCTCATATACAATCAATAACCTTACTGCAGAAAACACATCTTATTATGTGCTTGAAGCTTATACAAATACAGGAAAGGGCAGTGTAGCAACAGATCAGGTTATTATTACCACATTCCCCAAGGGATTTGATGCCTCAATAGCTATTGAAGGAATAGATAACTATGTAATCTACCAGAACGGCAAGGCAATGACCCTTTCAGCAAAGGTTACAGGTAACGAGGGTTACGATACCCTTTACCAGTGGCAGCTTGACAAGGGCGACGGTTGGGAAGACCTTGACGGAAAAAATGAACAGGACTTCAAGTTCACAATCTCACCCCTTGATAACGGCAGTCGAGTAAGATGTAGTGCGATTGTAATCATCAGCGGTGATTCTTCCTGCGTGCTCTACTCCGACCCCGCTGTTATGAACTGTGCTCGTTCTGACGGCGATTACGAAGTTGACTGGGAAGGTAACAAGATTATCGTTACCAAGGGCGAAAATGCAGAAAGTGCAAAAGCACTTGTCAGAGTTCTTGACGCTGACAAGAAAGTTATTGACATTGTTACCGTTAACGGCGAAGCAGATTTGTCAGATTACCTTGGCAAGGGTTACGACTTAAGACTCTTTGTTATGAGAGATGACATTAACCCTGCAACACTTCCTTTTGCAAACTAAAAACCAATAAAAAAATACTCCGCAGTTGCGGAGTATTTTTTTATCTTATAGGAATTTGTGTGATTTAATCGCGAAAAGCCTCGTATTAATTTTGAATCGGTCAGGACGCGAAGTGGGTGAAGGGCACGCTTCTAATCAACCAATGTATATTCAAGCATTTCGCAGTGGATTTTACTGCCGATGTCCGCACCCACAGGGAGTAGGGCAAGAGCAATAAAAACTTCGTTTCCTGTTTCAATGTCTTTAAGATAGGCGTATTCGCCTTCAATTTTTGTTAAAATATAATCTGTTGGGTTCATGGAAATTCCTCCTTGGAATTTAAAAATGAGGAATGCGGAATACGGAGTGCGGAATGAAAGTTTGATTTTAGTTTAAACGAAAATCTCAAATATAAAGCGGTGTTTAAATATAAAGTTTTAAACACCGCTTTTGTTATTAAAATTTACTTGCAAAGAGTGCTGAAGAATAGTACAGAACTACTATTCATTCCGTATTCCGCATTCTTATTTGGGCTGTTTGCCGATGTATGCCAGAATACCGCCGTCAACATAAAGAATGTGACCGTTTACTGCATCTGAAGCGTTTGATGCAAGGAATACAGCGGGACCAACAAGTTCTTCGGGATCAAGCCATCTGCCTGCAGGTGTCTTTGCACAGATGAAGCTATCGAAAGGATGCTTGCTGCCGTCAGCCTGGGGCTCACGAAGGGGAGCTGTCTGGGGAGTAGCGATGTAACCGGGTCCGATACCGTTACACTGAATGTTGAATTCACCATACTCTGAACAGATGTTTCTTGTAAGCATCTTAAGACCGCCCTTTGCAGCTGCATATGCAGATACAGTTTCACGGCCAAGCTCTGACATCATTGAACAGATGTTTATAATCTTACCTGCACCCTTCTTAAGCATTGAGGGGATAACTGCCTTTGATACGATGAAGGGAGCGTTAAGGTCAACGTCGATAACCTGTCTGAATTCTGCAGCTGACATTTCGTGCATGGGAATTCTCTTGATGATACCTGCGTTGTTTACAAGAATGTCGATAACGCCAACTTCCTTTTCAATCTGTGCTACCATTGCATTAACTGCATCTTCGTCTGTAACGTCACAAACATAGCCCTTTGCATCGATGCCTTCAGCCTTATAAGCCTCAACACCCTTATCAACAAGCTCCTGCTTGATGTCGTTGAAAACAACCTTTGCACCTGCGTTTGCAAGACCTTTTGCGATTGCAAAACCGATACCATAGCTTGCACCTGTAACAAGTGCAACTTTTCCGTCAAGTCTGAACATTTTTTTGTCCTCCTAAAATTATTAATATTAAAGTAAGTCTTTTGTTTCGATGTGGTCCATATCGGTGAATTCCTGGTTTTCACCGCACATAGCCCAGATGAATGAGTAAGCCTTTGTACCTACACCGCTGTGGATTGACCAGCTGGGAGAGATAACAGCTTCTTCATTATGCATAACGATGTGTCTTGTTTCTGTGGGTTCACCCATCATGTGGAATACTGCATCGTTTTCACCCATATCAAGGTAAAGATAAACTTCCATACGTCTGTCGTGAGTATGTGAAGGCATTGTGTTCCAGTTACTGCCGGGTTCAAGCTGTGTAAGACCCATTGAGAGCTGACAGCTCTTCATAACTTCGGGGTGGATGTACTGATTGATAACTCTCTTGTTACAATCTTCAACACTACCGCAGGGAACTTTCTTCGCCTTTGTAATGTCAATCTTAACTGTGGGGTATGTAGCGTGAGCAGGGCATGAAGATACATAGAACTTCGCGGGCTCGTCTGCGTTTACGCTCTTGAATGTGATTTCCTTATTGCCCATACCGATGTAGATACCGTCACGGGGGTTCATTTCGTATTCAACACCGTCAACTGTGATGATACCCTTACCACCGATGTTGATACAACCCATTTCACGGCGCTGAAGGAAGAACTCTGCAGCAAGTTCCTTACCTGCTTCAAGCCTGAGCTCCTGAAATACGGGCATAATGCCTGCTGTGATAATTCTGTCGATATGGCTGTAAACCATTCTTGTGTTGTCCTTTGTGAAGAGGTTCGCAATGTGGAACTCCTCTCTGAGTCTCTCTGTTGTGTAAAATTTTGCGTCTTTTGCGTTTGATGCCTGTCTAACTTCCATCTTACTAAAATCCTCCTTAATAAATTTACCAAATACTTCAATCTGGGTAAGTGCCGCCCATGAAAGGGGATAGCTTACCTGCCTGAAGTTTGTGAGCTTAATATAAGTTGTTTTTCTCGGCTCAAATGTGAGCTGCTGACCGTCACCTGTCATTTCAAAGGTTGCAGTTTCTCTGCTTCCGTCGGAAAACTCCACATCAATATTTTTCCAGTATGTATCGTGGGGGAAATCTGCACGGAGATAGAAAACAACCTTATCCACCTCTGCTACGTGGCCAAAGTCAAGAGTGAATTCAAGATCCTCTCTCGCACCGCCTGCCCATGAGTGGTGGGGAAAATTACCGTGACCGTCGTTATCAATTATACCGTCGATAGCATTGCGTGCGTAAAAACACGGTGCCTCACGTGTAACGAAGTTCGCATAAGTGTGGGGGAATGAACGACCCCTTCCGTGAATATCATGTGAGTTAAGAGAAATCTTTCTGTAGGAATAAGCTTCCTCATCGGTTATTTCACAAGCGCATACAGTATGGCATTCACCGCTGAAGGAATCTTCACCGTAACAACCTTCTCTTACTTCGGGAGAGGGAATCATAAATTCAAAGCTTTTACCCGGTATGAAAATAATGCTTTCACAAAGACATTCGTCAAATTTGATTTTGATAAAGGTATCTGTTGAGCTTTCAACACGGATATAGTCTCCCGGATTATATTCTGCATTGTAGGAGAGAGCGATTTCTTTACCCTTTGCTTGTGCAAGAACTTCCTTGTTTTTATTATAAATTTTCAGCGTTAACACTTATTCACCTCCTGTGCGGCTTCACGATTGTTATCATTATAACACAAAAAATTTACAATAACAATGCAAATTTTAATATTTTTATTGCAAAATTTACAAAATAGCAATATAATTCAGCTATAGTCCAGCAAGAAAGAAGGAAAATGCAATGAATATGATTTTTGAAAGGAAACTTCCGATACCTAAGGAGGTTAAAGAACTTTATCCGGTATCGGATGAACTTTCGGAGATTGTTGATAAAAGAGCAAAGGAATTAAGTGATATATTTACAGGTAAGACGGATAAGCTTGTACTTGTTATAGGACCTTGCTCCGCAGATAATGAAGATAGTGTGCTTGACTACATTTCGCGCCTTCGCACAGTTCAGGACAAGGTAGAGGATAAGATATTCATCATTCCCCGTATATATACAAATAAACCAAGAACTACCGGTGACGGTTACAAGGGTATGCTTCATCAGCCTGACCCGAATGAAAAGCCTGATATGTATAAGGGGATTGTTGCAATCCGTGAACTTCATATGAGAGCTATCAAGGAAACGGGATTTTCCTGTGCGGATGAGATGCTCTATCCCGAAAATTACCGTTATCTTAATGATATTCTTGCCTATGTTGCAATCGGTGCGAGAAGTGTTGAAAATCAGCAACATCGCCTTGTTGCAAGCGGTCTTGATATTCCCGTAGGTATGAAAAACCCTACAAGCGGTGATATTTCAGTAATGATGAATTCAATTACTGCCGCACAGCATAAACACACATTCCTTTACAGAGGATGGGAGGTTCATTCACAGGGTAATCCCCTTGCACATGCCATTCTCCGCGGATATGTAAATAAATATGGTCAGTCAATGCCAAACTACCATTATGAAGACCTTGTAAGTCTTGCACAGATATACAGCGAAAGCGGACTTCTCAATCCTGCACTTATAGTTGATACGAATCACGCAAATTCAGGTAAAAAGCATCTTGAACAGATAAGAATTGCGAAGGAAGTGCTTCAGAGCTGTCGTCACGATGCGGATGTTAAAAAGCTTGTAAAAGGATTTATGATTGAAAGCTATATTGAAGACGGTGCACAAAAAATCGGCGAGTGTATCTATGGTAAATCCATTACAGACCCCTGCCTTGGCTGGGAAAAGACTGAAAGGCTTATTTATGACATTGCGGAACTTGTGTGAAATTTGAGAGCTTAAGAGAGTGCGGAAAAATATTTTGCTGCACTCTCTTTATTATAGTTAATAATTTTTCTTTGAGTATTGCAAAAAAACACGGAAACTGTTATAATGATTTACAGAAAACTTTGGTAAAAGGATGGTTGCATGAAACCTTTAAAATTAACTGCTGTTTACAAAAATTATATATGGGGTGGGGAAAAGCTTCGTACGAAGTACGGCAAAAATACCGATATTACCCCTCTTGCAGAAAGCTGGGAGTTAAGCACTCATCCCGATGGTATGAGTGTTATATCGGGGGGAGAGTATGATGGTAAAACTCTCGGTGAATATATTAAATCCAATAAGGAATGTCTCGGAACACTTTGCAAGGGTGATGAGCTTCCGATTCTTATAAAGCTTATTGATGCGGCGGATAACCTGAGTGTTCAGGTGCATCCCGATGATGAAAAAGCAATGGAGTGGGAAAATCAACACGGCAAAACTGAAATGTGGTATGTGGTGGAGGCAGATAAAAATGCAAAAATCACATATGGCGTGAAAGAAAATATCTCAAAGGAAGTACTAAAAAAAGCTATAGTTGAGAATCGTGTTGAAAGCCTTCTCGGAACGGTAAATTCAAAAAAAGGTGATGTGTTCTTCGTAGAGGCAGGCACAATCCACGCTATTGGCAAAGGCAATCTTATTGCGGAAATTCAGCAGAACAGTAACGTTACATATCGTCTTTACGACTATGACAGACGTGATAAAAACGGCAATGCGAGAGAGCTTCATATAGAAAAAGGTGTAGAGTCCTCCGTGTGTGAAAAGGCAGTTGCAAGAAAAACGCCTCTTTGTTCTGACGGAACAAGACTTATCGGCAGTTGTGAGTTCTTTAACGTGAAGGAAGTGAAGCTTTCGGGAGAAAAAACGTTTTTTGCTGATGAGAAAAGCTATCACGCTATTTTATGCACAGAGGGTAAACTGACTCTTAAAGCAGAAGGTTATGAAGAAGTTATAAAAGCAGGCGAAACTGTGTTTATCCCTGCAAATATGGGTGAATATACCCTTTTTGGAAAAGCAACAATCCTTCTTACAACAAACCAACCTGATTTTTATGTAGGAATAGACCTTGGCGGTACAAATATTGCCGCGGCAGTTGTGGATAGTGACGGCGTCATTTACGGAAGAAGTAAAAGAAAGACTAACGCACCTCGCTCATACAAAGAAATTTTTGAGGATATGGCACAATGTGCCCGTGATGCGGCTGTTGAGAGTGGTATTCCTTTTGATTGTATAAAATCTGTGGGAATTGGTTGTCCCGGTGCAATTGACACTAAAAACGGTATTGTGGAATTTTCAAATAATCTTGATTTCTATGATGTTCCCATAACAGAATGTATGGAAAAGCTTCTCGGTAAAAAAGTATATGTTGAAAATGATGCCAATGCCGCCGCTTGGGGAGAATATCTTGCAGGATGCGGAAAAGGTACGGACAGTCTTGTTATGATTACCCTCGGCACAGGTGTCGGAAGCGGAATTATAGATGGTGGACACCTTCTTACAGGTGCTTACGGTAAAGGTGCGGAGATTGGTCATATGGTGGTAAAAACCAATGGCGAAAAATGTACTTGCGGAAGAAAAGGTTGCTTTGAGGCGTATGCTTCTGCGACTGCTCTTATAAATCAAACGAAAAAAGCAATGAAAGAAAATCCCGAAAGTGAAATGTGGTCTGTTTCAAAGTCTCTTTCGAAAGTGGACGGAAAAACTGCGTTTACTGCAAAGGATGCTGTGGCAAAGAATGTTATAAAAACATACCTTGGTTATCTTTCAGAAGGTATTGTGAATATCGTTAATATTTTCCAGCCTCAGGTTATTTGCCTTGGAGGAGGAGTGAGTAATGCAGGCGAGAAAATTCTCCGACCTGTGAGAAAAGCTATAAAGGATAAAGCCTTTTCACGTTTTGGCAAAAAGCAGACAGAAGTGAGAATTGCACAGCTTGGCAATGATGCGGGAATTATTGGTGCGGCACTTCTCTGGAAAAATGAATGATAAAAGATGGGAGCGAACGATATGACAGAATCATTATGGAATGGGTTTAAAAAAATCGATTTTGAGTTTGAGGGAAGAAATGCTATACTTGTTTTCCCCGATGAGGCAAATAAAGACAAAAACTGGCTCTTTAAAACAGAGTATTTTCACGCATTTGTCGATTATGAGGTGGAAATGGTTAAGCGCGGATGGCATCTTGCATATATTGAAAATATTACGCGTTGGTGCCTTGAAGAGGATCTTGATTTAAAGAAAAGATTTGCAGATTTTCTTTCTGCAGAGTATGGACTTTATGAAAAATGCATCCCCGTGGGAATGAGTTGCGGTGGTCTTATAGGAAGCAAATTCGCGGCAAAATATCCCGAAAAAGTTTCTGCTCTCTATCTTGATGCTCCCGTTATGAATTTTCTTTCCTGTCCGGCAGGTCTTGGTAAAGGAACTGACAGTATGTGGGAGGAGTTTGTTGAGGCAACGGGTATGACTATGGAAAAACTTATCGGATACCGTGAAAACCCCATTGATAAAATGCATCTGCTTCTCAAAAACAATATACCAATTATAATGGTTTACGGCGATAGTGATGATATTGTACCATATGATGAAAACGGTGCGATTCTTGAAAAGTATTATCGTGAAAACGGCGGTACAATTATCACAATCGGAAAAGAAAACTGCGGACATCATCCTCACGGACTTGAGGATCATACACCTCTTGTAGAGTTTGCGGAAAAGTATTGCAAGTGAAAATATGTAAATAAAAAAAGGTGGAATTTTTTATTCCACCTTTCGGTTTATATGAAGTTAATGTGCTCAATATAGAGTGATATGCTTTTTTACTTGCCTTCAAATATAATCTGTCCGAAATCCTCGGGTCTGTGGAAGTCGCGGGGGGATTCGAGGGGCTTACTCCACGCTATGTAATGTTCAACCTCTGTCTTTTCACCGCATTTGTAGAAGTTTGCAAGCATTGTGGGGGAAACCTTCTTAAAGTACTTTGTTATGAAAGTGAAAGGAATTTCGTAGAAAAGCTCCCATCCGTCTTTTGTAATAACGCTCTTGATGTTGAAAATAGTTTCGTCATCTGTTGTGGGCACCATCTCAATACGTTTGTTGCAAACGTAGAGAAGAAGTGTTCCGATAGGGTTGATTTCAAAGTTGAAGTATCTTACATCGTCGTTATCGGGAGCGAAGAAAAATTCCATACAGCTGTCCTGACAAACACCGCTGTTACGCTCTGTGTTTACAGCACGGATTTTACGCTCGTTTGTCTTAAGATGTACGAAAATCTTTTCATCATTATAAGCAAGCTGTGCCGAAGTTACATAAGGCTTTTCGGGAACGGGTTCACGAACAACATCTATCATAGCTTTGGGAATACTTGCCCAGATTTCCTCGGTAGGATTACCGGTTATTTTTGTAACATTATAAGTTTTCATTTTATTCACCTCGAATGCATTATAACATCGTTTTAAGGTGTTGGCAAGCAAAACTGAAATTTTTCCTTGACTTTTATTTTGAAAAGTGTAATATAGTAATAAAGCGGTGTGAAAAACTTTGTTTTTTGCACCATCCCATTGTGGGGATAGGAAAAAATGTTTCAGAACGGACAAACTGAGCCACGGCTTGCCGTGGGTTACCCGAAGCTGTATGTGTATACAGCGAGAGGCGAAGTTTGTTTGTAGCAAAAAGACTTAAAAAAGAAAAATCGAATAAAAGAGATTTTTCAACAATTTGAATGCGTTTTAAAAATTACAAATTGTCGGTATTTTGTGCTAAATTTGTCTTTTTGCGGTCTGGACGTTTTTAACATCCCCTTATAATCTTTAGGAGGAAATTACTATGTTTATCGACATTCACGCTCACGCGTATCGTTTCAAACCCGTTTTCGGATGCGGTTTCTGTACTGCAGAGGAGCTTATTGCAGAATATGACAAACTCGGCATCAATATGGGTGTTGTTCAGCCCATCGTAAGTCCCGAGGTTTATGAGCCTCAGGCAAATGAGGATGTTCTTGAAATGGCGGAAAAATACCCCGACAGAATTATTCCTTTCTGTAACGTTGACCCCAGAGCAGGTAAGAATTCTCCCACAACTAACTTTACACCTATTCTTCAACACTATAAGGACAGAGGATGTAAAGGTCTTGGTGAGGTTATGCCCTCTATGGAAATAATGGACCCCAAGATGCAGAATCTTCTTTATCACGCAGAAAAGGTTGGTCTTTCTGTTACTTTTGACGGTTCACCACAGAAGGACAGAGGTTTCGGCGTGTATGACGACCCCAATCTTCCTCAACTTGAAATGACACTTATGTCTTTCCCCGAACTTATCGTGTTCGGTCACGGCCCTCTTTTCTGGTCAGAGCTTGCGAAGCTTGAAACACTCGGTGAGAGAGGTTACATATACACACAGAAAGACTACCACGTTGGTATGATGGGTACAGGTCCTATCAAGGAAGAGGGTATCGTTCCCAAACTTATGAGAAAGTTCCCAAATCTTTATGGTGACCTTTCAGACGGTACACCCTGCCATATGCTTTCAAGGGACAGAGAGTTCTCCGCAAAGTTTATGACAGAATTCCAGGACAGACTGTATTTCGGTACTGATATGTGCTTCCCCGGAATGGATGTTCCGATTATCAGATTCCTTAACGAAATGCTCGAAAGCAATATGATTACAAAGGAAGTTTACGACAAGATTTGTTACAAGAACGCCGAAAAATTCTTAGGTGTAAAACTTTAATGCGGGATGTTAAAAACGCTCACATCGCAAAAAGGTGAATTTTAATCCGGAGTTAAATGATGCTAAAAACCTGAATAGATTTATTTTAGTTGAAAGACCGTAGTACCACGGTCTTTCTTTTTTTGGTACCTTTTTGCTACAAACAAACTTCACCTCGCTGTATCAGCATACAGCTTCGGTTCCACCCTCCGGGCTCAGTTTGTCCGTTCTGAACGCTTTTTCCTATCCCTTTGTATTGCTGTATAGAAATTATTTAAAAATGACAATATATTAGTCTTTTTGCAAGATTTTGGTCTTGACTTTAACTGCAAAGTGTGGGAAAATAGACGTATAAATGAATCCTTGAGGAGGAAAATTTTATGTTTATAGATATTCACACTCATGCATCAAGATATGCAGAGAAATTTTCAAATGTAGCTACTGCAGAGGAACTTATTGCAGAATTTGACAAGCGTGACATTGCAATGGGCGTTGTTATGCCTATGGTAAGTCCCGAAGTTTATGCAACGCAGTCTAACGAAGATATTCTTTACATTTGCGAAAAATATCCCGACAGACTTATTCCTTTCTGTAATATTGACCCCCGTTACGGATCTAACACCACAGCAACGAATTTCACTCCCGTTTTGCAGTATTACAAGGACAGGGGATGTAAGGGTATTGGTGAGGTTATGCCCAAAATGGAAATTGCAGACCCCAAGATGCAGAATTTCCTCTATCACGCGGCAAAGGTTGGTCTTTCTGTTACTTTTGACGGCTCACCCCAGAAGGATGTTGGTTTCGGTGTGTATGACGACCCCGGTCTTCCTCAACTTGAAATGACACTTATTGCTTATCCCGAACTTATTGTGTTTGCACACGGCCCGCTTTTCTGGTCGGAGCTTGTTCCCCTTGACACAATCGGTCAGCGCGGTTATTTCTATACAGTTCAGGGCAGACACGTTGGTAATATGACAAACGCTCCCATAGAAGGGGAGGGTGCGCTTTATAAGCTTTTCCGTAAGTACCCGAATCTCTACGGCGACCTTTCGGATGGCACCCCCGCTATTGTAATGAGTAGAGATAAAGCATTTGCAGGAAGATTTATGACAGAATTTCAGGACAGACTCTTCTTTGGTACTGATATATTCTTCAAGGGTCACCCCTCGACAAATCATCTGTTTATGTATGAAATGCGTGATGAGGGACATATCTCACAGGAAGTATTTGATAAGATTGCATACAAGAATGCAGAAAAATTTCTTGGCGTAAAATTAAGTAAATAATAAAAAAGCAACTGTTCGGATGAACGGTTGCTTTTCGTGTAGAAAAAAGGGTGAGAACGATGGAAAAAAATTATGATTTCAGAAAAAGGCTTCTTGAAATTCACGAAAAGGATGTTCGTGATAATGCAAGAACGGCTAAAGAAAATGAGTATATATTGCCCGATACAGTAGTTATAGGTGTGGCTGGAAAATACACTGACGTTACGACAACTGCGGTATATGATTTTATTGACTATTTGTATAAATCAATGCACATTAGTGCAAGAATGGAAATCGGTGCGGAAAATGCCGATATTACCGTATCTCTTGCAGAGGATAGTGGCGTTGATTTAGGTGAATTTGCTACATACAAGGGCTTTCGTATAGATACTGATGCAAACGGTATGAAAGTGTACGGATTTGATGAAAGAGGTATCGGTCAGGCTCTTTACTATATGGAAGTACTGATGAACTTTGAAAAAGCACCCGTTATGAAATACGGCACAGTTTCAAAGAAACCTATGTTCAGTCCCCGTATGATTCATTCAGGGTTCGGCTGTGACAATTTCCCTGATGAATATATTGCAAGAGTTGCTCACGAGGGAAGAGATGCACTCCTCGTTTTTACAAAGGATGTTGACAAGACACCACACGGGTATCTTGATTTTAACGGACTTATTGAAAAAGCAAGAAAATACGGCGTAGATGTATATGCTTACAGCTATATAAAAAGCGATATGAATCCCGAGGAGCCGGGTGCGGAAGTGTATTACGACAGTACATACGGTAAGCTCTTCCGTGAATGTCCCGGACTTAAGGGTGTAACCCTTGTTGGTGAATCGGTAGAATTCCCCTCTAAAGACCCTCACGTAAAGAAGGGTAAGTACTACGAAAAAGAGGCAGACGGAATTCCCACAGGAAAGCCCAGTGCAGGCTGGTACCCCTGTTGCGATTATCATATCTGGCTCAATCTTCTTAAAAAGGTTGTACGCAAGTATAACCCCGATGCTGATATTGTGTTCTGGACATACAACTGGGGCGGTCAGCCTGAAGAAGCAAGACTTAAGCTTATCGAAAGTCTGCCGACAGATATTTCCCTTCAGGCAACATTTGAAATGTTTGAGCCTACACATTTTGGAAAAACAGAAGGTCACGTTGCAGACTATACAATCTCTTTTGAAGGCCCCGGTAAATACTTCGAAAGTGAAGCTAAAGCGGCTAAAAAGAAGGGCATTCGCCTTTATTCAATGACAAACACAGGTGGTCTTACCTGGGATATTGGTGTAATTCCATACGAGCCCTTCCCGTACCAATGGATGCGCAGGTATCAGAATATGATTAAGGCTAACCGCGAGTGGGGACTGTGTGGTATTATGGAAAGCCACCACTTCGGTTTTACCCCGTCGTTTATAAGTAAGCTTTCAAACCTTTGCTTTCTTGAACCCCTTGAGGATATGAATTTGATTCTTGAAAAAATCCTTAAGTCGGAATTCGGCGAAGAAAACTATGAAAAGGTTAACGAGGCACTTGAATGTTGGAGTGAAGCAATTCGCTACTACACTGCATCAAGTGCCGATCAGTACGGTGCATTCCGTGTAGGTCCAAGCTATCCCTTTAACCTTGTAAGAACTATTGCAATTCCTGCAGACCCCAAGGCGATGTTTGGTGCGGGAATCAATTCTCCGCAGATTTCAATGGCGTGGAATTCCTGGGCAGGTGCTCCTTACGGTTTAAGAGTTTACGAGGAGAAAAAGAGCCTTCAGAAAATGCTTGACCTTCTGGAGAAAGGTGTTAAACTTATGGAAGAAGCACCGGGCGGTAACGCCAAGTTTGACGAGCTTTTAAATCTTGGTAGGTTTATCCGTAACACTACAATTACAGGCGTAAATGCAAAGGATATGCAAGCTCTCCGTAATAAGCTTTTCAGCCTTACTGATAAGAAAGAAATGGTTACAACCATTGACGAAATTGAAGCACTTCTTCTTCGTGAAATTGAAAATGCGAAAAGTACCATTCCGCTTGTAGAAAAGGATTCCCGTCTTGGCTGGGAACCCAGTATGGAATATGTAACAGATAAGAATATGCTTGAATGGAAAATCCGTCAGGTACAGTTCGTTTTAGACGTTGAAATAAAAGATTGCAGAGATTCACTAAACTTTATAGAAGACTAAGAAAGGATTCTTGTTATGGAAAAAAATTATGATTTCAGAAAAAGACTTCTCGTAATTCACGAGAAGGATGTGCGTAACGCAGAAAGATGCGTTATGGACGGGGAATATGGGCTTTCCGACAGCATTGTTATCGGTGTTCTCGGAACATATACCGATGTAACGGAAACTGCAGTTTATGACTACATTGATTATCTTCAGACCTCAATGCACATTAGTGCAAGAATGGCAATCGGTGACGAAAATGCAGATATCACAGTTTCGCTCGCAGAGGATGCAGGTATTGACCTTGGCGAATGTGCAAGTTACAAGGGATTCCGTATCGACACCGACGATAACGGTATCAAAATCTATGGTTTTGATGAAAGAGGTATCGGTCAGGCGCTTTACTATATGGAAGCATTGATGAACTTTGAAAAAGCACCCGTTATGCGTAAGGGTAGCGTTTCAAAGAAGCCTATGTTTGCACCCCGTATGATTCATTCAGGCTACGGCTGTGATAACTTCCCCGAAGAATATATTGCAAGAGTTGCTCACGAGGGAAGAGATGCACTCCTCGTATTCACTTGCGACCTTGACAAAACACGCCACGGATACCTTGATTTCAACGGTCTTATTGAAAAAGCAAGAAAGTACGGCGTTGACGTTTATGCATACAGCTTTATGACAAGCAATATGTCTCCCGAAGCTCCCGAGGCGGAGGCTTTCTATGAAAATACATACGGTAAGCTTTTCCGCAACTGTCCCGGTCTTAAAGGCGTAACACTTGTTGGTGAATCGGTAGAATTCCCCTCAAAAGACCCCCACGTTGCAAAGGGCAGATATTTTGAAACTGCCGTTGACGGCATCCCTGCAGGTAAGCCTTCATCAGGCTGGTATCCCTGCTACGACTATCCCGTATGGCTTAATCTTCTTAAGAAGGTTGTCCGCAAATATAATCAGGATGCAGATATCGTATTCTGGTCATACAACTGGGGCAGTCAGCCTGAAGAGGCAAGAGTAGAACTTATTAAAAATCTTCCCACAGATATTTCACTTCAGGCAACATTTGAAATGTTTGAACCCAAATTCTACGGTGATATTGAAGGCAGATGCTGTGACTATACAATCTCATTTGAGGGCCCCGGTAAATACTTTGCAAGTGAAGCAAAAGCCGCAAAGGAACGTGGTATCCGTCTTTACTCAATGACGAACACAGGCGGTCTTACATGGGATATCGGTGTAATTCCTTATGAGCCATTCCCCTATCAGTGGATGCGCCGTTATGAAAATATGATTAAGGCTAACCGTGAATGGGGTCTTGTAGGTCTTATGGAATCACACCATTTCGGATTTACCCCTTCATTCATCAGTAAGCTTTCAAACCTTTGCTTCCTTGAACCCCTTGACGATATGGATGAAATCCTCGAAAAAATCCTTAAATCCGAATTTGGTGAGGACAACTATGCTCTTGTTAACGAAGCAATGATTAACTGGAGTGAGGCTATCCGTAACTATTCACCCAGTAACGAAAATCAGTACGGTTCATTCCGTGTAGGTCCAAGTTATCCTATGTGTCTGTTCTCAAGAATTCAGGTTCCTGCAGACCCCAAGGCAATGTTTGGTAACGGTATTCTTGACCCCCAGGTGAATTTTGCATATTCACCAAAGGCAGGTGCTCCTTATTCAATCAGAGTGCATGCGGAAATTGAGTATCTTCGTAAGATGCTTGACTACGTTAACAAGGGTCTTGAGCTTATGGAAGCGGCACCCTGTAAGAATGATAAGCTTGACGAACTTATTAACCTCGGTAAGTTCATCAGAAATACCATTATTACCGGTATAAACGCAAAGACTTTGCAGTCATACCGTCACAAGCTTCTCGCATCTGAAGACAAGGCGGAAATAGCATCTCTTGCAGATAAAATTGAACAGCTTATTAAAGACGAGATGAAAAATGCAGAGGATACAATCCCGCTTGTGGAAAAGGATTCCCGTCTTGGCTGGGAACCCAGTATGGAATATATGACAGACAAGTGGCATATTGAGTGGAAACTCCGTCAGTGTCAGTATGTTATTGACAATGAAATTCCCACAATAAGAAAGTCAATTGCTTGTCTTAAGGACTGATAAAATAAAAGGGGAGAAATTCCCCGTATATTGATAATTCAAAACTTGTCCTTCTGAACCTATGGAGAAGGAGTTCATTCGATGAAAAAGGTACTGTAAAAAATCTGGTTTTTTACAGTACCTTTTTACAGTCTGTCTTTTTTGTGAGTTTTAACTGACTTTCAATTTTTGTTAAAAATCTTTTGTGCAAAATGACGAAAAACCAATATTTACCAAATGACGAAAAAAAGAATAAAAAAGAAGTAAAAAATGACAAGATTTTGGTCCTTTGACAAGATTTTGGTACTTGTTAAATTGGAAAAATTGTGTTATAATTTTTAATGTAAAAAAGTGGGTGGGGGAGCTTTACCCATTTTTGTGAAAAATGACTGTTTTTTACGTAGTAAAAACATTCGTAAATTACACGGTTTTTCACATTGAAATTTCGTAAATATAATTTAAATTTTCATACAAAAATTTTTGAAAGAGGTGCATTTTGTGAAAAAGATGAAAATTTTTACAAGCATACTGCTTGCAGTAGTTCTTGCGTTGGCAAGCTTTTCTGCAATGGCAGTGTATGAGGAGCAGATAATCTTCTCCGATGCGGTTTATTATGACGCAGACGGCACGACTGTTATCGATGGTCCTCAGAACGGTACTTTCTATGTTGAAACTACCGCAACCTATAACGGAAGTGAAGAACGCAGTGCTATGATGATGGCTGCTCTTTACGACAGCGAAACAGGCGAGATTAAGTCTGTAGCGGTTTCAGCAGAATCTGCAGTTTGGCCCGGAGAAGGCGAACAGACTGTAAGAGTTAAGCTTGAAAATGTAGAAAATATTGATTCCTACACATTCAAGTGCTTTATGATTGATGACCTTATGCGTCATACTCCCCTTGATAACGGTGCTCCTGCGACTCCCGGTGCGGTTACAAGCACAGGTGTTACAAAGACATCTGCAGACATTGCATGGGGTGCAGCAGAGGATGACTTTGACAATGTAGAAAGCTATTACGTATATAAGAACGGTGGTCTTGTTGGGGAAACAACATCCCTTGATTTCACAATAGACAACCTTCTCCGTAATTCTGAAAGCGTATATTCAGTTCGTGCATACGACGGACAGCTCCTTTCTGAAGCGGTAAAGTCAGAGCCTATCGCAACTGAAGAAATCATTGATACAATCTTTGATTTCGAATTCCAGCACGGTAAACTCTTTACAGTTCCCGGCAGCGGACTTGCGGCAGTTATGTCAACAGGTACACATGAATTCCAGAAAAAAGGTGTTATGTACGGCAGACGTTGTGCAATCATCGGTAAGGCAAAGTATCCCGGATTTGCAGCGGCAGATCAGGAATATATCACTCAGGACGATCACGAGCTTATCCTTGAACTTACATACCTTGATTATAATGAAACCAATTCAGGTGAATTAATTTATATCAATGCACAGACAACAACAAGTGATAACCTTGGTGCTATTCCGCAGGTTTACAATCCCCAGTACCACCCTGTATACAATCCCGGTGTAGCAGAAATCGTTTCAGAGGCTTCTGCAGCAGGTGCTCCTAAGATTACAAACACAGGTGTTTGGAAGACTGTAGTGGTTAAGTTTGCAAACGTTTCGTTTGTACCGGGTGGTGCAGCAAATCAGCTTGGTAAGCAGTTCTATATCCGTGCTTCAAACACTTCATTCCCGGGAATGTACGTTGCAAGCGGTAACCTTTATAAACCCCAGGATTACATTCCTATGAACCCTAATATGCAGGTTATCGACGGCGGACAGACTGTGTATGCTATGGAATTTACACTTCCCGGCGGTTATGACGTAGCATATACAATCGATGAAATCGACGGAAGTAAGTGTGTAGCATCAACAGATGCAGGAAACCTTTCTTACAAGGTAACAGACCTTGATGTTAAGAATGCTCCTTCTGCAATGCTTGAAGTAACATTCTATGATGACAATGCAGGTGATGTTCTCTATGTGGGCGGTTACGAAATCCCCATGGACGGCAGCGGCTGGAGAACAGCAGTGCTTGAAGTTAACGGCAGTGACCTTGGCGATGGCTTTGAAATTTCAAAGAGCAGCAACACAACCGTTTACCTTAAGGACCTTCAGGCTTACGTGAAATAATTTCCTTTATATATTATTGAAGAAGGAGGAATGACAGTTGAAAAAACATTTTTCAATTATTGCGGCTATAATGTTTGCATTTGTGATTTCCGCATTGTGCGTTTTTTCTCCTGCAGATGTGCAGGCGGCAGACCACGTTATGTTTCAGGAAATAATAGAAAAATCTGAAATCAAGTCGGAAGACAGTGCTTACATACTTTTTACGAACGAGCCTGAAATGAGAGGAATGAGCTTTGAAGACGGTTCATACGGCACAAGATATACACATGATACGTTTAACGAGCCTGTTTACTTTGGTGATATGGAAGGTAGGCAGGTTTGGAAGGAAAACTTCCTCTATATGCGTTTTGACCCCTCGTTCTGCAGTCCCGAAGACAGTCTTTTCAAAGTAGAAATTGACTATTGGGACTATTCGGGTATCGGTTGGTTCTTTGTTGACTATACAACAGCAGATTCAGATACAAACTACAGTCGTGTGTCTGTACTTAAAGAGGGTAACCCCGACGGTGACCCCAAGTGGCACACACTCACATTCTATCTTACAGATGCATCCTTCCGTCAGGCAATGCCCTACGGATGTGACCTTAAGATTGTAACAAACGCGTTCAACGCATTTTCAAGAATTGAGGTAACAAACCTTGCAAACGGTAAGCAGGAAAGTATTGAAGAACTCGGTACTTTCAACACCATGCAGGAAAATGCACTTAAGCACCTCGGCCTTTACGAAGGTGTTATCGGTGCAGAAGAGTATGAAGCGGGCCTTGATAAATTTATGACAAGAGAAGAATTTATTCGTGCTATGCTTTATGCGGCAGACTTCGATGAAGAGGCGATAGAGGCAAATCTTACTCCCAAGGCGCAGAATGTTGATGCGGCATACGCTCCTTACGTTGCATATGCGGAAAGCATCGGAGTAATTTTACCTGATGAAAACTTTGACCCGAAGAGTAATCTTAAACAGAAAGAGCTTCTTGCTTATTACGGCAGACTTTTCGGACTTACGGAAGACTTTTCGGTAAATCCGTATCAGACGGGTTGCGACACAGGTCTTATTCAGAGAAACGAAGCTTTCTTCCAGATGGAAAAGAATGTTACCCGTGATAACTTTGTTGGTATTGCGGCAAATGCACTTCTCGTTCCTTATAAGGGTGGTCTGTCACTTCTTGAAGGCTTGATGGATGAAAAGAAAGTAACCGGTCAGATGATTTTCGACTGTGGTTACGGTAAGCTTTTCGACTGGATGATTACAAAGTCATTCTATCTCGGTCACGATACAGTTGTGGATGAAATGAGTGGCAGAACATATAATGTTCTTGATTTCTTCGACGGTGCGGCAATTAAGAACTACTTTACAATGCCTTTGACATCTGCCGATGATACACGTTTCTACTTCCGTGACGCATCTTTCAGAATGTACGAATACAATATGGTAACAGGTATGTGTACATATATTGATACAGGCATGTGGAACTTTGAGCATTCCTTCGTATGTGATGCGAATAACAACTTCTACTACCTTAATCAGCAGTGGGAATTCATCCGTATGGACTGTGACGACCACTCAAAGAGAGAGGTTGTGGCAGTATGGCCTGTTGAACAGCGACCGAAATCATTCCAGGGCGTAATGCTTCAGACAACTTACGACGGTAAGTGGTTAACCATTAACGCCGGTGACCAGACAGGATTTACCCAGAGCCGTTACGGCGTATTCCCCACATGTAACCTTGAAACAGGGGAGTGGGACTGGTTTGCGGCATACTACGGTAACTTCAAACATCTTGCAGACGGTTATGTAGGCGCTAACCACGGATGTATCAATCCCATTTATCCCAATCTTCAGTTCTTCGCCCACGAAGGTGCCCCCGTTTGGGACCGTGTATGGGTTGTAGATATGGATACCGACACTTATATGAATGTCAGCAGACAGCGTATTGCTTCTGTAGGGGACTCTGCACTTTCAGGTGGATGTCATGAATTCTGGTGTCACTGCGGTCAGCATATCGGCTGGGCGTCAGGTCAGGGTCAGTGGATTTCAAGAGAAACTCTTAACAAGGGCAGAGTCGGTGGCGGTTATGCAATCGCTAACTGGGACGGTTCTGATGTAAAATACGTAGACCCCCAGTACGGATGTAACCATCCCTCAATCAGCCCCGACCACAGATGGGGCGTAGGTGACGATTCTCTTGGTGTAGGTCTTCCTATCGAGATTGAACTTCTTGACCTTCTTACAGGTGAAAGCATCCTTCTTTGTGCACCGCCCTGTATAGATAACCCCGGTCATCCACATCCCCAGTTCAGCTGGAACGGAAAGTATGTATTCTTCGGCTGTGGTGACGAAAGCTTCACATATTCACGTGTTGGCTGGATTGACATCAGCGATATTATTGAAGAACGTGAGAATCTGAAAGGCGGTCAGTACGACCTTTCAGAAACTTGCGAAACATTCGGTTACGAAGGTTTTGAACATTATATTGAGCCCCTTAAGGATAAAGACGGTGAAACATATTACCGTATTCCCAAGGGTAATAAGATGAATGTAAACATTAAGCCGGCAGTTGTTGACAACTGGGGCGCAAAGGTTAAATTCACAATCACTTACCTTGATAAAGGCAAGTCCGATATTGACCTTCATTACAAAGAATATGCTTTTGAAGGAGAAGTAGGTCAGATTTATGACCGCCACCTTTATCTTAAGCGTAATGATACAGGCAAGTGGATTACAAAGGAAATAACTATCGACCATATGGATGCGGCAAATCCCATGCTTCTGAAGACAGACCTTCAGATTTCAGGTCTTTACTCTGATGCACATATCAAGAGTGTTGAGGCAGAATGCCTCGGAATAACCGATTATTCATGGGCAACAGATTCAGGCGGTAACGGTGGTTATATTGCACCTTCATGGGATCCCAGATATCCCAGATAATGAAAAGGAGATGAACTTAAAGTGAAGAAATTAACAATATGCGCTTTAATAATAAGTGTATTTCTTATGAGCTTCTCCATGTGTTCCTTTGCAGCTGACTTTACTGTAGTAGGTAACGTGGACTTTGACTCATCAGACCTTACTGTTACAATCACTACTCCTGCAACTTATGAGCAGAATATTCTTGTAACGGTATATAAAGAAAGCGACACTCTTACAGCACCCACACAGTATGTTCGTATGGGAACTGCAAGAGCAAATAAAGAAGGTAATGCAGAAATCGTATTCAACCTTTCAACTATTGAAAAGGGTCGCTACACCATTTCCGCAACAGGTGGCGGAAAGATGGCAGGAAGCTCTCACGATACATTCAGTTTCTATTTTGAAACAGCGGATGAAACAAATAATGTGACAATCCCTGCACTCAGCACTTCTGTTGATAGCGAGCTTGCATCACTTGCTGCAAGACTTGAAAGTGACTATCTCCTTGATATGGGCGACGGTTACGAGCAGAATGAAGAAAAGTTCCTCTCACTTTTTGAAACTGTAAGAGCGGACGAATTTAATAACACATACTCTGCTATGAGTGATGTTCAGGAAACACTCGATGCTGTTAACCTTATTATGACAACACTCAGCAATGTGGAGGATGAAGACCTTCAGGATCTTTACGAGTTCCGCAATGATGCACTTTCTCTTTATAACAGCGCAGACGAAGACTATATGGAAAACAACGAAGGCGTTTATCCTATCCTTAAGGTTATAGCAAAAGATGCAGAAGCTGAAATTGAAAACCTTAACGATATCCGTGATCTTTTCTATCTCGCACAGGGTCTTGCAACAATCAATACAAAGGATGCAGGTACTGTAACAGAATACATTCTCAAGTACGGTGACGAGCTTGGTATTGACCTTGACGAGTATAATGAATATGTAGAAGAAAATGGTGAAGTTACTGTTAACCTTGACTTCATCGGACGTAACTTCACAAAACCCAGCCAGTTTGTTCAGGCTTTTGAAGATTCAAAGAAAGCTATTGACAAAGCAAACAAGCCTTCAGGCGGCGGCACCGGCGGTGGCGGCGGAGGATTCTCCGGCGGTTCATCAGATGATAAGCTTAGAGGTGAAGGTACTACAATTACAGACCTTCCTGCTCCCGAAGAACCCGCACTTCCCGAAGTAAAATTCAATGACATTGACGATAGCCATTGGGCAAATGAATATGTTACAAAGCTTGCACAGTATGAAGTAATCACAGGTTTTGAAGATGGTACATTCCGTCCCGAAGACCTTGTTACAAAGGAACAGTTTGTAAAGATGGTTGTTGAAGCGTTCGGTCTTCAGTCAGACAACAAGGCAGTAGCTTTTGCAGATGTGGATGCAGGTCACTGGGCAAAGGATTACATCGCAGTTGCAGTTGATAAGGGCATTATCAACGGTAAGAGTGAATCAGAATTCGGTCTTGGTGAAAACCTTTCAAGACAGAATGCAGCAGTAATTGTTGCACGTGTTGCAGACCTTGCAGGATATACTCTTAAGTCAGGAAATGCTCCTGCATTCACAGACAAGGATGAAATTCAGGCATATGCACTTGACGGCGTAACACGTCTTTCAAATGCAGGCATTATTAACGGTATGGGCGACGGTAGCTTTGCACCTAACGGAACTCTTACAAGAGCGCAGGCGGCAAAGATACTTTATATGATGATAATAAATAAGTAAGGAGGGAAGAATATGAAAATGTATAAAAGATTACTCGCACTTGTACTTGTATTCAGCATGATGATAGTTCTTCCCATGTTCGCACAGGCGGAAGAAACACAGCCCGTAGAAAACGAGGCATATATTGAACTCACAGAAAAGCTTTCATCAATCGGTATCTGGAATCTTGAAAAGAATGCAACAGATACTATCAACCGTGGTGAGTTTGCTTCTCTTATGGCAGACCTCCTCAATGCAGATGAAAATCTTTCTGCAGGCGACATTTCTTTTGTGGATGTTGATTCATCAAGTGCATATTATAAAGATATCGCTTTTATGAAGGCAAACGGAATTATGAATGGTATTGACAGCGACCGTTTCGCTCCTCTTCGTACCATTACTTATGAAGAAGCACTTAAGACAGTTCTTTCTGCTCTCGGTTATGGTGACAGAGCAGAGATAAAGGGTGGTTTCCCCGCAGGTTATATCAGCGTTGGACTTTCACTTGGTTTCAAGACAGGTACAGGCGAACTTACAGCTTTTGAAGCGGCAAAGTTGCTTGATCAGGCAGCATTCAAGGTACGCCTTATGACAGTTATCGGTTATAGCGACAGTGGTGCGATTATCGGTGCAAGCGGTGATACAACAGTTGTTAACGAATATCACGATATTTATAAGGCAAAGGGTAAGCTTACAGACAACGGCCTTACAGAGCTTTACAATATTACCTCAATCAACCCTGATGACTCAATGGTAAAGATTGATAACGAACCTTATATATATAATGGTGATACAAGCATAAGAAGAGCACTCAACAGCACACTTGAATACTATTATAAGGAAGAAAGTGGCGTTAAGACACTTCTCTGGTGGGATTACGCATACGCAAATCGTGAAGAAATCTATGTTCATTCAGAGGATATTGTAAAGGACAACCCCAAATTCTCAAAGACTAATTTCGTTTATAAAACAGATGACAGTAACAAAACAAAAACTGTTGCAATCGACCCCAGAGCGGCATTTATCTATAACGAAATTGCTTTCCCCACATTTACGGTAGAAGACCTCAGACCTATGGAAGGTTGGTTTACACTTGTTGATGAAGACGGCGACAAGGAAATTGATGTAATCTTTGCAGAAGTTTACGAAAACTACTTCGTAATTTCTGAAAGCAACAACGGTGAAATCTTCAATGACCGTTTCTTCAGAACTCTTGACACAGCAAAGTTTGATATGCTTGAAATCTTTGATGCACAGGGTGTGGATATTTATAACGACCCCGCAAACAAGGTTAATAATAAGGGTGCTTATGAAGCAGCCCGTCAGGCAGGTGCCCCTGCAAAATCAGTTGCGGCAAATACCGTAATTTCAGTATTCAAGTCAAAGACTGATGAAAATGGCGAGGGCAGATACGTTAAAATCATTCTTTCAGAGGTTACCGTTACAGAAACACTTCAGGCTATGGTAACAGAGGATGATGAAACAATCTACACAATCGCAGGCAAGGATTACAAGATGAATGACTACATTTCATCACAGATTGGCGTTGACAACTCTCTTGCAGAGCTTCGCGTAGGTGAAAAGTACCGTTTCTACCTTGACTACAGAGGAGAAATTACATATTTTGAAGCAATGAGTGCCGTTAATCAGTATGCATATTTTCTTGCATCAGGTCAGGAATCTAACACAGGTATGCTTGCAAAGGGTGCACTTTTCAAGATGGTTCTTGAATCAGGCCAGGTAGCAACTCTTCCTCTCGCGGACGAAGTTCTTTACAATGGTGTAATGACAGATGAGAATGATGTTCTTAATGCTGCAGATATTCTTAAGGGTAAGCAGCTTATCAGAATAAAGCTCAACTCAAAGGGTGAAATCCGTGAAGTTAACACAGCTACAACTCTTTGTAACACACCTCTCTACAAGGGCGTAGGTTACGACCCCACTAAATTTAATATGGTTGTAGAATATAGCGGTACAAAGCCTATGGGTAATAACCGATTCATGTTCACAAGCACAATCTATGCATATGATGCAAATACTATATTCTTCTACATTGCTTCAAGCGGAAGAGAAGAGGATATAAAGGTTTACAAGGGAACAAGCGGTGCTGATAGTCTTAAGGGCTCGTACAAGATGAAGGGTTACGATGCAGACAATGTTCTTACAATGAATGCAGTAACTCTTGAAGATATGGTAGATACTGCAGCTACAGACTACGGTGCATACGGTTACTATGTATATATCGTAACAGAAGTTAAGGGTACACAGAATCTTTACGGTGAGGATGTTAAGCAGATTCGTGCATGGTGTTATGACTATGAATACAATCTTATCGAAGACCGTCCCGGAGTTGTTCCCAATGATGTTAAACCCGGTGATATCTTGAGAATTCAGAAGAATGCTGACGAAAAGATTGTCAAGGCAGACAGACTTCTTTCAACAATGGACGATAAGGGTAATCCCTTGAAGCCTGAAGACAGAGCACTTCCTTTCGGTTATACAAAGAATGATAAGACAAAGTCTAAATTCAGCTGGGGTGAATCAGTTCTTTATGGTTTCCCCGTAGGACGTAACACATCAGGTATCACAGTCGCAACAGGTGATCCTATCGGTACAAGAGTTAACTTCATACCTTTCTACACACCCGGTATTGTGTACTTCGATGTAGAAAATCTTGACTGTTCTGTAGCAGACAGAACAGCTATCCCGACAGTAGGTACTCTTGATGAAGCAAATAACCGCTTCCATATCAATAATGAGGATATCGCAGTTCTTGTAACGACTGCATCAAGCGGTATGTACGACTGTGTTATCATCCAGTATTAATGCGGAACTTGTTCCGCCTCGATATAAATCTCTTTGAGATTTTCGATATGCACTTCGTACTCGATATACCTGACGGTTCGATATGTTTCCTTGCGGAAACGAGATTTTTATCATATCGAAATTGAGTATAGCGAAATTATATCGAATCAGCGTAGCTGATATATCGAACGAGCGAAGTGAGTATATCGACAGTTTGTCCGCCCGTTTTCGGGTAGATGTAGGCATCAACCCCTACAACGAATAGAAGAACGAGGGAGAGAAATCCTCAAAGAAAGGGAAATGTCAGTGAAAAAAGCTATTAAAACTACAATATCTATCTTAATATGTCTTCTTTGCACTGCAATGCTTTTGCCTGCGGCTTTTGCCGCAGGCGAAGGTCTTTCTTTGCATTCAAATGTAAATCTTTACGAAGTGGCAGATTCATTGACGGCAGAGCTTTTTACCCAGAATGAGCCTTCCTATGCTCTTACAAAAAATATCTATTTTGACCCTGTACTTCTTCCGATTCCCAATGGCGTTAATATGACGGTTACAAGTAGTGACAGCTCGGTAATTGAGATTGTCAACGTTCCCGAATCGGATACATACAGTGCATATTCCTACGGTAAGGTTTACCGTGACAAATATTCAGACAAAAAGGCAACCGTTACAGTAACGCTTGCCGATGCAGACGAAACAGTAACAAAAAAATACGACTTCAATGTTGTAAGTCTTGAAACAAAGATTTACTATTCAGATACTTTCCGTTATGAGGGACACGAGGGAAAATTCATTCAGGAAGTTCCCGGTCTTAAGTCAACAACTCCCGTAAGATACACGCCATCTCTTACTTATGGTGCAGGTTGGCAGTCACTTTATGAAACGGAATTTGACAATAACTCGGTAGATGGCAGACGTTTTCGTACTCTGCTTGATAAAATTGACAACAACTATTGCCTCCGCTCGGAAAGACCTTTTGCGGCAGAGGAATATAACTATACAAGATACGTTTTCGGCGACAAGCCTGATGATAAGGCAGAGCTTACAATGCGCCTTATGATGGCAGAAACCGAAGTTCCGCAGATTTACATTTTCCATCTGTGGGGACAGTTCATTGACCAGAACGGTGCAAAAGTCCGTAAGCAGGTGCTTGAAATGCAGCTTCACAGAAGAAGCGACGGACACTACCTTTCAGCAACAAATGCAAACGGTGAAAGTTCAAAGTCATATACAAAGGTAAGACCTGAAAACGGAGAATGGTTCACTCTTTCAATGACGTTTGATGTTCAGAATCAGACATATGATCTCTACTACAACGGTGAAAAACTTAACAGTACACCGCATAATTTCTATACGAAGTACGACGAAAATCTGGAAATTGTAAATCTTAACGATTTTCAGTACAATGCATACAGAAAAAACAGCGGTGGTATGCTTTATCTTGACGATATGGTTGTAAGAACAGACAGCTATTTCCTTGAAGAAAACAAGGACCTTTTCAGACTTCGTGATGAGCTTGTTATTACAGATATTATGTCTGACGAAAGCGGAAGCTTTGACGGCAAAAACATAGAAAGCGACCTTACAATTGATTATTCAAAAACAAATGCACAGAATATAATGAATGAAAAAAATATTTCTGTAGAGTGGATAAGCAGTAACGAAGATGTTCTTTTGCAATCGGGAAACACTCTTTCCGTTATAAAGCCTGAACTTGACAAAAATATAACACTTATTGCGAAAATTATTGATAACACAACAGGAAATTTCATCGAAGAAAAATTTGAAGTAAAAGTTCTTTGTGACGAAGCAACAAGGGAAATAAATGACACATACAATGCACTTACCGCGGAAAGACTGACAAGTCAGGTGCTCACCGCAGTAACGGAAGACCTCACACTTCCCGAAATCGAAAACGTGAATGTTAAATGGATAAGTAACAGTCCGTATCTTACAAATGACGGTAAAATCACAAGATGCGATGAAGACGTAAATGCGATTCTTACGGCAGTAATATCAAATGAAGGAACGGACTTCACTGCAAGAAAAAGCTTTTATATAACAATCCTTGCAAAAGGTAAGAGAGTCTTCTCTGCAGATAACCTCTATCATCCGGGCAAGGAAAATATTGACCTCAGCGCAGCGAATGTTCCGCGTTGGTCTGACGAATACACAGCTCAGGCAGTTCGTTACAAAAACACCATTGTCATTGATGAAGATTATAACTATGTAATGGAATCTGCCCGTGATGTGGCAAATAACAAGGACTATAATTTCACAAAATATCAATTCGTTAAACCCTTACAGAAAACCGGGGAGGTAAGCTTCAGGTTTAAGCTTCTTCACACCCAAAAGCCACAGCTTTACATATTCCAGCTTTTTGGTGATACAAGAGATGCAAATAATACTCTTTCATCAAAACAAGCGGTGGAGATAAAGATAGAATACACAGGTTCAGGCGGATATATAAAATCTGCATCACCTGAAATTTATGTCCATAACGGGGAGCTTGACACAAACCGTTGGTACACAATGAAAATTGCCTTTGACAACGGCACAAAGAAATATGATATATACCTTGACGGGGAAAAGCTTAACAGCAGCGGTATTCCTTACTTCCAGCATCCGAATACAGACCTTGCACAGCTTGACTTTGTAAATATGTCAACCCTGCGCTATAACAGCTTCCGTGACAAAGCAGGGGCAAAACTCTATGTTGATGACGTGGCGGCAGTAGGCTATGATCACATAGAAATGGAAACCGTTCTTTATGATGACGGCATTTACCGTACTACCGATGCAACAGGGGTAATTACAGGTAGTGCCGACGGAAAGCTCTATATCTATAATCCCACAGGGAAATCAATAAGCGGTACTGTTGTTCTTGCAGGCTTTGATAACGGTAAGCTTATCTGGACAAAATCCCAGGATGTGACACTTTCGTCTTCAAGCCGTGCAACAATTCTTAAATATGCAGACCTTGACATTCCTTTTTCGGAAAATGTGGAGGTTAAAGCGTACCTTTTCGCAAGAGGTAATCTTAACCCCAAAACAGAGGAGGAAGTTACAGGTAATTCCCTCCGCGATATGAAGCCCGTTACAATGTATGACCCTGACACGGGTAATGAGTATAAGGTACTTAATATGTTCGGTGAAAATATTATGCGTGCTTACTACACCATGCAATGTACCTCTGCCGACGGTATAAAGCTTTATTACTACGATGCGGACAACAATCTTTATGAATATGATATGGTTAAGGAAGAGGGAAGATTCATTGACAGACTCCTTAACGATTATGTTGTCGTTACATCACCGCTTAATAATGTGTTCTATGTAAATAAAGACCACGAAATTATTAAGATGGACTGTGTAACCTCTGAAAAATCCCTTGTTACAAAAATCCCCGAGGAATACTGCACCGGCAGGGCAAGTATGCTTCAGGTGAACAACGACGAATCCCGTATCAGTATTGAGTGGGCAGACCTCAAGCTTGATGAAGGGTCGCGTTTTCCCGTGTATGATACTGTAAAGGGCGAATGGCTCCTTGATGTTACTTATGTCTTTGACACACCCTGGTATGCTCCCAACCATAAGAGTATTAACCCAAATCCCGAAATGGGACATCTTGAGCTTTTCGCACACGAGGGCGAGCATACAAAAGACAGAGTATGGGTTATGAATCTTGAAACAGGCGTGCCCTATAATGTTTTTGTGCAAAAGCCTTATTCCGATGCAGAATCAGGCGAAAGTGCAGGTCATGAAGGCTGGACCTATGATGGAAAGCATGTATTCTTCGTCGGCGGTGCAGGCAGAATTGGCGGATACAGCGGATTTACCTGGGTTGGCTATGACGGTAAGGACAGAAGATATATAACTACCGGTTCCTTCTGCCATGTGGGAATACATCCTTATACAGACAGATGGGCGATAGCTGATACAAGCTATAACGGTGTTGATTCAACTATTACACTTATTGACTGCTGGACAGGGGATCAATACCCCGTTGCGACAATTCACCAGACGGGTGTTGACCCGGGTCACTGTCATCCCAATTTCAGCTTTGACGGTAAGACCGCAATTTTCGGTATGTATGACCCCAATGATACTATTTCAATCGGTTGGGCTGATGTGTCAAAATACATTGATACAGCTCCCGAAGTGTATAACTATAACCTTTCCGATAACTGCACAATCGAAACTGCAGAGCGTGAGGAAAAGGGTGAACCTAAAAAGGTTAATAAAGACGGAGAAACTTCCTATTACATACCTTCTGACGGCGTTATGCGTGTTCAGTTCAGAGGGGAAGAAATTGAAAAGACAGATGCGAAAATTACCGTAAAATACTTTGATTCGGGCAGTGAAAATATCGTTATTGAATATTTTGTATGGACAGAGGGCGAAACAAATAAGCTTGTTCGTCATACGGCAGAAATCCCCGTAACAAACAGCGGTAAATGGGTTGAAAGAAGAATCAGAATCAATGACATTAACCTTGAAAATATGGAACTTCTCGAAGGTGACTTCCTCATTAAAGGCGGAAACGATGGCGCTTATATTGCAAATGTCAGCGTTATGCTGGAGAGTGAAGAAGGCTTTGTAGAGGCTAATGCAGAAGATGTCCGTAAAGAATTGTCTTTTGAAAGAATTTGTTCCGAGCCTATGGATATGATTTCAGCGGACATCAATCTTCCAATTACTGCAGGAAACGGTGATGTTTCAGTTGTATGGACGTCATCCGATGAATCTGTTATTACAAATGACGGCAAGGTGAACCGTGACGCCCAAGCGGCAAAGAATGTTACTCTTACAGGAATAGTTTATGGATTAGAGAATTTTACTCCCATAAAGTATAATCTTACGGTACTTCCTTCTGCCTACAACGTATATAAGGTGCAGAATTTCTGTTATCCTGACGATGATATGACAGCACCTGCACTTTCAGGAAGCTTTATAAACTCATCAGGCGGAAAAACACTTTCAGTTGATGAAGACGGAAATTATTACGCATCCTTTGATTTCGGTGAAAAAGGTCTTTCGGACGGTAAATCTGTTTCTGCAACCCTTTACGACAATTTAAATAAGTACAGCACCGTTTATCTTTATGCAAAAATCAAAACAAGCGGGGCGTCGAAGAATGGTATAGATATTCGTACAACAATCAGAAATGCTTCCACAAATGCAGATCAGGGGAAGAATATAACTGTTGCACGTATCAAGGATAACAAGGTCTATACAAATACCGGCAGTAAGCTTGCAGGTGCATTAAAAAGTAACGAATTCACCCCCGTAATATTTAAAATTGACCTTCTTACAAGTTCCGGTGCAATCAAGGTAGGAAACGGCGACTGGGTAGAAATCAGTTCCTTTGAATCAAACTACACCTATCCCACCGACGGCACAAAGCATATGCTTGGGGCACTTAACTTTGTGCGTGCAGGAAGTTCAACTCCGGAAGGCGTACTTATGATTTCTGAAGCTGCCGCATACACTCTTGTATCTGAAAAAATAAATTAATTTAACATATAAAAAAGAAAGGTGATTTTTATGGCAAAAAAACTCATGGCATTACTTTTAAGCCTTATGCTTGTGCTTTCTTGTGCTCCCGCATTTGCGGTAGATTCTGCAGCACCCGCAGCAGCTGCAGGCGGAGCGGCTTGGTCAGGAATGACCGTTTCTGCGAAGAATGGCACAGTAGCTATCAGAACCTCTTATTCTGATACAGAGGACTTCGTTCAGAGAATAGTTTATGCGTTCCGCGACGGCAGCGACCCGGCGAGAACTGCAAACTATCCCGTTGACTTTGAAAAGAGTTACCTCGTTTCAAAAGATGACGACATCTGGGCAACAACCAAAACAGTTTATGCATCAAAAGATGGTGCAGGCGACGAATCTCCTGCATTTATGATTAACGAATCCTACATGGCAGGTAACCACGGTCAGTCAGACGGTGTTCAGGTTACAATCCCCGGTCACGGTCTTGATTTTGCTGACATCGGTTCAAGATGGATCGGTGCAGGTAAAGGTTCAACTAACGGTGCTGCAGTAGAATCAGATGATGTAGCATGGAACCTTATCAGAATCAACGGCGACAGGCTCACCTTTATTTCAGATAACAAGGGTGCAGAGCGTGGAATCAGCTACACATTCTGGCAGGGTGTACCCGGCAGTGTGCTTGTTCGTGAGGATGATTCTGCACAGACACTTACATTCCCCTCAACAGTATCAAACAAGGTACAGCTTCAGCCTTCAACACGTAATTCCGAAGTGAACTGCTACGGTATTTCAAAGGGCGTTATCCTCGACCTTGAAGACGGTATGGAATTTGACTGTGACGAATTTATTATTGAAGAATCTTATGAAGTTGTAGACCCTTCAACTATTGCAGATGCAATCCGTGAAAATGCTCCCGAAGGCGGTTATACAGCTAACCCCGACATTACAGTTGGCGGAAAAACAATGGTTAATTACAATATTGTATATACTTTCCGCAAGGACGGTACAATGCTTCAGGAAATTGACCACGAAGTTCTTCAGAATATCCGTATCGGTCACTCTCCCATGGTAATGCACAAAATGCGTGAAAATTTCACAGGCGGAGATATTTACCGTTACATCCCCAACACAACATCCTTTGAAACCAAGGATATAAACGGCGAGACTCTTACTTACGATTTTTCTACGCCTCACAAAATTTACAGTAAGGCAGGAGAGGCTGTTACATACCCCGTCGGTTATGTAATGCCCAGAACAGAATGTGTTGATACTGAATACCCGGCAGAGCGTTTTATCGAATACTACACAGATGCAGACGGTGACTTTGCCGCAACTTATGCAGAAGGTCTTCTTCCTGTAGGTTACGCTTCAAAGGAAAACTGGAAGAGTACAGAAAGCGGCGTATTCTATTTCTATAAATCACTTAAGTCATATCCTTACACCTATGCAAAATATTCACAGCCGGCAGGTTCAAGAATTAAGGCTGTATCATACAAGAAGTATGTTCCCGCTCCCGAGGGTGCAGAAGATACACGTTCTTACACAATCGCATATGGTGACACACTCTACACTTATGTGGATATGTTCAAGTCAGGCGAAACATTTACACTTCCCGAAAATGCAGAAGTATTCAATAAGAGTGCAAATGTAGAAGTAAATGACGGTGTTGCTACTGCAAACTTTGCATCAGGTGACACTCATGCGTATATCGTTGCAACTTCTCCTTATGATGACGGTATAGCAGGTCTCAGCAAGGATGAAGCTTTGGCTATGGTGGCATTTGAAAAGATTTGTCCTGAGCCTATGACTATGATTACAAAGGACATCAAGCTTCCTTCTACTGCAGGTGAGGGCGATGTTACAATCACATGGTCATCATCAGATGAATCTGTTATCACAAATGACGGTAAGGTAACACGTGACCTTATTGATGCAAAGGAAGTTACTCTTACAGCAACAGTTACAGACTCCGAGGGTTCAACTCCCGTAAGATATAACCTTACAGTTCTTCCCGTTATTTATAACGTGTTCAAGTCGCAGAACTTCTACTATCCCAATGATGATATGTCAGCTCCTGCACTTTCAGGAAGCTTTATAAGTGCATCAAAGGGCAAGGGACTTGGTGTTGATGAAAACGGAAACTACTATGCATCATTTGATTTCGGTGCAGACGGCCTTGGAAACGGTTATACAGCTCCTGCAAACCTTTATGATGTTAATAACAGACACCAGACTGTTTATCTTTATGCAAATATTAAGTTAAGCGGTACATTTAAAAACGGTATTGATGTTCGTACAACAATCAGAAATGCATCTACCCTTTCAGACCAGGGCAAGAGCGTAACTGTTGCAAGAATTAAACCTAACGGTGTTTATACAAATGCCGGAAGTAAGCTTGCAGGTAATCTCAACAGTGATGGTTTCACTCCTGTAATAATCAAGGTTGACCTTGTTTCAAGCACAGGTGCAATCAAGGTGGGAAGTGGTGACTGGGTAGCGCTTAATTCGTTTGAATCAAGCTACGCTCATCCCACAGACGGCACAGCACATATTCTCGGCTCTCTTAACTTTATACGTGCCGCAGGCTCAACTCCCGAAGGTGTGCTTATGATTTCTGAAGCTGCAGCTTATACAGAGCTTAACCTTGAAGATAAGATAGCAGAGCTTTCAGATAAGGATAAAGCAGAGTTCTTTGCAGGTCTTATTTCTGCAAACACAATCACATCACAGAGTGCAAATGAAATCACAGCAGACCTTACACTTGACGGTGGTTACAAGGATTATGACCTTGAGAAGCTCGGCGTAGAAATCACTTGGGAATCAAGCGATACAAGATATGTTGCAGATAACGGTGATGTAACCGTTTCACAGGCTCCCACAGTACCCGTTACAATGACTGCAACAATTACTGCAGGAAGCGAAATTGTTACAAAGGAAATTCACATCACACTTGTTCCCAAGAATTCATCTCTCGTTTCAAATGCAGTTCTTACACAGAACTTTGACGATAAGGCAATCGGTGACGTTCCAGCTGCTGATTTTGCTGTAAACAACTACAACAATGCTACATATAAGGCTGAATATGTTGTTGACGAAGATACTGATTCAACAGTAGTTCACTTTGAAAATCAGTCAAGCGGAAAAGCAGTTTACCTTACAAATAACAAGGTTTACTCAATGCCCTATAACAGTCGTTACTACATTTCTTTCGACTACAAGTATGAAAGAAAGGATAAGACAGGGGAAGACAGCGGTGCCAGCGCATTTGTAGGTACACTCGGTCTTCAGGGAAATCTTCAGACAACTGCACAGTTCCAGTTCCATGACAGAACAGTAGCGTTTACTTCATACGATACAAAAGCAGGCACCATTATCACTCATAAGTATCCTATGCCCGACAGCATTCAGGAAGGCGAATGGTTCAACGTAACTATTGACTATCAGCCTGTTTCAAGAAGCTATCAGGTATATGCAAACGGTGAGCTTATAAACGATGTTCCTGCAGTTCTTGCACACGCTGAAATTTATAAGCCCGATCAGGCTTCAGGCTACTTCGTTCACGCACTCCGCGGTATTCAGCTCGGATGTTCACAGAACGGTGACCTTTACGTTGATAACTTCGTAACACGTCAGGCAACAAATAAGGACGAGGTTTATGCAAACGCTGCAAAGAACGTTGGTCTTATGATGTATGCAGGTAACTACGATAACGTTGTTACAGGCGAAGCTACCCTTAACACAGCAGGACCTGCAGAAAACGGTATTGCAGTTGATACAAACAACATCGCAAACCTTTCTCTTACAGGTGCTTCTGCAATCAGCTACAATGTTGATGGCATAGATGCAACTTCAATCGCTGTTGATGAAATGGGTAAGACTACAATTACTGTTACAGGTACATATAACGGAGCAACAGAAACATCTTCTGCTACAAAAAAGGCTTCAACAGTTGCAATCGCAAGTGTTGATAAAGCAGACGGCAAGCCCGTAATCACTCTTAAGGGTGACTACACCGGCAAGAAAGTTTACGTTGCTGTATATGAATACAACACAAACAAGCTTGTTGGTATTAAGGTAGTTGATGCTACAGCTACAGTAACTGCAGATATTCAGGTAGGTGCAGAAAACTACATTCGTGCATTTATCCTTGGGGACAATGCAAATCCCGTAACATATTCTGCAAGATAAAATAATATAAAATTCAGGGAGGAACTGCCCGACGGTTCCTCCCTGAAAAAAATTATAAATGCAAGGTTGTAAATCATTGTAATTTTACATTTGTAATTTTTACAAAAAGGAGGATTCTCCATGGTAAAAATAATTATAGTAGATGATGAAAGTGCTTCCCTTAAATCTATGGGAAGGGTTATATCGGGAATAAGAAAAGATGTGGAAATTGCAGGACTTTTCAATAACATAAATCTTGCAATGGACTTTTTGCGGGAAAATTCCGTTGATATTATCCTTTCCGATATTAAGATGCCCGGAGGCGGGGGAATAGAGCTTGCAAGGTTCGTTCAGGAAAATTATCCTGAAATAAAAATGGTATTCTTTTCAGCGTACAATGATTTTGAATATGCACAGCAGGCGATTATTCTTAATGTAAAGCACTATCTTTCAAAGCCTGTAAATATTGAGGAACTTAATAATACTTTAAATACACTTATTGAGCTTATCAACAAAGAAAACAAAAGACGTGAGGAAGAAAAAATCAGGGAAAGAAAATATAATGAGCTTCTCCTTATGGCAAAAAAAGAACTTAAGTTAGATGAACTTCCCGACCAGAATGACAGCGATTCGGGCGTGGAAAATATGGATGTGCTCGAAAGTGAGATTCATTCTCTGCAAACTGTTGACAGAATAAAGAAATTTATTGAAAAAAATTATATGTACGATATTTTACTTGAAGATATTGCAAAAAGTGTCAATCTCAGCAGTTACTATACAAGTAAGCTTTTTAAAACAAAAACAGGACAAGGACTTTCCGACTATATAATAAAAATTCGCATAAACAAGGCAATAGAGCTTATGAAAACAAAGAAATACAAAATTTACGAAATAAGCGAAATGTGTGGCTATACAAGCCGTAAATATTTCAGTCATACATTTAAACAGCATACGGGATTTACTCCCAGTGAGTATCAGCGTAAGTTATAAGGAGTTTGTTATGCCCATAAACAATAACAAAGATGATAAAAATTATAACGAACAAGTTTTAAGGCGTGTTGTAAACACTCGTCAGCCTGACGGTGCTATTGAGGAAGCGGATGCAGAAAGGAAACTGAAAGAAGCACAGACTATGATGCTTCAGATGCAGATAAATCCTCATTTTTTAGGTAATACCCTTAACGTCATAAACTGGATGGCAATAGAGATGACAATGTGTGAAAATCCCGTGTCATCTGCTATCGGTAAGCTTGCAAAGCTTTTCAAGTCCTACTCTGATGCAACGGATTATATGACTGATTTTCAAGGGGAGATTGAGTTTACAAACCACTATGCGGATATATTAAAGCTTCGTTATCCCGACACCTTTTCTTTGGAGTGGGATATAGACGAAAAATATCTTAATGCCCGTGTTCCCAGAATTCTTCTTCAGCCCATTGTTGAAAATGCGATATATCACGGAATAAAGCCTCTTGACGAAAAGGGCAGTGTGAAAATTTCATCCCGTATGGAAAATAATCTTCTTTTTATTACTGTTGAAGACAGCGGAAAAGGAATGACGGATGAAAGCATACGGAAAATGAACAGCGACCTTTTAACGGACAACGTTACTTATGGTGGGCACGTTGGTCTCAGAAACGTAAATCAGCGTCTTAAACTTATTTACGGAAACGATTACGGCGTGCAACTTAAAAAATCAGCTACAGGCGGTCTTATGGTTGTTATAAAGATGCCATATACATATATGACCGCAGAGCTTAATTATAAGGCAAAGAAGAACCTTTCTGAAAACTATACGCGTGAAACAAGAGAAACGATTGAGCTTTTACTTCGTCGTATGATGTCGCAACGTAAAAAGGCAGAGGTTAAGTATGTTCCTTATACCAAACCGACGGGCTATAATCCAAGCTATCCAAGCTTTGATTTTGAAAACCTCTACCCTGACTGGAAAGAGGGGGATTATGCCTTTGTTACGGCAAATATGCTTGGCTCAAGCGACCGTGATATGGTAATCAGCATTACAGGCGAAAATGAGATTTTCTTTAACGGAGAAATTCCCGAATGCTTTGAATCCGACCGTATCGGTGAAGCCTTCAAGGTTCACGGAATCCGCAGTTACCGCGTTAAATTCCGCGAGGGTGACAATTTTCTTATAGTAAAACAAAGGGCGGAAAGCGAACGATTTAAGTTTGAAATATATATCGGTGATGAAAGCGGTCCCATAGCCTGGCCTACCGAATATAATTACAAGGTATGCCCCGTAATTCCTTTCGGAAGTATGAAGGATATTGAAGGCTTTGCATTTTCAAGACTTTATAAAAAAGATGAAATACTTCCCGATATGTCTGTGGATAGTATAGAATGGGTTGGCCCCGAAGCACCTCCCGATGTGAAAAAAGTCGTATTTGATTTTGCTTCTATGACGGATTACAATACTGCCTGTGCAGTTACATACGCCACGGGAAATGTTAAAATCAATCATACATCTCCGATATATGTGTATGCTGACGGAGAATTCATATACAGCGATTTTTCAGGCTGTTTTGAATATTATTTTCCTGAAGAAAAACTTATTTGTGTAGATACTTATAAGACAGATACGGGATTTGGATTTTCTGTTGAAAACGGATTTTTCCGTGCCCCGGGATACGAATCAGCACGAAAGGATCTTTCCTGGATATGGCTTGAAGGGGTAAGATGTGCAGGAAAAAATATTCAGCTCACAACTCCTTACGTATGTTCTGACGGTGAAAAGACATTTTTCAGGTATCCCAGAAAAGATACTTATATGCGTCCGTATCTTAACACCTGCTTTTACGGGCAGTGGTTTTACGCCATAGCACTCGGCCATTGTGCACTTCTTGAAATGGCACAGAAGCTTGATAAAAAAGAATATATAGATTATTTTACAGATTCCATTAATCTGATATGCGAATACTACGATTACGTTCAGTACGATAAGAAAAAATTCGGTGTTCCGACTATGCTTTATTCGTCAACAAAACTTTCCGATATTATTGCAGTTGGTCCTGTTGGTATGTGTGTATGGGAATATATAAGGCTGACTAACCGTGATAACGGAAAAAAGCTTCTGTGTGTGATTGAAAATGCTTTGTCAAACTTGTCACGCTCGATGGATGGCGTTCTGAAAAGACCAAGTCACTATGCAATAGATGACTTATATATGACACTTCCCTTATTTGCCCGCCTTGGCGGTAAATACTTTGATGATGCCATAACGCAGATAAAAGGGCTTTATAAGTTGCTTTACATTAAAGAAAAAAAGTTATTTTCACATCTTTGCTTTTCAAATACAGGGAAAAGAAATAAAGTTCCCTGGTGTCGCGGTAACGGCTGGGGTATGCTTGCTTTTTCGGAGCTTCTTATGAATATGCCAGAAGACCACTCCGACAGAGAATATGTTCTCGGAATATACCGTGAGTTTGCGGAGGGTATTCTTAACCATCAGGGACAGAAAGGTATGTGGCATCAGATATTGGATGAGCCTGAAAGTTATGAAGAAAGCTCGGGCACAGCTATGTTTATCGTTTCGTTGGCACGTGGCGTAAAAAGAGGCTGGATAAGCCGGGATATAGTTCCGAAGCTTCAAAAAGCGTGGAACAGACTTTCTGAAATATGTATTGATGACGATGGTAATGTCCTTGGCATCTGCGGTGGTGCAGGTGTTTACAGCGAAAGGGAATATTACCGCAGAATGGGTGCCTGTATGAATGATGACCACGGTGTGGGAATTATTCTTCTTGCAGGAACAGAAATGATAGATTTATAAATACTGGGAGAAATATTATGTCAAAAGATAATGTAAAAAATCAGATTGAACTGATTCTTAATCAGATGATGTCTAAAAGGCAGAAAGGCAAGCTTGAATATGTGCCTTATTCTGAACCGATTGGGTATAACCCTTGTTGGCCCGGATTTGACTTTGCCAAGATTTACGAAAACTGGGAAGAGGGGGACACAGGCTATGTAGCCGCAAATCTCATCGGTCCGTGTGCACGTAATCTTGTTATAAGTGTAACAGGTGACAGTGAAATCTTCTTCAATGGTGAAAAACCCGAAGAATATGAAAGTGACAAAATAACTGACTTTTTCAAGGTTCACGGAATACACAGTTACCGTGTCAGCTTCCGTGAGGGTGACAATATTCTTATAGTGAAGCAGAACGCCGCAAGTGATTACTTCAAGTTCGAAATCTATATCGGTGACGAGCAGTGTGTGACTATGTGGCCCGTTGATTATATTTATAAGACAAGACCTGTTATCATCGAGGGCGAAATGGCAGGTATGGAGGGTATGAATTTCTCCAGAGTTTATAAAAATGGTGAATCACTTCCCGAATTCGGTATGGATAAAATCGAATGGATAGGTCCCAATGCTCCTGAAGATGCAGAGAAAATCATTTTTGATTTTAATGAAATGACTTCTTATGACACTGCCTGTGCCCTTAGCTACGTAAAAGGAAATGTTAAGCTTTCTCACAATTCTGCAATCAGAGTGTATAAGGATGGAGAACTTCTTTATAATGAAAAGAATGGTGAATTCTGTCATAACTTTGCAGAAGAAACACTTATTGCAGTTGAGGCGGATAAAGAAACCGAGGGCTTTGGTTTCAGCGTGGAAAATGGCGAATGCAGAATAAAAGAATATGATTCTCCTCGTCGTGACCTTTCGTGGATATGGCTTGAAGGTGTAGAAAATGCCGCATCAAAAATTCAGTTTATAAAGCCGTTTGTATGTACTGACGGCAAGCAGACTTTTTTTAAGTATTACCGTAAAGATACATTCTATCGTATCTATCTTAACACCTGCTTCTACGGTCAGTGGTTTTATGCTATTCAGGTAGGGCACTACGGTCTTTTGCACGTTGCGAAAAAGCTTGGCAAGTCTGAATATATAGAGTATTTTAAGGAATCAATCGGTTCTCTTTGCAGAATGTTCGACTATGCACAATATGACAGGGAAACTTTCAGGGCGGCAAGCTTCCTTTATTCTTCAACCAAAAGAAATGACCTTGACTCAATCGGCACAATAGGTATGAATGTGTGGGAATATGTTCAGCTTACAGGTGACGAAGAAGGTAAGAAAATGCTTGCAACATTGGTAAAAGACCTTGACAAAGTTCCGAGAACTGCAGACGATAATGTTTTCTATCGTATAAAGACATTCTGGGCAGATGACTTCTTTATGTCAATCCCGTTCCTTTCAAGACTCGGCGGTGAATTTGTTGACGAAGCAGTTCACACAATCAAAGGCTTCAGTAAGCGTCTTTATATGCCTGAAAAGAAAATCTATTCACATATCTATTTTGTGGAAGAAGGTAAGAAAAACTGCATCCCCTGGGGCAGAGGTAACGGATGGGTGCTTCTTGCACTTTCTGAATTCCTTCTTTACACCCCCGAAGACCATCCCGAAAGAGAATATGTTCTTAACCTTTTCCGTGAATTTTCGGAGGGAATACTCAATTTCCAGGGCGAAAAGGGTATGTGGCATCAGGTTATTGACGACCACGAAACCTATGAAGAAAGCTCCGGCACAGGTATGTATATAATTGCCCTTTCACGAGGCGTTAAAAACGGATGGCTTGATAAGTCCGTTACACCTGAAATCGTTAAAGCGTGGGAAAGACTTGCCGAAATCTGTATTGACGAGGAAGGAAATGCACTTAACATCTGCGTTGGTTCAGGCTGTCATATGGAACGAGAATATTATAAAAAGCTCGGTTCCTGCATAAATGATGACCACGGCATAGGAATCTTTCTCGCCGCGGCATCCGAGGTAATTGATCTCATATAATTTCACAAGAAAACAGCACCGACAAACGGTGCTGTTTTGTTGTGAAAAACGACAAAATTTGCATGTAAAATTGTTGATAATAACTAGTTACCTTCGTGGTAAAATATGTTATAATACAAACTATACTATTATATGTTATCGGAGTGTTTGTGTTGAAATCAGTAGAAGAAAGACTGAAAAGCTATGAGCCATTGTGGGAAAACTGGACATACACAGGCGAATTCCTCGGGGAAGGTGCCATGTCCAGCGTTTTTGAAATTGAATCAACCGCAATGGGACTCAGAGAAGTAGCCGCACTAAAAATAATAACTGTTAAAAAAGATGCTTACGGAGATGTTAAGATTCCGAAAACAGCTTTGAATGAAATTAAAATTCTGCGCGCATTGTCCGGTTGTCCGAATATCGTTAATTACCACGACAGTACCCAGCGTAAAATTTATGGCGAGGATAAGAATCTTGAAGAGATTGACCTTCTTATCAAGATGGAGAAGCTTACACCTCTCAGCGAGGGAAAGAAACTCAGCGAGAAAGAAGTTATAAAACTTGCCAAAGATATGTGTAATGCCCTTATATATGCATCAAAACATGGTGTTATACACCGTGATATAAAACCGCAGAATATTTTTGTGGATGAAGACGGTATATATAAGCTCGGTGACTTCGGTATTTCTAAAATTGTTTCAGAGTTCTCACATCACTATACTATGAATATCGGCACAATGGCATATACCGCCCCCGAAATCTGTAACGGAAAGAGTACTACATATGATATCTCTTCAGATATTTACAGTCTCGGTCTTGTGCTTTATGTTTTTCTTAATAACGGATATCTGCCGTTTATGAACAGTACCACATCTGTGAATGATGCTATTGCAAAGCGCTTCAGCGGGGCTCCGTTCCCGTCGCCTGCAAGCGGTAGCAAGGCTCTTAAAAATATTGTTATGCGTGCTTGCTCGGAAGAAACTATCAAGCGTTACAGAAAACCTGAAGATATGCTTGAAGCACTTGAACTTCTTTCTTCTGACGGTAAAAAGCTTGTTGTGGACCCGTTTGCAACTCTTGATGCCAATATTGATGTTGTTGACTTTATGAAGACATCATATACTGCGGCACCTACTGTATATGATTCGGTTGATTCTGCTACAAGGCATACTGATTCTTTGAGTGGCGGCAAAAAAACCGGTGGATTGAAAATCAATATGGGTAAAAAAGCTGCACCTTCCGCAGCATCTGCGCCCACTCCTGTTTCAGCTCCTTCACCAACTCCCGTAGTTCCCCCTGTGCCAAAGATGGCAGAGCCTTCTGCTACGGCACATATGCCTGCATCTGCAAGACCCGGTGAGCCTGCTCCGAGAATTTCGGAGCCCGCCTACCCATCAGGTGCACCTACTGCATATATGCCTGTCTCAAGTGGTGCGGGAAGTCCTGCAACACCTCCTGCGGCACCTCGCACAGGAGGACTTAAGATTCGTATGGGTACAGGCTCGTCAACTATGCCGAAGCCTGCTGACAAAAAAGAAGAAAAGGACGAGGGTGCTGCAGATTTGTTTTTAACACCACCGTCACTTTGATTAAGAGGAGAAGCATATGTTAAAGGGATCTATGTTTAAACCCGGAAGCAGGAGCAGTGCAAAAATTACTCTGGAACCTTCTGCATATACCGGAGTACCCGGAAAAGCAAATCTGATTATTCTTACAGATATTAAAAATGAAGCCGTTGTAATCAATTTAAATAGGGAAATGGTAATTGGCAGAGAAGTGCCGGGAAAAACTCCCGACATTCCTGTGAATTCTCCTATTGTTTCAAGAAATCATGGCGTTTTTTCTGTAGATGCAACAGGATTTTACTATAAGGATAATGACAGCTTTAACGGTACTTTTATAAATGGAGTTCTTTATAAGCAGGATGTAAATCCTTGCGAATATCCTATAAGATTAAAAGATGGTGATATAATCCGCATTGACAACCGTGATGCGATGAATTCTCACGAAAATGCTGTTACGATTATATTTACCACAAGCTATGACAAGCGTTCAAAATGGCGTAATGTAAAGGCAAAGGCACCGGTTGTACCGCTTGGCGTATCGGATAAGAATCTTATTGAGTTTGACCCTGCAAAAATTGTTGCCAAGAATTTTGATGTAGCAGTATATGCGAAAGAATGCCGTGTTTCAGGTTCTTCGCGTATGGCACAGTTATTCTATAACAATATGATTTCAGGCAGCGGTGTACGTGTTAAGAATAAAGATGTTTTCCGTGTAAATAACAACTATGTTTATTTCCAGAACGGGGAATTCCTTTACAATGTCTGCCTTGTGACGGAGCCGGGTCTCGATATCAACCTTTACGAGACAACAGTTCCTGACAAGATGGGTAAGAAAGTGTTGCTGAAGGATATTCAGCTTAATATTGATAAGGGCGATTTTGCACTCATTATCGGTGGTAGTGGTGCAGGTAAGTCTACCTTTATGAATTCAATTCTCGGCAAATATGACATCAGGGGTACAATTTCAATCGGTGGCCGTCCTGCTACCGGCGGCGGAGAACTTACATCAAGTATTGCATATGTTCCGCAGACTCTTCCCATCAGAAAAGAGGAGAGGCTTATTGATGTTGTTACCGATACCTGTATCCTCAGATGTAAGAGGAAGATGAATAATGCGCAGAGACAGCAGTTTATTCTTGATACACTTGACTCTGTAGGTCTTAAGGGTAAGGCGAATATGGAAATCAAGAAGCTTTCAGGTGGTGAGCAGAGACGTGCTGCAATTGCCAACGAGGTTGTAACTGATTCAAACATATTCTTCCTTGACGAGCCTGACTCAGGTCTTGACCCGAAGAGTGGTATGGAGCTTATGAATCAGCTTAAGTCTCTTTCGGATACCGGTAAAATGGTTATGCTTATTTCTCATAACTATGCGTCATATCCCGGACCCGAGAAGATCTATACAAAGGTTATTATTCTGGCGAAAAGTAATAAGGACGGTATAGGAAGACTTGCTTATTGCGGTCCTGTAAAAGAGGCTCTTGAATTCTTCGGAGTAGAGGCTCTTAAGGACATTACAAAGCTTATAAACCCTGTGTCTGAAAATGGTGAGGGTCGCGCAGATGAATTCGTAGAAAAATACAGGAGGTTGTACGGTCATGGATGAGATGGCGGTTTTACAGATAAAAATTTATACCAGGAAGTTCTTCCGCACATTAAAAAGAGAAAGTATAATCTCAATTATAATGGGATTTATTATTACGTTGTTGGTAATGGGAGTTACAAGTAAAGATATGTTCGATACCTACGAAGGAACAAAGTCAGGTATGTTTTCCCTTATCTGTGTATGTATCTGGATAGGCATCTTCAACTCAATTCAGCTTGTCTGCCGTGAGAAAAATGATATCGTAAAGGATGAACTTGATAAATCACTTCATGCAACATCTTATATGGCGGCTCACTTTATTTATCAGTGTATTCTTTGTGCAATACAAAGTCTGGTTGTGTTTCTTGTGTTCTGCATTTTTATGATTGCAGGAGGAAAAGACATCGGTATCGCTTTCTTTTATCTGATTACGATTTTCCTGGTGATGCTTGCATCTGATGCGATGGCATTCGTTATTTCTTCGCTTGTTCCCAATCCGATCGTTGCGATGACTGTTATGCCCCTTTTGCTTCTTGTTCAGCTTGTTATGGCAGGTGTACTTTTCGAGCTTAAGGATATGTCTGCTTTGGTGGCGAATTTCACAGTCAGTAAATGGGGAATGAAGGCTTTTGGTATGATTGGTGAAATTACAACTCGTGAAACCAAGGTTCAACAGATGATTGATATGGATAACCTTCCTCCCGGAACAGAGCTTGAAGATCTTGGTATTGAAAATGGTGGTATTTCTGATACTGACATTGATACTTATGGGGGAGAATACGGAGAAGTATTTTTGTGCTGGCTTATATTCCTTGCATTTGTTGCCGCATACTATTTCTTAAGTGTATGGGCACTTAAAGCAACAACAAAGAGAATTAAAAAATAATAACAAACGAGGCAGTTCGGTTGAACTGCCTCTTTTTTTGGGTAAACAAATTAAAATCAACGCACAAAAGAAAAATCCCCCGACGCCAAAGGCGTCAAAGGATTTTTTGGCTCTTGGGGAAGGATTTGAACCAACGACCTTCGGGTTATCACTTCGTGCCGTTTGCGGTGCCCAATATCTGCCTGCGGAGAATAAATCTCCTTGCCATCTGTCGACCGCTTCACTTCGTTTTGCTCGCTTTATCCGCCACCGGCGGCGCTCGCAACCTCACCCAACGAGCCACGCTCGTCGGTCTCAAACCCCTTTGTAGTGCAATAATTAAAATCAACGCACAAAAGAAAAATCCTCCGACGCCAAAGGCGTCAAAGGATTTTTTGGTTGCGGGGGAAGGATTTGAACCAACGACCTTCGGGTTATGAGCCCGACGAGCTACCAAGCTGCTCCACCCCGCGATATTGAGTTCCTCAACAGAACGTAATTTATTATAGCACACAAAAATGTGTTTGTAAAGAGTTTTTTTAAAAATATTTCAGAAAATATTTCGACATAATAATAAAAAATTTTCACCAAATTTTATTGCAGATATTTCCTTAAATTTATTGGTTTTTCCCTTGACGAAATTAGGGAAAATTGCTATAATGTAATATGATAGTCAAAGTGGGGGTATAAGCACTTTGACAAAAGTAAAGAAAAGCTTTTTGTAACTGACGGAAGCGGAATTAACCGCATGGGAGCAGAAAGCCCGTTTGCCGACCGTCTGGGCACATCTGTTCTGCTTTTAGGGGACAGTTGTGTCTTTTTGTATTTTTTTGAAAGGATTGATATGAATGAGAAAGATTGGTATTATCATGGGTTCAGACAGTGACCTTCCTGTAGTGGAAAAGGCCATTGATATGTTAAAGGAATTTGGCGTGCCTTATGAGGTGCACGTGTTTTCTGCACACAGAACTCCGGTAGAGGCAGCAGACTTTTCAAAGAATGCACGTGCTAATGGCTTTGGTGCTATTATTGCGGCAGCAGGTATGGCGGCTCATCTTGCAGGTGCGATTGCGGCTAATACTACGCTTCCTGTTATCGGTATTCCCGTAAAATCAACTACACTTGACGGCATGGATGCGCTTCTTTCAACTGTACAGATGCCCACAGGCATTCCTGTAGCTACAGTTGCGATTAACGGTGCAGCTAATGCCGCTTTGATTTGTATACAGATTCTCGCAGTTGAGGATGCTTCCCTTGCTGAAAAGCTTGATAATAAGAGAAAAGCAGATGCACAGAAAGTACTTGAAAAGAATAAGGCAGTAGAGGACAAGTTTAATATATAAAGGAGTAGACAAATGGGTGGATTTTTTGGTGCAGTATGTAAGCACGATGTAGTGGCAGACGTGTTTTTCGGAACTGACTATCATACACATCTCGGCACAAAGCGTGGCGGTATGGCGGCTTACGATGCTGAAATAGGTTTGCAGAGAGAAATTCATAATATTGAAAACTCTCCTTTCCGTACAAAGTTTGACCATGTTTTTGATGAAATGCAAGGTAATGCGGCAATCGGTTGTATCAGCGATACAGACCCACAGCCTCTTATAATCCGTTCAAATCTCGGAACTTATGCTATGAGCGTTGTCGGTATTATCAATAATTCAGACGAGCTGATTGAACAGTATCTTTCCTTCAGCGGGGGTCATTTTAATGCTATGACAGGCGGTAAAATAAACTCTACGGAGCTTGCAGCGGCACTTATCAATCAGAAAAGTGACTTTGTTGACGGTATAAAGTTTGCACAGAAAGTAATTGACGGGTCCCTTTCAATTCTTATTCTTACAAACGATGGTGAAATTATTGCGGCACGTGACCGTGTGGGTAGAACTCCTATTCACATCGGTAAGAGTGAAGATGGATATTGTGCTTCCTTTGAGTCTTTTGCCTGCCAGAAGGTTGGTTTTGAGCTTGAGAAGGAGCTTGGCCCTGGTGAAATTGTAAAGTTCAACAGCGAAACTCTTACGCAACTTGCAAAACCCGGTAAGGAAATGAAAATGTGTGCATTCCTTTGGACATATTACGGATATCCCAATTCAATATATGAGGGTATCAATGTCGAGGTAATGCGTAACCGCAATGGTCGTATCCTTGCACAGTATGATAAAGAGGCAGGAAATGTCGGTGAGCTTGACTATGTAAGCGGTGTGCCGGATTCAGGTACTCCTCATGCAATAGGTTATGCGAATGAAAGTGGCGTGCCTTTCGGTAGACCTTTCATAAAATATACTCCAACATGGGCGAGAAGCTTTACGCCTCCCAATCAGGCTGAAAGGGCAAGGGTTGCTAAAATGAAGCAGCTTCCCATTCACGACCTTATTACAGATAAAAAGCTCCTTTTCGTTGACGATTCAATCGTAAGAGGAACACAGCTTAAGGAAACGGTAGAATTTTTGTATAATAACGGTGCTAAAGAGGTGCATATGCGTAGTGCCTGCCCGCCCGTTATGTATGGATGTAAATATCTTAACTTCTCCAGAGGTACAAGCGATATGGAACTTATCGCAAGACAGGTTATTCATGAGCTTGAAGGGGAAGAGGGAGTAAAGTATATTGAAGAATATTCTGACGGCACTACCGAAAGAGGTAAGAAACTCAGAAAAATAATTGCAGAAAAATTAAACTTTGATTCCCTTGAATTCCAGTCTATCGAAGGTGCAATCAAGGCAATAGGTATTGAGCCTTGTAAGCTTTGCACATATTGCTGGAACGGAAAAGGTTAATGCGTTTTGATTATAATTTAAATTATTACTGTAAATACACGAATGAAAGGATGTATAAATATGAGTTCAAAATCACAGTCAGAAAGCTACGCAGCAGCAGGTGTTGATATTACAGCCGGCTACCGCGCGGTAGAGCTTATGAAAAAACATATTGCAAGAACAGTTATCAGCGATAAGAGTGAGGAAATCGGCGGTTTCGGTGGCCTTTTCGAGCTTGATATGACAGGTATCACACGCCCCGTTCTTGTAAGCGGTACAGATGGTGTTGGTACAAAGCTTAAGCTTGCTTTCCTTATGGATAAGCACGACACAGTTGGTATCGACTGCGTTGCTATGTGTGTTAACGACATTATCTGTTGCGGTGCAAAGCCCCTTATTTTCCTTGATTACATCGCTTGCGGTAAGAACTATCCCGAAAAGATTGCAGAAATCGTTTCAGGTATTGCCGAGGGTTGCGTTCAGGCAGGTTGTGAACTTGTTGGTGGTGAAACTGCAGAAATGCCCGGTTTCTACAGCGTTGACGAATATGATCTTGCAGGTTTCTCTGTAGGTGTTGTTGATAAGTCAAAGGTGCTTGACAATTCAAAGGTAGAAGAAGGCGACGTTATAATCGCACTTCCTTCAAGCGGTGTTCATTCAAACGGCTTCTCTCTTGTAAGAAAAGTATTTGATGTTGAAAATGCTGACATTAAATCTCCTGTTGATGCTCTTGGCGGAAAGAGTATCGGTGAAACCCTCCTTACACCTACAAAGATTTATGTTAAGCCTATGCTTGCTCTCTTTGATGCGGTTACTGTTAAGGCGGTTTCTCATATCACAGGCGGCGGTTTCTACGAAAATATTCCCAGAAGTCTTCCCAAGGGTTACGGTGCAAAGATTAAGAAGAGTGCTATCCGTATTCTTCCTATCTTCGACCTTCTCCAGAAAGAGGGCAACATTTCAGAACGTGATATGTTCAATACTTACAATATGGGTGTTGGTATGAGTGTTGTTGTTTCCAAGGATGAAGCTGACAAGGCTCTTGAAATTCTTAAGGCAAACGGCGAAGATGCTTACATCATCGGTGAAATCGTGAAGAGCGATGAAAGTGTGACAATATGGTAACCCGTATCGGTGTACTTGTATCAGGTGGCGGAACAAATCTTCAGGCACTTATTGATGCGCAGAAAAGCGGAATTATCAAAGATGGCGAGATTTCACTTGTTATTTCAAATAATCCCGGTGCTTATGCTCTTGAAAGAGCGGCAAATGCAGATATTAAAACTGCAGTTGTAAATAAAAAGGAATGTGCATCACAGGAAGAGTTTGAAGAAAAACTTATTGCTACTCTTACTGAAAATAAAATTGACCTTATTATTCTTGCAGGCTTTATGTGTATTCTCAGCGAGAATTTTACAAAGCGTTACCCGAAACGCATCATAAACGTGCATCCCTCGCTTATTCCGTCATTCTGCGGAAAAGGGTTTTACGGACTTCACGTTCACGAGGCGGCACTTTCTTACGGCGTTAAGGTAACGGGTGCTACCGTGCACTTTGTTAACGAAATTCCCGACGGGGGAGAAATCATTCTGCAGAAGGCAGTTGATATTCTTCCCGGAGATACTCCCGAAGTTCTCCAGAAGAGAGTTATGGAAAATGCCGAGTGGAAAATACTCCCCGAAGCAGCTCAGCTTGTAAGTAAAGAAATAAGACTTGGAAAGGAAGCTTAACTAATGAACGTATATGAAACAAAATCAATGGGTGAGAGAATAAATGGTAACTCATATGTTGGTCGCGGTATCGTTGTAGGTAAGACTGCAGACGGTAAGAAGGCGGCTACCGCATACTTTATTATGGGCAGAAGCGAAAATTCAAGAAACAGAATTTTCGAAGAAACAGAAGACGGCATCATCATCTATCCTTTTGACGAAAGCAAGGTAGAGGATCCTTCTCTTATCATCTATTCTCCCATCAGAAAGATTGATAACAAGCTCATCGTAACAAACGGTGACCAGACAGATACAATCTATAACTTCATCAAGCAGGGTAAGAGCTTTGCGGCTTCTCTTACAACAAGAGGATTTGAGCCTGATGCTCCTAACTTCACACCCCGTATAAGCGCAATGCTTACATTTGATAATAACGACTTTACTTATGAAATGAATATCCTTAAGAGTGCGGATGCAGAGGGTAGTGCCTGTGCAAGATACAACTTCAGCTATCCTTCTCTTAACGGTATCGGTCATTTCATCCACACTTATGTGTGTGACGGAAATCCCATTCCCACATTTATGGGTGAACCTGAAAGAGTTTCAATTCCCAACGACATTGATGAATTTTTAAATGACATCTGGACAAACCTTGATGACAATAATAAGATTTCTATTTACGTAAGATACATTGACCTTGAAACAGGCGAGTGTGAAAACCGTCTTATCAACAAAAACAAGTAAGAAAGGACAATCACAAATGAAAGAGTTTGAATTAAAATACGGCTGTAACCCTAATCAGAAGCCTTCAAAGATTTATATGCACGATGGAAGTGAGCTTCCCATTGAAATCCTTAACGGCAGACCCGGCTACATCAATTTCCTTGATGCATTCAACAGCTGGCAGCTTGTTAAAGAACTTAAAGAGGCACTCGGTATGTGTGCTGCAACATCATTCAAGCACGTTAGCCCCACATCTGCTGCAGTTGGCGTAAAAATGAGTGATGAACTTAAAAAGGCTTGCTTTGTAGACGACGTGGAAGGTCTTGACGAGTCACCCCTTGCTACTGCTTACGCAAGAGCGAGAGGTACTGACCGTATGAGCTCTTTCGGTGACTGGATTGCACTTTCAGACAAGTGTGATGTTACTTGTGCAAAGCTTATTGCAAGAGAAGTTTCTGACGGCGTTATCGCTCCCGATTACGACCCCGAAGCACTTGAAATTCTTAAGGCAAAGAAAAAGGGTGCATATAATATAGTAAAGATTGACCCTGATTTTGTTCCTGCACCTATCGAATGTAAGCAGGTTTACGGCATCACATTCGAGCAGGGAAGAAACAACTTTGAAATCAACCGTGCACTTCTCGAGGACATCGTTACAGATAACAAGGAAATGCCCGAGGATGCAAAGCGTGACCTTATAATTGCACTTATCACACTTAAATATACACAGTCAAACTCTGTTTGCTTCGCAAAAGACGGACAGGCTATCGGTGTAGGTGCAGGTCAGCAGTCAAGAATCCATTGTACTCGTCTTGCAGGTGGTAAGGCAGACCTCTGGCACCTTCGTCAGCACGAGAGAGTTCTTAACCTTCCTTTCAAGGATGAAGTAAGAAGACCTGACCGTGACAATGCAATTGACGTTTATCTTTCAGAGGATTACGAGGACGTTATCGGTGACGGCAACTGGGAAGCACTCTTTACAGAAAAGCCTGCACCTTTCACAAGAAAAGAGCAGAGAGAGTATCTTTCAACACTCAGCGGTGTTGCGCTCGGTTCAGATGCATTCTTCCCCTTTGGCGACAATATCGAGCGTGCTCATAAGAGCGGCGTTACATACATCGCACAGCCCGGTGGTTCAATCCGTGACGATAATGTAATTGATACTTGTAACAAGTACAATATGGTTATGGCTATGACCAAGATGAGACTGTTCCATCACTAATACAGAGAGGATTGTATAATATAATGAAAGTTATGGTAGTAGGCGGCGGTGGCCGTGAGCATGCTATTATTAAAAAAATAAAGGAAAACAAAAGCGTAACAGAGCTTTTTGCACTTCCCGGTAACGGCGGTATTGCAAAGGATGCAACCTGTGTTAATATCGGTGCGAAAGAGATTGATAAAATTACGGAATTTGCAGTAGAAAATAACATTGATTTCGCTGTTGTAGCGCCTGACGATCCGTTGGTTCTCGGTGCAGTTGATGCTCTTAACGCTAAAGGCATCAAGACATTCGGACCCAACAAGGCGGCAGCTATTATTGAAGGCAGTAAGGTTTTCTCAAAAAATCTTATGAAAAAGTACAACATTCCTACTGCACAGTATGAAGTGTTTACAGATATGGATGCGGCGCTTAAGTATCTTGAAACAGCACCCATTCCCACAGTTGTAAAGGCTGACGGTCTTGCACTCGGTAAGGGCGTTATCATCGCTATGACTCGTGAGGAAGCAGTAGATGCTGTAAAGAGTATGATGGAGGATAAAATCTTCGGTGAGAGCGGTAGTAGTGTAGTAATTGAAGAATTCCTTACAGGTCCCGAAGTTTCTGTCCTTGCATTCACAGATGGCGAAACACTTATTCCCATGGTTTCTTCAATGGACCATAAGCGTGCCCTTGACAATGACGAGGGTCTTAACACAGGCGGTATGGGAACTATTGCTCCCAACCCCTGTTATACAGATGAAATTGCAAAGGTTTGTATGGATACAATCTTTATGCCTACAGTCGATGCAATGAATAAAGAGGGAAGAAGCTTCTCAGGTTGTCTTTACTTCGGACTTATGCTTACAGAAAACGGTCCCAAGGTAATCGAGTACAACTGCCGTTTCGGTGATCCCGAAACACAGGTTGTTCTTCCTCTTCTTGAAAGTGACCTTCTTGACATTATGCTTCACATTGCGGACAAGGACCTTAAGAATGCGGATGTAAAATTCTCAAAGGGTAGTGCTTGCTGTGTAGTAATGGCGTCAAAGGGTTATCCCCAGAAGTACGATTCAGGCTTTGAAATCAAGATGCCCGCAGATAAGAATATCTATGTTGCAGGTGCAAAGCTTGATGGTGATAAACTCCTTACTGCAGGCGGCAGAGTTCTTGGTGTAACAGAAACTGCTCCCACACTTAAGGAAGCTATTGAAAAAGCTTATGAAACTGTTAAGACAGTAAGTTTTGACAATGCTTATTACAGAAGCGATATCGGTCAGAGAGCGCTTAAGGAGGTAAAATAATGGTTTTCAGAGTATATGTAGAAAAAAGAGAGGGTCTTGCTCACGAAGCAACCGCTCTTAAAAATGATATTACAGAGCTTCTCGGAATAAAGGGAATTAATGAGCTTCGTATGTTTAACCGTTACGATGTTGAAAATCTTTCTAAAGAACTTTTCGAAAGCTCACTTAAAACAGTATTTTCAGAGCCGCAGACTGATGATATCACATTTGATCTGCCTGCAGGCGATAATGTTTTTGCAGTAGAATTTCTTCCCGGTCAGTTTGATGCCAGAGCTGCTTCTGCGGCAGAGTGTATTCAGATTATTTCAAAGGGAGAAAGACCTGACGTCCGTACAGCAAAGGTGTATGTTATCAACGGCAGTATTTCAGAAGAAGACCTTCAGGCTATAAAGAAATACGTAATTAACCCCGTTGAGGCGAGAGAGGCAGAACTTACTCTTCCCGAAACTCTTAAAACAGAGTACGACATTCCTACAGAGGTTGAAATTCTTGACGGTTTCTGTGCCCTTTCAAAGGAAGAACTTCAGAAGTTTATTGATGACCGCGGTCTTGCAATGGATATTGATGATATCCTTTTCTGTCAGGAATATTTCCGTGGCGAAAAGCGTGAACCTACCGTAACAGAAATCAAGATGATTGATACTTACTGGTCAGATCATTGCCGTCACACAACATTCCTCACAACTATTGACAGCGTTAAGTTTGAGGATGAACTTTTGCAGAAAACTTATGACGAATATATTGCTGACCGTAAGGCACTTAACAGAACAAAGCCTGTTAACCTTATGGATATCGCAACTCTTGCTACAAGATGCCTTAAAAAGGCAGGCAAGCTTCCCAAGCTTGATGAATCAGAAGAAATCAATGCTTGTACAGTAAAAATCGACGTTGAAAAGAATGGAAAAACAGAAAAGTGGCTTCTTCTTTTCAAGAACGAAACACATAACCATCCCACAGAAATCGAGCCTTTCGGTGGTGCGGCTACCTGTATCGGTGGTGCTATCCGCGACCCGCTTTCAGGCAGAAGCTATGTTTATGCGGCTATGCGTGTAACAGGTGCGGCAGATCCGCTTCTTCCCGTATCTGAAACAATGCAGGGCAAGCTTCCCCAGAGAAAGATTGTTACAACTGCGGCTAACGGCTACAGCTCGTACGGTAACCAGATTGGTCTTGCAACAGGTCAGGTTGATGAAATCTATCATCCCGGTTACGTTGCAAAACGTATGGAAATCGGTGCAGTTATTGCGGCTGCTCCCGAGGAAAACGTAAGACGTGAACGTCCCGAGGATGGTGACATCGTAATCCTTCTCGGCGGCAGAACAGGTCGTGACGGTTGCGGTGGTGCAACAGGTTCTTCAAAATCACATAACCTTTCATCTCTTGAAAGCTGTGGTGCAGAAGTACAGAAGGGTAACGCTCCCGAGGAAAGAAAGCTTCAGCGTCTTTTCAGAAACAAAGAAGTTTCACGCCTTATCAAGCGTTGTAACGACTTCGGTGCAGGCGGTGTGTCTGTTGCTATCGGTGAACTTGCAGATGGTCTTGAAATCAATCTTAACGCAGTTCCCAAGAAGTACGAGGGTCTTGACGGTACAGAGCTTGCTATCAGCGAATCTCAGGAGAGAATGGCTGTTGTTGTAGAAGCAAAGGACGCAGAAAAATTCTGCGAGCTTGCAAAGAAGGAAAATCTTGAAGCAACAATCGTTGCT
>JAZRTB010000093.1:0-12698 GCA_045651805.1 Clostridia bacterium
TCGGATAATTAGCGCAAGTTGCATTTTTGCAGCTTGCGTTTTTATTTTTCGTACAAAGAGGTGCTTACTAATGAAAGAAAATCACATCATTGAACTCAAAAATGTATCGAAGCATTTCAAGGAAACTTATGCTGTCGAAAATTTTAATCTATACGTTAACAAAGGAGAATTTATAACATTCCTCGGGCCCAGCGGTTGCGGTAAGACTACTACGCTTCGTATGATTGCAGGGTTTGAAATTCCCACAAGCGGTCAGATTCTCTTGAATGGTGAGGATATTACTACCCTTCCCCCCTACAAGCGTCCTGTAAACACCGTTTTCCAGAAGTACGCCCTTTTCCCCCATCTTGACGTTTACGACAATGTTGCATTTGGTCTTAAGCTTAAAAAGCTCCCCAAGGACGTAATCGACAAGAAGGTTAAGAAGGCACTTAAAATCGTTGACCTTGAAGAATATGATTCACGTGATATTTCTACCCTTTCCGGCGGACAGCAGCAGAGAATTGCTATTGCGAGAGCTATCGTGAATGAGCCTGAAATTCTGCTTCTTGACGAGCCACTCGGTGCACTTGACCTTAAGATGCGTAAGGATATGCAGCTCGAGCTTAAGGAAATGCATAAAAAGCTGGGAATTACGTTCATATATGTTACCCACGACCAGGAAGAGGCCCTTACCCTTTCCGATACCGTGGTTGTTATGAAAGACGGTATGATTCAGCAGATAGGCACTCCCGAGGATATTTATAACGAGCCGAAGAATGCCTTTGTTGCAAACTTTATCGGTGAAAGCAATATTTACAGCGGCACTTACCTTGGCGACAGACGTGTAAGATTCATCAACAACGTTTTTGACTGCGTTGACGACTTTGACAGAAACGAAAAGGTTGATATTGTTATCCGTCCCGAAGATGTTCACATTCTTCCCGAAGAAGATTCATCCAAGAAGGGTAAGATTGTCAGCAAGATTTTCAAGGGCATCCACTACGAATATATTATGATGGTTGGCAGAAACGAGCTTGTGGTTGTTGACACCCGCAATCTTGAGGTTGACAAGACCTACGGCTTTGAGATTGAGCCTGACGGTATACATATTATGAAAAAAGAGCTTCAGGCAAACATCTATAACGACGCTTACATTGACAAAAACAACCGTGTTGTTATTTCCGATGCGGCGTTTGACTGTGACATTACAACTCTTGTAAAAGACTCAACCGTGGACGATGAAGGCTACGTTGTTGGTCCCGACGGCACTCTTTACGACTTTACCGACGCTGATGTTCAGGCGGAAATCGGTCTTGACTGCATCGAAATCCTTGACGACGACGAGGCAGGCACAGTAAAGGGTACAATCGTATCTATCATCTATAAGGGCGACCATTATCAGCTTACTATAAGAACTGCCGAGGATGAGGATTTCGTCCTTGACACGGAATACACATATGACGAAAACGACCTTGTAGGTCTTAGCGTGAAACCCGAAAATATCAAGCTTACATTGAAAGGAGAGGTTAAGAAGTATGCGAAAAAGTAACTTTTTCTCACGCAAGCTTCTTGCCGTTCCTTATGCGATATTTCTCATTCTGTTTGTGATAATTCCGCTGATTCTTATTATCGGCTACGCGTTCACAGACGAAAGCGGTAAGATTACGCTTGAAAATGTCCGCACGTTCTTTTCCGGCGGACATAACATAAACACGCTGATGTACAGCATTTCAATCGGTCTTTTAAACACCCTGCTCTGTCTTGTTCTGGGCTACCCTGCGGCGTATTTCCTTGCAAAAAGCGAAATGGGATTCGGCAAGGCAACGGTGCTCTTATTCGTTATGCCTATGTGGATCAACTTCGTTCTCCGTACGGCGGCAACCCGTGACCTGCTTTTCGCAATCGGTCTTAACGGTGGCGAGCATCCTTACATTGCAACAATGATTGGTATGGTATACAACTACCTGCCCTTTGTAATTCTGCCCCTTTATACTACAATGACAAAGCTTGACAGAAGCCTTATCGAGGCATCTTATGACCTTGGAGCAAACAAGGTGCAGATGTTTTTCCGCACCCTTCTCCCTATGACTATGCCGGGAATTGCATCTGCTTCAACAATGGTATTTATGCCCACTATGAGCAGCTACGTAATTTCAGACGTTATGGGCGAAAGAAAAATTTCCCTTATCGGTAACAGTATACAGCTATATTTTGACCAGGGCCTGTGGCATATAGGAAGCCTTGTTGCTCTTATTATGCTTATAATTATGCTTTTCGTGTCTTTCTGTACAGAGACAGAGGAAAGCGGCTCTGCGAGAGGAGGTTTGTGGTAATGGATAAAAAGAAATTTTCTCTGACAGAGTTTCTTTGTAAATTCTATGTCTACATTCTTCTTTTCGTAATGTATGCCCCTATTCTTCTTCTGATTGTATACAGCTTTACCGATACGAAAGTTATCGGAAAGTGGGACGGCTTCAGTCTGCATCTTTATGAGTCACTTTTCAAGGACAAAGAGATTACACAGGCTTTCTTCAACACTTTCCTGGTTGCAATCGCATCCGCAGTTGTTTCCACCGTTCTCGGAACTATGGGTGCAATCGGTATATTCTATTCAGGCAAAAAATCAAAGGCTGTTCTTGAAGGAATGAGTGAAATCCCCGTTATGAATGCAGAAATCGTAACGGCACTTTCTCTTACAATACTTTTCGTATTCTGCGGAATAAAGTTCAATTTCCTGACACTTTTAATCGGTCACGTGGTACTTACAATTCCTTTTGTAGTCCTTTCCGTTAGACCGAAGCTTATGCAGATGGACCCCAACATTTACGAGGCGGCACTTGACCTTGGTGCTACCCCTGCAAAGGCTCTGCGTTCAATTATTCTTCCCGAGATTATGCCCGGTGTGTTTTCGGGATTTATCCTTTCAATCACATTGAGCCTTGATGACTATATCATTACCGCATTTACCCGTGACACGGCTTTCCAGACATTAAGTACATATGTGTATGGTGTAACAAGCAAGAAGGGTACTCTTCCCCCATCACTCCGCGCACTTACCACGATTATTACTATTATCGCACTTATTATCCTTATAATAGTAAACCTCAACAGCAACAAGGAAAAGGAGAAAAAACGCCAATGAAAAAATTATGTGCATTGATATTGTGTTTAATATTGTGCTTGGGCATTTTTCCCTCTGTTCACGCTGAAGAGGAGCTTGTCCTCCGTGTATACAACTGGCAGGACTATATTGACGAGGGTAAGGACGATGATGGTGCAAAAATTTCCGATTCCGTAATTGAATTATGGGAGAAGGATTATTACAGAAGAACCGGCAAAAGAGTCCGTGTACAGTATGACACCTTCGAAACTAACGAAACGATGCTCAATACCCTGCGTACAGGGAAAACAAGCTATGACCTTGTGTGTCCGTCAGACTATATCATTCAGAAAATGCTCATCGCAACCGAAACGGGCAGCGAGGAAAGTATTGCAATAGAAAAATACGACCTTTCCAAAATGGAAAACTACCGAAAATATGTTTCCCCTTATATTTCCGAGCTTTTTGAGAAAAACGGATGGACAGATTACGCAATCTGTTATATGTGGGGCACGGTAGGATTTCTCTATAACCCCGAAGAGGTACGCGAAGAGGATGTTTCCACTTGGGAATTTTTCTGGAACACCGATTACAAAAACAGAATGACCTGTAAGGACGTATCCCGAGATGCATACGTTGTCGGTTCCTTCTATGTAAACCGCGAGATGCTCACAGATGCCCGCAGGAAGTACGAAAACGGTGAAATTTCCGCGGAGGAATACACCTCTATCGTAAACGGTGTTGCCAACAACGTTGAAGATGCGAACATCGAAAAAGTCGGTGAGGCACTTTCTGAAATGAAGGAAAATATCTACGGTTTTGAGGTTGACTCCGGTAAAACCGACATTGTTACAGGCAAAATCGACGCCAATCTTGCATGGAGTGGCGACGCAGTATATTCAATGGACCTCGCGGAGGAAGAAGACGGTAAAAAGCTTAACTTCGTTATTCCCCGAGAAGGCAGTACAATCTACTTTGACGGCTGGGTAATGCCCAAGGGTGCAAATACGGAGCTTGCACAGGACTTTGTAGACTTTCTCTGCAGACCTGATATTGCCGCAATGAATATGAACTACATCGGCTATACAAGTGCTATCGCAGGCGATGAGCTTTACGACCTTGTATGGGAAAATTACGGTGATGAAGACGGAAAGTATGAGCACGACCTGACCTACTTTTTCCGCGATACGCTCTCTCCCGACCGTTACACAGAGGACGGCAGGGTAATCGTGAGAACAAATGAACTTAACCGTCAGCTCATGACGCAGTACCCCTCGTACGAGGATACTGTCAGATGTGGCGTTATGGAGGACTTCGGTGAACAGAATCAGAAAGTCCTTGAAATGTGGTCAGTTGTAAAAGGCAACCGTATTTCTGCACTTTCTTATGTAATGATGGCGGTGCTTTCACTTCTTGCGATATTTATGCTTTACAGCGCTATCAGACGCAAAATGAAAAAACGCAGAACGAGACGATAATTCCAGGCATTATTTAAGTGCAAAATGCATAATGCAAAGTTCAAAATGATAGATGGAATCTGCAGGGAAGCTCTTGCAGATTCCTCTTTAATTTACGGAAAAAATAAAAAGTGATTTTCATCAAAAAATTTTAATTTTTTTCAAAAAAACTATTGACAAGTCCGTATTCATATGTTATTATAATACGCGTGTCACGGATACAAATAATTGAATATGCTGGTGTAGCTCAATTGGCAGAGCAGCTGATTTGTAATCAGCAGGTTGCGGGTTCGAGTCCCATCACCAGCTCCAGGGAGAGTTCCCGAGCGGCCAAAGGGGGCAGACTGTAAATCTGTTGTCTATGACTTCGATGGTTCGAATCCATCCTCTCCCACCACCAATAAAAGCATCGTCATCAGACGGTGCTTTTTTGGTTGTGCTTGGAAGGATGAGATGAGAACAGCACGACCACGAAGTGGTGAAAAACAGTCCGGGGGACTGTTTTTTAGTGCGCGGCTTGCCGAATCCATCCTCTCCCACCAGCAAAAAGAGCATTGCTTAACGCAATGCTCTTTTTGCAACTAAATCCGTCTTGCGACGGAATAAATCTGCTGACACAGGTGAAATCTGCTGACGCAGATGAAATCGCCTTCGGTGGATAAAAAGACGGATTTAATTTCATTCGAATGCAATGAGAATTTCATCCAAACTTGTTTGGATTTCATCGTGCTTTGCACGATTTCACTATTAAAATATTTGGCTGTATCTTATTTAGTTATTACATATACTGCTAAAGATAATACAGAAAAATAAAAGTACAAAGCCACGGAAAGTTCTCTTTCCGTGGCTTTTTCATTTTAACTGATTCAATTATTTACGTACTACGGTAAAACCTTCAAAATCTGCAGGGCTGAAGCCTGTTACATCGCTGGGTATTACTATAGTTTCCAGAGATGTGCATCCCTTGAAAGCAAAGTCACCGATTGAAGGCATTGCTTTTCCTGTGAACACAAGAGTTTTTATTGAGTCATTTCCGGAAAACGCCATTGCAGTTATTTTCGTAACTTCCGAAGGAACGGTAAATGTGCTGTCAGACTTTCCTTCAGGATATCTGTAAAGAGCTGACATATCTGCCGATAAAAGTGCACCATCATATGATGCATACATAGTATTTCCCTCTTCTACCTCAAATTTCTCCAAGGAGGAACAACCCTCAAACACAGAATAATAGTAATTAAGATCCGGATCAACATCCATTTTCGGCATACAACCGGCAGAGAAATAAACCTCTTTCAATTCTGTACAATTCGTAAAAGCATCCCTGTTTATCACGGTTAATTTATCCCCGAAATTGAGGGATGTTAACGACTTGCATTCGTAAAAAGCCGCATTATCTATAAAATTAACTTTGTCAAAATTCTCTATTTCTTCAAGCTTTTCACAACCGTAGAATGCACAATGCCCGATTCTGACTCCGTCACCTTCCAGAACGACTTTTTCAAGTTCTGTACTTCCTCCGAATGAATGCTCTGACACATATGTAATATCGCTTCCGAGAATCAATGTATGGAAGCTCTCATTCTGCCACGGGGTTTCGACAGAGCCCTGTGCACTTAATATGTCGGGCTCATTCATATCAAAGCCTGCACAGAACTCTCCGATTGATGAATCGCCGTTTATTGCAAGCACACCGTCATTAATTTCCCATTTCAGAGATTCACTTACGCCTGTGCAGGAAGAAAGAACAACTGCAAAGGCAACAATAAGAATCAATGACAGAAATTTTTTCATAAGAAAACCTCAATTCTCTTTAAAACATCTTGTTAATTTCATTAACAGTCTTTCTTGCAAAGAGTTCTCCGCCCTCGTGTCCTACATTACCGCTTGAAACATACGCGCTGTAATGACCGCCTTTTTCGGCTTTCTCTGTGGGGAGATAACCGCCACTACCACAGCAGAGCTGAACGATAAATGTCTGGCTTGCATTACTTCTTGCCTTGATGTAATTACCAAAGTCAAGGAAAAGTTCAAAGGGGTTTGTTGAGAATGCAACATCGCCGAATCTTACAACGTGTGTTTCGATAGGGTAGATTTCTGTTACCTGCTGACTACGATAACGGGCAATGGTACCCGAATAAACGTGCATCTTCGCATTATCTTCAAAGTTGAATTCATCCTTGTCCTTATTTTTTTCGATGTAATACTCAAGCTCTCTTACAGCAGTGTCATATTCTTCCTTTGTCGCCTTACGCAGGGGAAGATCAAGGTCAATTATCTTATGTTCTAATATTGCTTCATCTTTAAGATCTGTAATTTCTTCAAACACAGAAACAATCTCGTTTGCGATTCTCTTACCTGCCTTGTTGCATCCACTGACATCATACATCGAGGGGTCCGCCTTACGCTCTACGGGATTTGGACGTTTTACGTTGGGGTCATCAATAGGGGTTTCAGGGTCAACCCATCTTACAAGGTCACGGGGACACTGGTCGCCACCGGCACCGCAAAGACCGAGAAGGAACACATCCGCACCAAGCTTTTCACGGACAATAGCTTTCGCTCTTCCCCAGTAGTCTGCGGAAATAAAGCTTCTCTGCTCAAGAATCTGTGCAGGGCAGGCAATATTTGCAACAACGCCTGTAAGCTTCTTATTCTTATCAAATGTATATATAAGCTCAATACCGGAGTCGTTTCCGCCCTCAAGTGCTACGAAGTCACCACGGCGTGTGTCTCCCCACATTTCAGCGCTACCGTCAAGGAAACTTACTCTGCGGCACATACCTACTGCGGCTCTGCCGAATTCGTTTGCATAAAGAGCCTCTTTTCTGTTTTCCCACGCAGTTTTAGCGGCAAGGGCAATCTTGTCTGTTACAAGCTCGTTACCTTCTGCAACAGTAAGAACTGTATCATCCGTTTCAACAAGCTTTGCGTAATCCTTTCCCTCGGGCAAAAATTCTTTAAGCACAGAAACTGCAGTTGCAATTGTAGATTTACCGTCAGGAGTAGAAAGTTTCATAGACGTATGTGTATGAGTAGCACCTACGATAAGCTTACGGGGGTCAACACCGGGGCATATATCTGCAAACTTCTCACGGGCAAGATTTATAAGGCCAAGCGGCATATTTACAACGTCAACAGATGCAATTATCATCTGGTCACCGTCTGATTCAACGGCCATTGCAGTTACGCTGATTTCAGATTCAACATATTCTGAAATTCTTTCAAAGAACTGACCTGCAAGGTCAACTTTTTTTGAAGGTACAAGGCTTTCTTCAGCCCAACCGATTAATAAACTCATTTTTAATGTTCCTTTCTTTATTCAGATTATCTGATGATTTCGATACCGAGAATGTAGCAAAGGTCTTCAATAAGTGCAGTATTGTCACCATAAGAAATGATGTAGTGCTGACACATTACGTTTTCTGCAAATGCGGGAACATCGTCAAGCCCAATCTTAAGACCGGGAAGCTGAGGTGCGGGCTGTGTCCAGCCAGCTTCTTCCCACTTGGGAGGAGTAACGCCGTTACCCTTTACAAGGTGCATATAATACTCACCGTCGATGCATGTAAGACGGCACATTGTAAGCTCGCCTGTCTTAACCTTACTTACGTTAAGAATACCCTCTGAAAGTTCACCGAATGCCGCAGGCATAACTGTAACTTCACCGTCAACGATTTCTGCGGGAACATAGTCGGGAACGCCTGCAAGTACGCTATCTGTAAAGAATTCGTAGAATTCAAGGTATGCCGCACACTGACCTGTAAGGTACTTCACCATAAGCTGTGTGATATTACCAAGGCAGTCATTTTCGGGAATTGTGCAAAGCTTTGCCTCATCGGAAAGAAGCATAAAGATAGGTGCAGGAGGGAAGCCGAGGAGCTTCTTCATACCGTCAACGTCTTTAAGAGAAATTGCATCATAACCTCTTTCGTCGCAGATTTCCTTAACTGCAAGGTAATAACCTGCCGCCTTTTCAAGACCTTCACGCTTTGCTTCCTTAAGGAAGTTCCACTTTGAGATAGCCTTGTCAATTACTTCCTGCTTCTGTGCATCAGTAATTCTCTGATATCTCTGCTCCATTTCAAGCATTTCAAAAGTTTCGATTTCGCTTCCTACAACTCTCTTAAGAGAGGGGCCGTCTGCCTGTGTACCGTAAAGGTTCATATCACGGTAACCTGCCATACCTGCCTTCGCGTGGCGGAGCTTTTTAGCAGCCGCTGCCGCTTTGCAGAAAGTAGCAACCTTCTTTGTGTTTGAAGGAAGACCGATAATGTCGTATATGTAACGGAATGTGTAACCAAGGTCGTAGAATGTCTTTCTGATTGCAGTTGTACCTGCCTGGTCTGCAGTAGTAACAATTCTTCCGTCATCCTCAATCCAGCCGCAAAGTCCCCAGAGAACCATAGGCTTCTCACGGAAATGCTCTGTCACCTTAACAACTGCGTGAGTGGGAATCCAACCTGCAATACATACTACAAGGCTGTCAAAATCCTGACCCTTAAGTGCCTCAATCGCCTTGTTTACATCCTTTTCTTCATAATCATCAGTTACGGGGAACACCTTTATAAGGTCAAGACCCTCTTTCTCAAGAGCTGCCGCCGCATCTGTACACTTCTTAATAATGATATCTATGGGGGTGTTTACTTCACCAAATCCCACAAAAGCTATTTTTGTCATAAAAATCATCCTTTCTTAATGATTATGAATACATTTTACTATACTTTTTTATATATTTCAATATTTTGACTATCGAAATACTTTCGAAATTTAATTTTTTTCGGTTTTAGTGGCAGTTTTCCCCCCGTTTCGTGTTGACAGAGCCATTTTTTAATGATATTATTATGGAGTAATAATATCATTGTCCGTACTTTCGGACAAAAACTGGAGGAATCGAAATGAATAATCTTAAAGCCGGTTTCGGCAGAGTAAACATAACACCTCCCATGGGCATTCCGATCCGTGGCTACTTCAAGCCCCGTTTTGCCGATGGAGTTCTTGATGAGCTTGAGATTAACGCTCTTGCGCTTCAGTCAGGAGAAACAAAGACTCTTCTTCTCACAGTTGACCACTGCGGTATTGAGCAGAATCTTTGTAACGACTACATAAAGGCTATCAGCGATGCTACAGAGGTTCCTGCTGAAAACATCATTGTATCTGCTACACATACACATACTGCTCCCGCACTTGAAAGAGTGACAGAAAATGAGCTTGTTCGCGAATACACATCATTTGTCGGCCGTAAGATTGTTGATGCGGCACAGTTCGCACTTGACGACCTTAAGGATGCGAAAATGGGTTACGGCAAGGGTACTGCTCCCAATGTTGCATTCGTTCGTCGTTATGTAATGAAGGACGGCAGCATCAAGACTAACCCCGGTGTTAACAACCCCGACATCGTTCGTCCTATCGGTGACACCGATGAAAGCGTTAACGTAATGCGTTTTGACCGTGAGGGTGCAGAGTCTATCGTATATGTAAACTTCGCAAACCATCCCGACGTTGTTGGCGGTTGCAAAATTTCTGCAGACTGGCCCGGTCTTCTCCGCGGTACTGTTGAAAAGATTCTTGATAATACAAAGTGTATTTTCTTCAACGGTGCACAGGGTGATGTAAACCACGTTAATGTTCATCCCACAGGCGGTTACCTTAACGATATGTTTATGGACTTTGACGACGTATCAAGAGGTTATGCACACGCTAAATATATTGCAAGAGTTGTTACAGGTGGCGTACTTCAGGCTTATGATAAGGTTGAGTATGTTGACGTTGACAGTCTTGTTTCAAAGCAGATTGTAATAAACGTTCCTTCAAACAGACCCGACCCCAAGGTTATGCCCGAGGCACATCGTATTAACGACCTTCACAACGCAGGCAAGGATAGCGAGCTTCCCTACGAGGGTATGATGCTTACAACTATCGTTGCAGAGGCAGGCAGAATGGTAAGACTTGAAAACGGCCCCGATGCATTTGATATGCGTCTTTCAGCGCTTAAGATTGGTCCCGTTGCAATGATTGGTATCCCCGGTGAGCCTTTCACAGGAATCGGCGTTGGTCTTAAGGCAACAGAAGGCTTCGGTATGGTTCTTCCCTGCTGTCTTTCAAATGGTAGCGAGGGTTACTTCCCCATGCAGGACTCTTATGACGAAGGTGGCTACGAGGCAAGAAGCTCACGCTTCAAAGCAGGCGTTGCTGAATTTATCATTAAGGAAGGAAAAGAGCTTCTTACAAGCTTGAATAAATAATTATGCTTGCTGTAAAAAATGCTATTCTTGTTATGGCCGACCACTATATTCCCGATGCCGTAATTCTTATGGAAGACGGAAAAATAGTTGATTTCGGCAAAAAATTACCTATTCCCGACGGTTGTGAAGTGATTGATGCAGAGGGTCTTTATGTTGGCCCCGGTCTTATCGATATTCACACTCACGCTGACGGCGAAACATATTTCCACGAAGACCCCGTTAAGTGTTCAAGAACACTTCTCAAGCACGGTGTTACTTCAGTTCTTCCTGCACTGTTTTACAGTATGAACAAGGAAGAGCATCTTGAAACTTTCAGAAAATACCGCGAAGCTATTGCTAACGGTGAATGCCGTAACCTTATGGGCGTTTATATGGAAGGTCCTTACCTCAACCCCGACTTCGGTTGCGACAAGGAAAAGAATGTGTGGAAAGATGCAATAGTTGAAAAGGACTATGCTGAAATTGTTGAAGCCGCTAAAGGCTTTGCAAAGGTTTGGTGTGTAGCTCCCGAGAGAGAGGGAATTGAAGATTTCGTTAAATACGTAAAACGCGAAATTCCCGAAATCGTGTTCTCCGTAGCACATTCAGAAGCTACTCCCGAACAAATCGAAGCACTTATGCCCTACGGCCTTAAGCTTGGCACACATCACACGAATGCAACAGGTACTCTTGAAAACTATCCCGAAGTACGCGGTGTGTGTGTTGACGAAACCGTAAACTACAATCAGGACATTTATGCAGAAATCATCTGCGATTCAATGGGCGTGCACGTTCACCCCTATAACATCAGACTTATTAAGAAAATCAAGGGTCAGGATAAAATCATCCTGATTGCCGATGCATTCGTTGCAGACGGTCCCCCGATTCCCGGTCTTGAAGAAGCACACGACATTAACTTTGACTGGGGCGGTGACATCGCAGGAAGCAAGCTTACCCTTGATGTAGCCTGCCACAATATGATGGTGCACACAGGCGGTTCAATCTGCGACGTGTTTAAGTATGCTTCTACAAACCCCTCAAAGCTTCTTTCTCTTACAGACAGAGGTATTATTGCGAAGGGCAAGCGTGCTGACCTTGTATTTGTTGACCATCAGTTTGACGTTAAGCACGTTGTTCTCGGTGGCGAACAGTTAAGTTGAATTTAATTAATTAAATAAAATAAAAAATAAAGGAGAAAAAAACAATGAGTTTTATTACAGATCCCGCAACAAAATTTGATTTCCAGCCTCATGAATTTGTCCCCTTCAAGGACAAGAAGGTTTGCGATTACGTTCGTAGCCTTAGCGGCAAGGACCTTGAAAAGAGAGAAGACTGGTGGCATCCGGAATTCAACGTAAAAGTTATGATGAATCCCCATCCCGTTCTTATCGCTACACTTTTCGAGCGCCTCAGAGCTGCTTCAGAAGCAGGCAAGAGCTTCACAATGATCCTCGGTAACCCCGAGCCTGATACATACATTCCTCTTGCACAGCTTATCAACTACTTCGGTATCGACTGTAGCAAGGTTCACCTTGTAGCAGAAGACGAATGGGCTGACGAAAACGGCAACATCGCTCCTATCACATACGAAGCAGGTTTCGCTCACTCAATGATTAAGTACCTCTATGGTCAGATCGATGAGAAGCTCCGTATGCCTATGGAAAACGTTCACTTCCCCACAAACGCTAACATCAAGGATTACTCAAAGATTATTGATGATATCACAGAGGGTACAGGTGCTGATATCGCATCAACATCTCCCGGTTGGGCAGGTCATATGGCATTCGTTGATCCTATTCCCGAATTCATCGGCAGCGGTGACATCGAAGAATGGCTCAACCAGCCTGCACAGATCGTTAAGCTTCATCCCATGACAATCATGCAGAACTCACTTAACGGTACATTCGGTCAGTCAGGTGATATCGCTAACGTTCCTCC
>JAZRTB010000094.1:0-25182 GCA_045651805.1 Clostridia bacterium
CTGAAAAGAGATACCTTGTTGGTGCAGGTATCAACACTCTTGACTACGAAAAGAGAGTTCCCGCACTTGTTGAGGCAGGTGCAGACGTTCTTTGTATTGACTCTTCAGAAGGTTACACAGCTTGGCAGGCACAGACAATCAAGTTTGTTCGTGATAAGTACGGCGACGATGTAAAGATTGGTGCAGGTAACGTTGTTGACCGTGACGGTTTCAGATTCCTCGCAGAAGCAGGTGCTGACTTCATTAAGGTTGGTATCGGTGGTGGTAGTATCTGTATCACACGTGAGACAAAGGGTATCGGCCGTGGTCAGGCTACAGCAGTTATCGAAGTTGCGGCAGCTCGTGATGAATATTTCGAGGAAACAGGTATCTACGTTCCGATTTGTTCAGACGGTGGTATCGTTCACGATTATCATATGACACTTGCTCTTGCAATGGGTGCCGATTTCCTTATGCTCGGCAGATACTTTGCAAGATTTGACGAAAGCCCCACAGCAAAGCTTAACATCAACGGAACTTACGTTAAGGAATACTGGGGTGAGGGTAGTAACCGTGCAAGAAACTGGCAGCGTTACGACCTTCGCGGTAAGGCAAAGCTTTCTTTCGAGGAAGGTGTTGACTCTTACGTTGAATATGCAGGTCCCCTTCGTGACAATGTTGCAAGAAGTCTTTATAAGGTTGCTTCAACAATGTGTAACTGTGGTGTCCTGACTATTCCCGAACTTCAGAAAAATGCTAAAATTACTCTTGTTTCGGCTACTAGTATTGTTGAGGGTGGTTCCCATGACGTTATGCTTAAGACAAACAGGAAGGACTGATTTTAGTGTATAAAAGCGATATTGAAATTGCACAGTCTGTAGAAATGAAGCACATTCTTGAAATTGCAAAAACTGCAGGCGTCCAGGAAAAATATATTGAACAGTACGGTAATTATAAGGCAAAGATTGACCTTTCTCTTCTTGATGAGTCAAAGAAGGAAGATGGTAAACTTATCCTTGTTACCGCAATTACTCCCACCCCTGCAGGTGAGGGTAAGACTACGACTACTATCGGTCTTGCCGACGGTATGCGTAAAATAGGTAAAAATGCAATTGTTGCAATGCGTGAGCCTTCTCTTGGTCCCGTTTTCGGTATCAAGGGCGGTGCGGCAGGTGGCGGTTGGGCACAGGTTGTTCCTATGGAGGATATTAACCTTCATTTTACAGGTGACTTCCACGCAATCGGTGCGGCAAACAATCTTCTTGCGGCAATGCTTGATAATCATATTTATCAGGGCAATTCACTTAATATTGACCCCAGACGTATTACCTGGAAAAGATGCGTTGATATGAATGACCGTCAGCTCCGTTTTGTAACAGACGGTCTCGGCGGCAGAGTAAACGGTGTTCCCCGTGAAGACGGATACGACATTACAGTTGCTTCCGAAATTATGGCGGTGCTTTGTCTTGCATCTTCTCTTAAGGATCTTAAGGAGAGACTTTCAAGAATCATTGTAGGTTATACTTACAATGAAGAGCCTGTTACTGCAGGACAGCTTAAGGCACACGGTGCAATGGCGGCACTTCTTAAAGATGCTCTTAAGCCTAACCTTGTGCAGACACTTGAGGGTAACCCCGCATTTGTTCACGGCGGACCTTTTGCAAATATTGCACACGGCTGTAACAGCGTTCTCGCTACAAAAATGGCGATGAAAATCGGTGATTATGCAATTACAGAGGCTGGCTTCGGTGCTGACCTCGGTGCTGAAAAGTTCCTTGACATCAAGTGTCGTTATGCAGACATTAAGCCTTCTGCAGTTGTTATGGTTGCGACAATCCGTGCCCTTAAAATGCACGGTGGTGTTGCAAAGACAGACCTCGGCACAGAAAATACAGATGCTCTTATAAAGGGTATTCCCAATCTTCTTCGCCACGTTTCAAATATTCAGAATGTTTATAAGCTTCCCGTAGTGGTTGCTGTAAATAAGTTCCCCACAGATACCGATAACGAAGTTAAGGTTATCATTGAAAAGTGTAAGGAGCTTGGCGTAGATGTTGTTCTTTCCGATGTATGGGCAAAGGGCGGCGAAGGCGGTATTGAGCTTGCTGAAGCTGTTGTTAAGCTTTGTGAGAAAGATAACGACTTCTCATTCTGCTACGAGGATGATATGAGTCTTAAAGAAAAGATTGAAGCCGTTGTTAAACGTGTATATGGCGGTGACGGTGTCGTTATTGACAAGAAAGCACAGAAGCAGATTGATACACTGACAGCTCTTGGCTTTGGCAATCTTCCTGTATGTATTGCAAAGACACAGTACAGCTTCTCCGACGACCCTACAAAGCTTGGTGCACCCGATGGCTTTACAGTTACAGTCCGTAACGTAAAGATTTCTGCAGGTGCAGGATTTGTGGTAGTGCTTACTGGCGAAATTATGACAATGCCCGGTCTTCCCAAAGTTCCCGCAGCGGAAAAGGTGGATGTAAGTGATGATGGCGTAATAACAGGCTTGTTTTAATGGGGATGTTAAAATTCTCCAGAGCGCAAAAATAAATGCGGAATTCGGAATGCGAAATGCGGAATGAAGGTAGGAACTGTGAAAACAGAGTTTTCACAGTTCCTTTTTATTTTATAGACTTTTTGAGAATCAAAAGGGATTCATCCAAGCGGATGAATCCCTTCCATCATTTCGAACTTCGAACTTCGCATTTAGAATTTATTTAATCGGCAATTCTATAAATGAATCTTCCATATAAACTGTGTTTCGTGCAATTTTGGTTTCGGTTACTTCCGCCCAATGACCTTTTACGTTGGCGTGGGGAACATACACTCCGCCGTCGGAAGAAATTACTGCACGGATTGAAGCACCTTTTTTAACGGTGAAACCGCAAGGGGGAAGATTCAGGTCAATGGTGCATACATCATTTGCTTTGTAATCGGGGCATATATGTGAAAGGGAAGTAATGGTTTCTGTCAGGTTATAGGCGTCACCGTTCTCCACAAGATAGATTCTGATGAAGAAAGCGGTATCCTCACAGTCTGTACTGACGTTAATGTGCCAACGAATGTTTCCGTAAACATCTGTATCCTTTTCAAATGGAGAAGATTCAAAGGAAAGCATTTTCCCTCTGCATATATCAACGGGCTTTGCCCTGCGGATGCAGTCATAGTAATAGTAATCAAGGGGCTCTTCGGGATTGTATGTAAATGATGATTTTCCCGTCGTCTGCTCTGTATCGGCAAGGGATTTCTTATTGAAGTAAAGACGCTTCATTTCACGGGTGGGAGCAGGGAAGTCAGCATCTATCCATCTGTCGCTTCCCGTGGAATAGTAATTGACTTTGCCTTTTTTGCTGTAGGGGAAAGGAGTACCTTTACGGACACTTTCAAACCATTGCATAGCGAAATCCTGCGGTATATCACCGTTTTCCATAGGATAGTTTGTGTCGCCTCCAACTTCATAGGCGTGTCCCCAAGGTCCTACAATGAAAGAGGATATTTCCTTTGTTTTTTCGGGGACTCTTCGCCACATATCAAACATTCCCTCAAGGTAGAAGTCAAACCATCCGTCCACAAAGAGGGTGGGGATGTTAAGGGTATCTGCAACAGGGGGATTCTGCGCAGTTTCCCAGAAGCCTTCGTAGGTTGTGTTCATAAGTGTGCCTGTGTATTCGGGAATATCTTCGCCTACGATTCTTTTCATAACATCCTTGTAAGGGCGTTTTACAGGCTCTTCCGGTGTAAGACCGGGGTAACGGCGGTTTATCATTTTAAGCCACCATTTAAGGTTTGAAAATACATAGTTACAACCGTTACGATATGTGCGGATAAAGTTCTTGTCAGTCTGTATTACAAGACACGCACCCTTTACATCTTCGGGCACAGAGTCAAGATACGCCATCTGTGCAGATGCAAGATAGCTTCCGCCATAGAGATATATTTCGCCATTATAAAAAGGAAGCTTTCGTATGTGTTCCAAAGAGGAAAGACCGTCCTCACGCTCGGATTTGTAAGGGATGCAATACCCTTCGCTGTTGCCTCTGCCTCTTACGTGCTGGAAGATAAAGGCATAACCGTTTTCGAGGAACTGGTCGCCGTTATATTCATCGGGGTTAAACGGCTCTGTCAATGCTTCCTCATAGGGGGAACGCATAAGCACCACGGGGCATTTGCCGACGCCTTTTGGTACTGCAATTCTTGTATATAATTTAACTCCGTCAGCCATTTCAAAATATGTTTCCGTGACGGTTATTTTTTCGTTTTCTGTTGTAACAGGATACATAAAATCAACTCCTTTTATAATTATAGCCAGTTTACAAATATATGTCAAATAAAAAAAAGACTTTACAAACGGGAAAACAAGTGATATTATGTACCCGTAATTGTATTGTATCGCCCATATGGCGAATAATAACAAGGAGGAATTAAATATGGTAAACAAAAAAATGTCAACAAGAACAATGGTTGTAGGTGCACTTTTAACTGCTCTTGTAATTATACTGCAGTTTATGGGTGCGGCAATCAGATTCGGTCCGTTCTCGGTGTCTTTGGTATTGATTCCGATTGCTATCGGTGCAATAACCTGCGGAAAAACTGTGGGAACGTGGCTTGGTCTGGTATTTGGCGTGGTTGTTCTTGCAAGCGGTGATGCGGCTCCTTTCTGGGCAGTAAACACACCGGGAACAATTATCACGGTGCTTCTGAAAGGTATGGCTTGCGGTTTCGTAAGCGGTCTTGTGTATGAACTTCTGATGAAGGCTTTCGGTAAAAACAGAAAGAATATGCAGTATGTTGCGGCAACAGTTGCGGCACTTGTATGCCCTGTTGTTAATACGGGTGTGTTCCTTCTGGGTTGCCTTGTTTTCTTTATGAAAACTGTGACAGAGTGGGCAGGCGGCACAAACGTCGGAACATATATGATTGTAGGTCTTGTTGGGGTTAACTTCCTTTTTGAAATGGCAGTTAATATAATTTTTGCGCCCGCAATATCACACATCGTTAAGGTGGTTTCTAAAAAATGATTTTACTTGTAGATATAGGAAATACGAATATTGTAACAGGTTGTGCCGAGGAGGGAAAGATTCTTTTTTGTGAAAGACTTTCCACCAATCACAGAGCCACAACTCTTGAATATATGACGGTTTTCCGTACCGCGTTTGAACTTTATAATATTAATAAAGAAAAGATTGACGGTGCGGTAATTTCTTCCGTAGTGCCCTCCGTTACAAATGTAATAAGAGATGCTATAAAGAAAATCTGCTCGGTAGAGCCGATGATTGTGGGACCCGGAATAAAGACGGGTGTAAGTATTGTTATTGATAACCCTGCACAGCTTGGTAGTGACCTTATTACAGGCGCTGTTGCATCTGTTGCAGAATACAGCGTGCCCCAGATAGTAATTGATATGGGTACTGCAACAACTATTTCTGTTATCAATAAGGACAGACAGTATATCGGCGGTGCGATTATGCCGGGACTCAGGGTTTCTCACGATGCGCTTATCACACGTACATCCCAGCTTCCGAAGATTGCTTTTGAAAAACCGAAAAAGATTATCGGAAGTAACACAATCGACTGTATAAAAAGCGGTATTCTTTACGGCAATGCAGGTGCTATTGACGGACTTATTGACAGATTCAATGAGGAACTTGGCGAAAAGTGTACCGTTATAGCAACGGGCGGTCTTGCAAAGACTGTTGTGCCCCTTTGTAAAAATGAGATTATCATTGATGAGGATCTTTTGTTAAAAGGCTTAATGCTTATATATGAAAAAAACAAGTGAGTTCTATACTCACTTGTTTTATTTTATAAATGTACTTTTGCTGAATTCCTTTGGTGTTTGTTTAAAATGTTTCTTGAAAACACGGCTGAAATATTTTGTATCGCCAAAGCCTGATTTTTCCGAAACCTCTGCCACGGTATAAAGACCGCTCTGAAGAAGCTGTGATGCACATTCAAGCCTTAACTTTGTTATATACTGATTCGGGGAAAGGGAATAGAGCTTTTGAAACTGCTTTCTTAAATACGGCTCGGAAACGGAGCAGATTTCAGCTAAATACGGTACACTGATTTCTTCACTTCGAAAATGCACATGGATATAGTCCAGTGCATTTTTTATTTTATTGCCAAGGTTTTCGGAGAAAAGTGCGTTTTGCAAGGTTTGTTTATTAAGATAATAAATAAGAGAGTAGAAAAGCGAAGTGCATTTATATCTGTAACCTTGCTTTTTTTCTTTCCATATATCGTACATTTCACGGATGGTGTTTTCCACAAACTCGCTGTCATCGGGGGAAATGACCTCAAAAGTATTTTTCGGCGAAAAACTGTAATTTATAAAATGCAGTGCAAATATCGTCTCCCCGCGTGACGTCTGACTGTAATCAAGATTTTGGGGAATATACAGCACATCTCCCTTTGTTACGGAAAAGGATGTATCCTTTGTTTTAAAGTTTCCCGTACCACTCTGGCGTATGCTGATGCTGTCATAATTTCGGGCGTGGCTTGTCATTTTGGTGTAATTTTGGCGGTCAAGCTTGAATACGCCTATTAATTCAAGGGAAAGCTCATTTTCAGAAAAGAACATTTTAGTCACCTTCTTTTGGAGGATAATCCTATTTTAATGGAATTTTATCTAAAAGTCAAGTTTCGGATTGTCCACTTTTTATATCGTTTTGTGGGTTTTATTTGTGCTTTGATATTGCTATTATATAACTAAAGAATCAAAAGGAGTGGTATTATGGCAATTAAACATACAGCGGTAAGCTACTACGGACTTAACTACGTAGAGCACGCGAAAGAAGATTTCAAGGAAATGATTGAACACGGTTGTGACACCGTTATCCTTGCAATTACGGAATTTGATATGGATTTCTGGTTCCCCAACATCAACGAAATCGTGAAAGCGGCACACGAACTTGGCCTTCGTGTTATCGCAGACACATGGGGTATCGGTAAATATTTCGGCGGTGAGCAGGTAAGCCTTTTCCTGCAGAATAATATTCACCACAGACAGGTGAGTGCTTACACGGGTGAGGTGTTGAACGCGGCTTGCTTCAACACTAATTCTTTCCGTGACTACTTCAAACGCCTCTGCCTCAAGCTTGCAAGAGAAACAGAAGTTGACGGCTTTTTCTGGGATGAGCCTCATTATGCGTACCCCAAATCATACGCATCAATCACAGGCGGTGCAGGTGATGACTGGGCGTGCAGATGTCCCGAATGTATGAAAAAGTTTGAGGAATATTACGGCTACGAAATGCCCAAGTTTATGAATGACGACGTAAAGCAGTTCAGATGGAGAGAGGCACTTTATACTCTTGAGGATGTTTCAAAGGCACTTAAGGAGTATAACCCCGACCTTGAAATTACCTGCTGTGTTCACGCGACACTTAATACATATTATGTGACAGAGCTTCGCGGTTACGACAACTGGGATATGGTTGCCGCTTGTCCGTATTTTGACGTATTCTCAACAACTATCATTAACTGGGAACTTCCCGAAAGCTTCTTCCGCGATATTACAGAGCGTACTGTTGCTATGGCGAAAAAGTACGGCAAACAGTCCGAGCGTTGGCTTATGGGTTACAACAAACGTCCTGCAGACTTCAATCAGATTGACAAGGTTGTTGATATGTACGAGGAACTTGGCGTTGACCGTCTTGCAACATGGACATACCGTGGCGGTTACGGCACCGTTGTTGCGGCAAAGGACCCCATTGAGCTTTGGGATAATATCGGAAGAAACTACAGGAAGGTGAAGGGAATGTAAAAAAAGTCCAGAACGCAAAAGGCAATAAATGTATATGATTTGGTTTGATTGTTTCCTTCGGTTTTTTATTTTGGTTGAAAAATCTCATTAATTCGATTTTTCTTATTTTAAGCCTTTTGCTACGAACAAACTTCACCTCTCGCTGTATAAACATACAGCTTCGGGTATCCCCTGCGGGTTCAGTTTGTCCGTTCTGAACATTTTTTCTTATTCCCAGAAATGGAGGTACAATAATGAACGATTTTGGTTACTACAAAAGTATAATTGAAAACCTTGAAAAGGTAAACGCCACACAGGGCGAGAACATTCAGAAAGCGGCATCTCTTATGGTGGATGCTATCGCAAATGACCGTCTTATTAACGTATATGGCGGTGGCGGACACACAACACTTCCCGTCGGGGAAATGTTTTTCCGTGCAGGCGGTCTTGCCTGCATCAATCCCGTTATGGAAACAGGACTTTCTGTTTTCAATCAGGCACTTAAGTATCTTGAACTTGAAAGAACTGTCAATTTCGGCAGTGCTATTATGAAGTATTACGACCTTAAAAAGGACGATGTGCTTATCATCTTCCACAATATCGGTATCAATCCTGCAACTATTGATGCGGCTATGGAGGCAAAGAAAAACGGTGTTAAAATCATTGCCGTTTCAAGTGCCGCGTGGCAGAACGAAATGCCCGAGGATCACTTCATCCGTCACCCCAACAAGACTAATCTGTTTGACTATGCGGATGTTTGCATTGAGGACTTTAACCCCGTAGGTGATGCAGTTGTAGAGGTTCCCGGATTTGACACACCCATTGCACCTGCATCAAATATTGTTGATTTCTATATTGCGCATCTTCTTGAAATCGAAACAGTAAAGCAGTGTCTTGACAGAGGCATTACTCCCCCCGTGTGGTCAAGTGCCAATACACCCGGCGGAGATGAGAAGAACGCGGCATATCTGGAAAAATATCGACCCCGTATTAAGATGCTATAAAAATTGAACATTTTGGGGACAGTCCCCAAAATGTTCAATTTGAGCAAAAAGGGGACAGTCCCCAAAATGTTCAAAAATGAAAGGAAGATTTGAGATGAAAAAACACGAGATTTTGTCAAAGCTTATTATTGAACCTAAGGAGTTTATCCTTACAGGCAAGGAATATAAGCACAACAAGGATGCAAAGATTTACACAAACGCAGACGAGGGGGATTTTTCCTACCTTCTTAACCTTGCAGGCTTTGGCGGTAAGGCAGAGGTTAAGCGTTTTGAAAACACAGACGATATATACGTTCTTTCAATCGGCAAGGAAGATGTTGTCCTTCCCGAAACAGAGTACGAAAATGACGAAGCATATTATATGGAAGCAGAGGGTGACAGCCTTCTTATCACATCAAAAACCTTTAATGGTATGCTTCTCGGCCTTAAGGCATATATCAGAATGACAGAGGAACTGGGTACGCTTCCCGGAATTATTATTAAGGACTATCCCGACATTCCTTTCCGTAGCGTACACGTTTGTGTGTTCAGACCCGATGACGGCTCTGACAAGGAAGAAAGCTCACCCGAATATATCAGAAAAATGATGAAAACTGCGGCAATGCTCGGTTACAACCACATTATTATAGAGTTCTGGGGAATGTTCCCGTACAGCCTTGACTATGCACATTGGCCCAACGCTTATTCAAAGGAAGAAATCCGTGCCCTTGTAGATTATGCGATGGATGACCTTCATATAAGACCCCTTCCTCAGCAGAATCTTGTAAGCCATGCAGGTTGGTCAAGAATTATCACAAGACAGCACACCGTCCTTGACCAGCGTCCCGACCTTCAGGATATGTATATTCCCGGCGGTTGGTGCTTTGCTACGGAAAATCCCGACACAAAGGAATTTATCAAGCTTCTTATGGATGAACTTATTGATATGTTCCGCAATCCTCCGTATCTCTGTTGCGGTGGTGACAAGGCGTGTGGCTTCGGCTCGACAGAGGAAGACAGAACTGTAAGTGCAGACGTACTTTTTGCAAAGCATATCGGATTCCTTAACACATATCTTTCAGAAAGAAATGTCCGTATGGTAATGTGGGGAGATATGCTCTATTCTTCAATGGATGCCCTTTACTGGAAGTGCAATGAATCTACAACAGACCTTATCCCCAGAAATGTACTTATCAATATCTGGACACATAACAACCCCGGCAAAAAGTGGCAGGATGCCGCATTCTTCGAGGATAAGGGATTTGAAACAGTTTACTCACCCTTTATGAATGAAGAAAGTATTGAAAGTATGATTTACCTTTGCCGCGACAGAAAGAGCCACGGTATGGTGCAGACCACATGGCACAGACCCCAGTCTGCAGTACCTTTTGTAGTCTTCTCCGGTGCACTTCAGTGGTGCGGCAAGAAACCTGAAAAGGAACTTGTTAACAACTATGCCGCAAAGTGGTACAAATAAAGGAAAGGAAGATAACTATGGATATAACAAAAGTAAACATTCCGGAAAAATTTAAAAATCATCCCTTATTTACAAAGCCTGTGCTTGGTACAAACTTCGGCTTTATGTCAAAAAGGGGATACTACCTTACAGATTTTGCAAAGGCACAGCCTGAGCTTATGGCAAAAAGCGGTGTTAACTGGACAACCCTTAATATGAACTTCTGTCAGGACAACTATTTCTCACAGAAAGTATATCTTGACTTCGAATTTTCAAGCGGTGAGTATGAGCTTGCGGAAACCGTTAAACGTCTTCACGATAACGGTATCAACGTACTTTTCAAGCCTTGCCTTACACCCCTTGACGGTGGTTGGATGGGACTTGTAAACTTCCCCGACACAGAAGTTCTCCGTCAGATTGAAGGCGTTGAGAATGACTACTGGGGCAACTGGTTCAAGTCATTTACGGAAGCACTTAAATACTTTGCAGACTTCTCCGAAAGAGTTGGTATGGATGCACTTATCATCGGTGCGGAGTACAGCGGTACAGAAAGAAAAGACGAGCATTGGATGAAGGTTATCGAAGCAGTTCGTCAGAACTATTCAAATCCCATTACTTATGAAACAACTATGGGTGCAAGTGCGAAAAATCCCCAGAAGTTCCTCGAAAATGTGGACTTCTTAAGCTACAGCTATTATCCGCCTGCAGCACCTCCAAATATGCCTCTTGATGCATTCGGTGCAATGGATGCGGCAAATAATCCCACAGTAAAGGAACAGCCATCAAGAACTGTTGAGGAAATGGTTGAGTATATGCAGCCTGCACGTGACAACATCCTTAATATGAGTAAGCGTTTTGGTAATAAACCTCTCGCCCTTACAGAATTCGGTATCCGCAGTGCACACGGTTGCGTTATGCAGCCCTTCAACTTCCTCTGGGATACATATTATGACGGCGAGGAGCAGGCAAACTACCTCGAAGCAGGTTTCCGCACATTCCTTGACCTCGATCCTTACCTTGGCTTCTTCTGGTGGAAGTGGGACGAAACACAGAATCGCCCCCACTACAAGACAGACCCCAACGGCGAAATGGGATTCACCATTCAGGGTAAGCCTGCGGAAGAAGTTATGCGTAAGTGGCTTCAGAAGTTAGGTGGAAATAAATGAGAAACAGTGATTTTCACAAAATAGTTGAAGACCTTAATAAATTAGGTATAAATAAAGGGGATAAAGTTCTTATACACTCCTCATACAAATCCCTTGGCGGTGTTGAGGGTGGACCCGACACGCTTTTTGATGCACTTCAGGAAGCAGTAGGTGAAGATGGTATACTGATGTTTCCCACCTTTACCTATTCCGTATGTAACGCCAGAAATCCCGTGTTTGATGTGAAGTCAACACGGTCACATTCGGGGGTGCTTCCCGAGCTTTTCCGCCACAGAGAGGGCGTGAGGAGAAGCGTGCATCCTACACATTCCCTTGCAGTGTGGGGAAATGACAAGGACTACTACGTTGACCGTCACTATGAGGATAATGTGTGCGTAGCGGAGAATTCTCCTATCATAAAGCTTAAGAATAATGGTGGTAAAATCCTGATGCTTGGTTGCGGGATTACTCATAACACCATTATTCACGGGGCAGAGTGCTATGTGCGTGCCCCATACGCCTTTCAGGTTGATTACTCGGATCCCGAGTTCCACCGTGAGTATGTAACCATTGACGAGAATGACGTTGTGCGCCGACAGGAGTTTTTCCACGAATTTATGGAACCCTATGGTTATAATCAGGATTACGGCAAGCTTGCAAATGTTATGGATATTCCGAAAGGGTATATCTTAAAGTCAGAAAGCTACCTGATGGAGGCTAAAGAAGTATGGGATACTGTTCTTGAAACAATGAAAAAAGACCCGTATTATTTTGTAAGTAAACAGTAAAATTCAAATATAAAAAGGAGATGTTTGTTATAAAAAAAGAATGGGGAATGTTATTCCATTTTGGTGAAAATATGTGGAAAGAGAGCGATGCACAGTCAAAGCTTGGCTTTGATTATCAGGTATGGTGCAACCTTGTAGATAAATGCATTGAGTATGGATTTACAAATATAGTTCTTGACCTTGGTGAGGGCATTAAATACACAAAGCATCCCGAACTGTGGATAGATGGTGGCTGGACTTCTGCCGAGATGAATAAAGAGGTTAAAAGAGTTCAGAAAAAAGGAATCAAGCTTATTCCGAAGCTTAATTTCTCTGCCGCACACGACACATGGCTCCGCGATTACGGAAAGGAAAAATTGTCTACTCCTGAATATTACCAAATGTGTAAAGATCTTATAGAAGAGGCGTACGAAATGTTCGATGGCCCCGAATATATTCATCTTGGCCTTGATGAGGAGTTTAGGGAAATTGCATCTCCGGAAAATCACTACCGTGTGGGCGAAGCTCTTTTCAAAGATTGGGCTTACCTTATAAAATGTGTTCGTGATACGGGAGCTGAGGCATATATATGGGATGACGTGTGTATTTATTACGAGGAAGAACTGTGGAAAATGTATGTGGATAAAAATGTCCTTATTGCAGGCGGTCAGTATTATGAGTATGATAAGTCCTGCTGGACTCCCGTTTCAGAGCAGAGCGATTGGGTAAAGGGTTACTACTGGGGCGAAGGCTTTAAAATGAAGAAGGCACGCTATGCAGAATATGTAAGTCGCTACGGTGATAGACCGATTGAATATGTTGAACAGGATCCAGGTGTGCAGAATGCAATAGACTTTATGAAAAACTGCATCGAGGATGACAGAAAATTTGTTGCTATTTCAAGCAATATTTTCTGTAAAACAAATGACCGTTCAACGGTTAAATTTGTGCGCGACAGTGATTTTGGTGATAAGGTTGTGGGGTTCTTAGGTTGTCCTTGGATTATGACAAACAAAAAGAATGAGGCAACCCTTATAGAAGAAATAGAACTTCTCGGTAAGGCTAAAATGGAGTTTTATCCTGAATAAACAACAAAAGGGCGTTAAATTGCATAAGCAATTTAACGCCCCAACACTACCATAATATCACATAATTTTTAATTTGTAAATAGCTAAATAAAACAAAATTTTCCGCTTTTTTTCTGGCTTCTTGTATATTGCAAAAAGGTGTTGACTGTGTTATTCTTTAATCAAGGAAAGGAAGGTACAGTCCGATGGAAAAGTAAGAAGCTTTAAACTCTTATATAAAGAAAGAACGGTTTGATTTAAACAGAAAGGTAAAATGAAAAAGTCAAACAAAAAACACGACGGTGTTACGTTTTATATAGATTTTAAGTGATTGGTTATATAATAATTGATTATGTTTAAATCAGAAAACGTGTTCTTTATAGTCAGAGTACAAGCCATCGCCCTTTGCAAAACAGATAAAAAACAATAAGGTGTCCTCATTAGAGGAAAATGAAAAAATGAAAAGAGTGTTTTCAAAAATAAAATCTGTAGCAAACGGCAGACAAAGAAAGAGAGGATAACAAAAGATGTTAGATATCAAGAGTGACCAGAAGTAGCCTTCGGTTGTGTGTAAAGAAACATAATCGAAGGCTATTTCTTTTTTTGTCTTGAGTTTTTCAGATAAGTATGGTAATATGAATTTGAAAAAGTTATATAGAAGCGGAATGTCAGGTTATAGAATTATTAGCATCAGGAGGCAATATTATGAAAAATTTACTTTTAATCGGTGACTCAATTCGTCGTGGCTATGATAGTGCAGTAAAGAAAACACTTGAAGGAAAGGCTAATGTATATTTCCCCGAAGAAAACTGCCGTTTTGCGGCATATACGCTCCGTAATTTTCACGAGTATCTTGAGCAGTTCGGTGCAGAAATAGATGTAATACATTGGAATGCAGGCCTTTGGGACTGTTTGCATCTTTTTGAAGAAGACGTACTTACCCCTATTGAGATATATGCATACTACATAGACCGTATCTGTATCAGAATGAAAAAACTCTGCCCCGATGCAAAGATTATTTTTGCTACAAGCACAAGCGTGCTTTCAGAGAAAATGGGAAAAGACTTCAAACGCTATAACGAAGAAATTGAAGCATATAACAATACTGCAGTTGAAATTGTGAAAAAGTACGGCTTTGAGGTTAATGATTTGTATGCAGTTTCGGTAACTCTTCCCGAGGAGGCTCATTCAGACCCGGTGCATTATTACACCCCTATGGGAACACAGGCGTATGCAAACAAGGTGCTTTCTGTTGTTGCACCTTATCTTGAACTTGACGAAGTTCCCGAATACAAGGAAGAGCTTTATAAAGACAAGCCTGTTGGCATTTGACGGGATGTTAAAAACGCCCAGATCATTCGTTGGCTACGGAATATATTAATTAAAAACTGTTAGATTCATAAAATACAATTTTTGGTCGAAATCCGTTTTACGGATTCCTGATTTTATGCCAACGAATTACGGACAAACTTCACCTCTCGCTGTATACAAATACAGCTTCGGGCAAGCCCCTGTCGGGATTCAGTTTGTTCGTTCTGAACGCTTTTTCCTATCCCTTTCGGAATGGTACATTTTAAATTTAGATTTATCGTATTGGTTAAAAACGCAAATAACTTTAATTTGACAAATTCAACCAAAAGTTGTATAATACGGATAGACGAATAATATATAGTTCGTCTATCCGTATATTATTTATTCGCATAAACGAATAAAACAGCGAGGTGCATACTATGGACTATCTGAAAATTGACGAAGTTTCCGAAAAGTGGGGAATAACTCCTCGCAGAATACAAAAACTCTGCCTTGACGGTAAAATTGACGGTGCAGTTCGTTTCGGGCGGGCGTGGATGATTCCCAAAGATGCACGAAAACCCATTGACGGCAGAACAAAAGGAAGCCGTAATGAGACCATGACAGAAAATCTGCCGTTTCCCAAAAATACACCGTTTCTTTATATGTCGGACCTTTATTATAAACCGGGTATGGCGGAGGAAAGTATAGATAAGCTTTCTGACAACCATCTTGCGAAAGTAATATTTGAGGCGGAGATAGCCTATTCCAGAGGCGAAATTGACCAGGTTTATGCACGTGCCAACTATCTTTTGAAAAATCAATCTGACTTTTACGGAACATTGAGTGCCGGCGTGCTTCTTGCTTTTTGTGCTATATGGCACGGAGACCTTTCTATGTGGCGACGTGCAAAGATACATATAGCTGAAGCGCCGTGCAATACGGAGCAGGAGCGTGAAATCGTGTCCTTGTCTATTGCGGCGGTAGACAGTATGCTTTACAATGTTGAAGACTTCCCCGAATGGTTTAAAATAGGTTGCTTTGAGCCTCTTCATAAAGATGCTTTTCCTGCTGCCTCTGTTTTCTATGCAAAGTATTTGTATGCTACAGGTTACGCCGTTGCAACAAAGCAGATATCAGTTGAAGGGGTACAGGGAACGTACGTTTTATCCGTGCTGCCGTTTACTATTGAACCGATGATTTGTCAGGCAATGGCGTCTTCTTCAATAATTGCAGAAATATATCTGAGAATGACTTGTGCAGTAGTTTATCATAACAGCGGTAACGATGCACAGGCAATACGTCATATTGACCGCGCTATTAAGCTTGCACTTCCGGATAAACTTTACGGATTGCTGGCGGAATATTGCCGTACTATCGGGCGACTTCTTGAATCCCGTTTAAGCTTAAGGGATAAAGATGCGTGGGATGCTGTAAACCGTCTTTATAATACGTATAATAATGGCTGGTCATCGTTGAGTGGCGCTGTCAGAGGAAGACAGATTATAACAACCCTTTCAAGAAACCAACGTGAAGTAGCAAAGCTTGCCGCTTTCGGAATGAGCAATGCACAGATTGCAGAAAAGCTTGGAATGTCATTGTCTGTAGTGAAACAGGCAATACGAATTGTCAGCGAAAAAACCGGTGCATCAAGAAGTGAGTTTGCAGCATATCTGTAAACAGAGAAAATGGGCTATTTATAAGTCCTCGATGTAGTCAAAAGGATATATTATAATTTTTAAAAAAACCTGAAAAAATTATTTTGGGTAATACCGAAGAAAAAATAAATCTGCTATACTTTAACCATAATAAATCACGGTTAGCGTATGGCAGATTTTCTTTTTGCCCTATGACAGAAAGGAGATTATATGTTTGATAAGTTAAATAATGGAGATTTTGTCCCGAAAGAGGGGATGCTTTATAAATCCGTGAAGGTGTCGGGAAAAAGCTTTGACCTATATTACGGATATTATGAAGATATAGACCGCAGTAATAATATGCTGGATGTTATTTATCCGGATTTCACTAAAGAACCTGCATATACTGAAGACGGGTTTCCGATTGTAACGGCAATGCAGGATGGTTGCAGGTACTTTATAGGAGAAAGTAGTGATGACTGTTGCGGGGAGTGCATATATTATAGGAAGAGAGAAGAACTTTTCGGACTATGTACAAGCCCTGATAACAAAATAGAAAAGGATGCCTGACAAAGAGTATCCGTAATAATGAAAAAATTTATATACATATATTTGAAAGGAATGATTTTATGAAATTCAGAAAGATGCTGGCAATAATGCTTACATTTGCAATGATTGCTTCGTTGTTGCCTGTCATACCGGTAACAGCGGCAGAACCGGTCTTGGGAGCAGGAGGCGCTGCAGACGAATCCTCTGTTGTATTTACAAAAGAGCTTATTGAAGCAGAAAACGGGCAACCTGCAAAAATCAAACTGGAAGCCTACGTTAAAGGTACCGTAAGCTCAACAAGCGGCGGAAAACCTACCGATATTATTATGGTGCTTGACCAGTCAGGCTCAATGGACGACAGTATTGCAGTATCAGACACGGAATCAAAGTCCAAGCTTGCTATTATGAAAGAAGCTGTGCAGGTATTTGCAGAAGAAGTAGCAGAACTTAACATCGCAAATGATAACAGATACCGTATGGCGATTGCAGGTTTTGCTTCCGAAGATTCAAATACGGAGGTTCTGACATCAGGTCTTTCAAAAGAACAGATTGAAAACGGTGCGGAATACGACTACGTTGAAGCAGACGGCAGTTCCCTTGACAGAAATAAATCTTATTACATAAGTCGTGGAAACAGTTACACCGAAATTTATTATTACGATGGCGGACTGTTCATAGATGCAGGATGGTACTATGGTGAATGGTATAACAGAACAGAGGTTGATGTTAACGCTGCTACTGTTTACTCAAGAAGCATTACGGGTTATCCCGGTTACAGAGATGCTTTCATAAATTGTACCGACAGTGCAGTAGCATCAAACGGTAATATAACACGAGCAGTTAATAATCTTGACGGTAACGGTGCAACCCGTGCAGACCTTGGCTTTGAAATGGCAGAAAGAATTATTGAAGAGCAACCTGCAGGTACTTATGATGAAAGAGACTTAATCATTGTTTTCATAACTGACGGTGTACCCACAACACAGAGTGCGTTTGATGCAACTGTTGCAAACACCGCAGTAGATTATGCAAAGACAATGAAAAGTAATAACGCTCACGTTTACTCGCTTTATATAGGAACACCCACAGGTAATGCAGAAAACTTTATGAAGGCTGTATCAAGTAACTACCCCGATGCAACTTCATATACTTCGCTTGGTGAAGCTGCGGCAGAGTCTTATTACGTAGCAGCAGGTAATTCTGCACAGATTACAGCCCTTCTTGAAGAAATCAAGTACACTATTGCGACAGATACAAATCTTACAGAACAGTCTGTTATAACAGATGAAATCAGCGAGTATTTCAGACTTCCTTCAATCAAGAACGGAAGTTATGACCCAACCCAGATAACAACATACACAGTAGATAAAACAGCAAGCGGATGGGCAGACGAAGAAAAACCCTTCAATGCAGCAACAGTAACTGTAAGCGCAGATGGCAAAACTGTTTCGGTTAAGGGATTTAACTTCCCGTATCACTGCGTAACAGACAGGGAGAAAGTTCCCGGAAGCGGTGATTACGGAAGAAAGCTTGTTATATACATCCCCATCATCGCAGACGAAACAAATGACAACTTCGGCGGATATCTTCCCACGAATGTTGATGCAGGTATTTTCGCTGTTGAAGGCGATACCACACCTCAGATAACAGCAGCGGGTGCATATTCAGAGCTTGAAATAAACTACAGTATGGTTGCAACGGAAAAATGGTATCATCTTGACGGAATAAGCGAAAGAACGAAAGAATTCAGCTTTGAAGATGAAGCTGTAATGGGCGAAATCCTTGACAAAATGCTTCCCAAAATCCCCAACGGCAGAAACAATGCCGGCGTGGATATGACTTATAAACTTTGGGATACAAGCGAAACTCCCAACGACAGAAGTGATGACGTGCTTATCGCAACATTGACAGTTGATGCAGGCGAAGACGTTGATGTTACAGACATTACTAACTGGACAATCGAAAGCGGCAAAGAAAGCGTTATTCTTGATGCAGACGGTGTTGATGTGAAGATTTATGCGATTAACTGTACTCTCGAAAGCGTTAATCCCGATGAGAATAATTCAAAAGAAGTTTTTACACTTCTCAGCATTGGCGCAATAGCTCCCGATGTTCATATCGTAGGCGGAGAAATTGACGAGGGCGGCGTGGTTTCAGCAGACGGTACAGAGTCCGGCTATACATACGTTGAACACGTTGCAGAAGGCAACGATTCCAAGACTATGGTATTCTCCGTAAACAGCGGGTACGAGTTCAGCAAAATCAGAATTGACACAAACAACCACGAAGGCGAAATGATAAGCGATGTTATTTACGATGCTGAAAACGGTATCGGTGACGACAGTCTGTTTACAGGCGGTAATTTTGAGTATAAAGCTGAAAATGTGACGCACGGCCTGGCAGTTGTTGTTGAAACAAGACCTATCACTTACAGTCTCTCAACAAACCACGACGAGGGTTCAGCAATCACACCGGAAACAACATATACACATCACGATACTGAAACAATAAATGTTTCTTTCGGTACTTATCGTGGATATGAAATAGACACGGTGACAATTAACGGAACAACATATTATAGTGCAGAAGAAATGGAAAATGCGGGAATTACTCTTTCAAGAAAAGAGAATGCCTACGCATCAGACGGCAGCACTTACACAGCAGCCATCTACGGCTCAATAAACCTTCCCAGAACAGGGGACAATGAAGTTTCCGTTAAATCAAAAAAACGCTATTACAAGGTAGTATTCAATGAATACATCCGCGGATATGAAAACGACGTATTCGTATATGAGCTTCACGCAACAAGCACTCCTGTATATGTAGAGTTTGACGCGACACTTCCCGTAGCACCTCACGCAGCAGGCAGTGAAAATGTTATCGGTACAGATAACTACACATTAAGCGAATGGTATAATAACTATAATGGTAACGTATTCTATAATGCAGTTGATGTAACTACGGCGAAAGTTCCTGCCAATGACGTTACACTCCACGCATTCTGGGAAAAGAATCCCAATGTGGTGCTTGGCGAAACGGTAAAAATTGAAAAGATAACCGATGCAGATGCAGCAGGCAAAATCTTTACATTTGAAGCATATATTCACGAGCATCTTGTAGGCCACGTAACAATCGCAGGAAGTGGCGAAGCTGATATGACAATCACCCTTACTGACAGACAGAATGATCAGTTTGAAAACGGTGAAATTATCAGAATCCGCGAAGTAAAAGAAAATGACAGCGACTGGCATTATGATCTGACGGTATATAACCTCACATACGAAGGCGGCAACTATGTTCTTAAAAATGGAAACAATGTAGCGGATAAAGCAACTTTCACCAACATCAGAAACAGCTACACAGTAAAGTATGACCTTGCAGGCGGTCTCGTTGACGGTGGTGAACTTTCTCCGAAGACTGTTAAATGGGAAGACAGTCACCTTTATGATATAGGTGCAATCCCCGAAAAAACAGCCGCTACATTTACAGGCTGGAAATATTCAGGTAATGACGTAAAAATATCTGATACTTACAGTAGTCTTGCAGGAGACACGACTATTAAGGAAATAACTCTCGTTGCACAGTATGAAACAAGAACATACACAGTAAAGTATGACCTTAACGGTGGTAATATCGCAGGGGCAGAAACAGTTGCAGACAAGACTGTAGGCTACGGCGAAAGAAATCTTCTTCCTCAGGGCACAGCAGAAAAAGACGGATATACTCTTGTCGGATGGACATACGGAGAAAAAGCCGTTACAAACAACAATACTTACGCATCACTTGCTGAAAACCACAACATAGACAGCATTACTCTTAAGGCTAACTGGGAAGTTGATGAAATCGGCGGCGATCCCGATCCCGAAGTTACTCCCGATGAAATTCCCGACAAGTATCAGAAGATAGTTACTTATAAGATTAAGGGCGGTACCTGGGACGGTGTAAATAGTGTCGACATCGTTGAAGTAGTAACTCTCCGTGATGCACAAGGCAACTACTCGGTTGACGGAACAGCTACAATCAATGTTCCCGACAGCGTGAATTTCAGACCTGATGCTACTCACGAAGAAGACGGTAAGGGTTGGGCAGAGCCTCAGCCTCCGACAAACAGTATTGTAAGCGGTATTCATCCCGAAACATTCACTTATGTGTTCCACAAGAAGCCTGATGTGGAGTATCCCAGGCATGAACCTGATGAGCCTGCACCTACAACAGAAGTAGATGAGTATGACAATCAGGAAAATATTCTTGTCGATCCTAATGAAGGCGTATGGAATTACGATGGAACAGACCATACAGAACCACACAAGATTGAACTTACAGAAAATATTTCTCTCGGAAATGCAGACCGTAATGAGTTCGTATTCTCCGGCTGGGTAAAGAGTGAACCTACAGATGAACAGAAAGCATCACACGGCAACGACATCGTAGCAGTTTACACAGCTCAATGGGATAAGGACGAAATCGGCGGAGATCCCGACCCGGGTGAAACTCCGGATGAAATTGCAGATAAGTTCCAGAAGAAGATTACATTCAGGATTGTAAATGGTAAGTGGGCAGACGGTACAATAGAAGATAAGGTGTTTGTTGTTGACCTTCTTACAACAGGTAATAAGTACAGTATTGACGGCACAGCTGATATAACTGATATCATCCCCGCTGATATGACTGCAAATTCCGGTTACAGAAACGGCAAGTGGGACGTAGTTCCTCCCGCTGTAGTAAGCGGAGAAGAGGCAGTAGTATACACCTACTCATACGACTCATCCGGTGGCGGCGGTGGCGGTGGCGGCGGTACCGTGAAATATAAGCTTACCTACGAAACCAACGGTGGAAATGAAATTGACAGCGAAATGCATTCATCAGGAAAGAGCGTTAACCTTGTAAAGGTTCCTGTGAAAGCCGGTTACGCATTTGAAGGCTGGTATCTTGACGAAGCTCTTACACAGAGCGTAACAAAGGTTAAGATGACAAAGGATATCACAGTATATGCATCATGGGTAGAAGATAACGGAAATGCAGGCCACGGTCACGAAACCCCTGACGGACTTAACGGCAAAGATCACTTTGCATACGTTGTAGGTTATCCCGACGGTACAGTAAGACCCAATGCAAACATTACCCGCGCTGAAGTTACATCAATATTCTTCAGACTTCTTAACGAAAATTTGAGGAATAATAATCTCACAAGCGAAAATGTATTTGCTGACGTGGATAGTGACGATTGGTTCAACACCGCAGTTTCAACTATGGCGAAGCTTGGCATTGTTAACGGCAGAAAAGCAGATGAGTTTGTTCCGAAGGCAAATATCACCCGCGCCGAGTTCGCAGCAATCTGTGCAAGATTTGACAATTCTGAATATGAAATCTCCGATAACTTCACAGATGTAAGCGGTCATTGGGCAGAGGCTGAAATTCACGAGGCAGCAGCTCATGGATGGATAAGAGGTTATGAAGATGGTTCCTTCAAACCTAACAGATACATCACCCGTGCAGAAGCAATGACAATGATTAACAGAGTGCTTAACCGTATTCCTGAAAAATCAACAGATCTTCTTGACGGTATGACGGTATGGCCCGACAACAATGAATCAGATTGGTATTACCTTCCTGTACAGGAAGCGACAAACAGTCATAGCTACAAGATGAAAAATCACATCTATGAAAGCTGGACATCTCTGGAAGAAACAACAGACTGGACACAGTATCAATAATTAGATACACAAAAAGAAAGGGTTCATACGAACCCTTTCTTTTTGTAGTTTAAAATCTGAAATCTCTTATTCCGTTCTGTATTTTCTCAAGGTTTTCCTTGCAAATTTCCTTAACTCTTTCTTTGGGAATGTTCTCAAGCTCTGCCTTGATAAGTGCTTCACCGATTTTCTTTGTATCTTCAGAGGCGTAGTCCATCAGAAATTCCTTAAGTGTCATAAGTGCATTGGGGTGACAACAGTTCTGAATTTGTCCTGACTTACAAAGAGACATGAATCTGTCGCCCGTTCTTCCTTCACGGTAGCACGCCGTACAGAAAGAGGGGATATAGCCGATTTCCATAAGCCATTTCACAACCTCATCAAGAGTTCTTGTGTCAGATACGTCAAACTGTTCGGAGTCGTGAGGTCTTTCTTCCTCTGTATAACCGCCAACAGAAGTTCTCGAAGCACCGCTTATCTGTGATACGCCAAGGCGGATAACCTTTTCACGGACTGCCTGACTTTCTCTTGTGGAAATAATCATACCCGTGTAGGGGGTAGAAATTCTTATAAGTGCACAAATTTTTGCGAAAGTTTCATCGTCAATACCGTTGTCAAATACATCGGGGTCAATATCGTCTGCACGCTTGATTCTCGGAACGCTGATTGTATGAGGTCCCACACCGTGTACTGCTTCAAGGTGCTCCGCGTGCATAAGAAGTCCTGCAAATTCATACTTATAGAGCTCAAGTCCGAAAAGAACACCAAGACCTACGTCGTCAATTCCGCCTTCCATAGCTCTGTCCATAGCTTCTGTGTGATATTCGTAATTATGCTTCGGACCTGTGCGGTGAAGCTTCAGATAGCTTTCTTTGTGATAAGTTTCCTGGAAAAGGATGTATGTGCCGATGCCTGCATCCTTAAGCTTTCTGTAATTTTCAACGGTGGTAGCTGCGATATTTACATTTACACGTCTTATAGCACCGTTTTTATGCTTGATTGAATAAATTGTGTTAATGCTTTCAAGAATGTATTCAAGGGGATTGTTCACAGGGTCTTCGCCTGCTTCAAGCGCAAGACGCTTGTGTCCCATATCCTGAAGTGCAATAACTTCATTCCTGATTTCTTCCTGAGTAAGCTTCTTTCTGCAGATGTTCTTGTTCTGATAGTGGTACGGGCAGTACACACATCCGTTCACACAGTAGTTTGAAAGGTAAAGAGGTGCAAACATAACGATTCTGTTGCCGTAGAATGCCTTCTTTATCTCTTCTGCAAGGTCATACATCTCCTGCACCTTTTCGGGGATTTCGCAGGCAAGAAGCACCGACGCCTCCCTGTGATTAAGTCCTGCGCAGAAAGTACTGTCACCCTCTTTACGGGGACGTGCCTTATCAAGAATTGAATCGATTAATTCAATGTTGTTTTTATTTTCTTCCGCATAGGCGATGGTAGCACGAATCTCTTCATCGCTTATGAATTCTTCTGCTTTTAATGATTTAGGATTATACATTGTCATTCTCCTTTCTCAGATGTCTTTTATCTGCCAGTCGATAGGTGATTTCAGGTGAGAAATCAGTATCTCGTTAGCTTTCTTAAAATGTCCGCATCCCATGAACCCTCTCGACGCGGAAAGGGGACTGGGGTGTGCCGCCTCAAGCACATAGTGATGGGGGTATGTGATAAGCTCCGTCTTTTTCCTTGCATTATTTCCCCACAGGAGAAATACTACAGGGTCTTTTCTTAAATTAAGCTGACGGATAATTTCATCGGTAAAAATCTCCCATCCCTTGCCGTGGTGACTGTTTGCCTCGCCGTCACGGACGGTAAGAACGGTGTTGAGAAGAAGCACTCCCTGCTGTGCCCAGCTTAAAAGGTAGCCGTTGTTGGGAATTGTGCAACCAAGCTCATCACGAAGCTCTTTATACATATTTAAAAGGGACGGAGGAATCTGCACCCCGGGTTTTACCGAGAACGCCATTCCGTGCGCCTGACCAACCTCGTGATAAGGGTCCTGACCAAGGATTACAACCTTAACCTTTGAATAAGGCGTTTCCTTTAATGCAGAAAAAAGGTCGTACATATCGGGGTAGACGGGACCCTGTGCATATTCTTCTTTTAAAAATCTGCGAAGACGAAGGTAGTAATCCTTCTCGAATTCGCCACCGATTTTAGAATCCCAGTCGTTGCCGAGTTTCACCATTTATATACACCCTCTTACAAGTTTTTAATCATCGTCTTGTTGCGGAATACCACGCCGTTGCATTCATTTGTGCTGATTCCGCATTCGGTAAATCCCATTTTAAGATAAAAATTTTCTGCAGTTTTGCTTGAATCAAGCTTTAATTCGTAAACGCCGTGATCTTTTGCATAGCTTTCTGCTTTAAGCATAAGCTGTGTGGCGATTCCTTGTCTGAGAAAATCCTTGTGAGTGTAAACCCTGTTGATATACCCGTCCTGCTCCATGCTTAAAAACCCGATGATTTTTCTTTTTTCAATCATAACGATGTTGAAACATCCGTCAAGGGCAGAGCGGAATTTGTTTGTATCAAACTTTTGTGGTGCCCAGGCAGAAAGCTCTGCCTCGGTATAATCACCATTGCAAACAGAGTGCACACTTCCGTATATTAATTCTATCACTTCTTCATACTCATCGTCAAGTAGCTTTCGGATATACATAGGAAAAAACCTCTTACTTTTTTGAAAACATAGTGCCAGACTGGCAGGGATAGGAAAAAATGGTCAGAACGGACAAACGGAATCCCGGAAGGGAGTCCCGAAGCTGTATGTTGATACAGCGAGAGGTGACGTTTGTTCGTAATTCGTTGGCATCAAATCAGAAATCCGCTCTGCGGATTTCAACCAAAAAAGAAAA
>JAZRTB010000095.1:0-2294 GCA_045651805.1 Clostridia bacterium
GAGCGTTATGAAAGATATAAGAAAATCGAAGAAACAGAGGCAATGTACGAAGAATATCTTATGGACGATGCTGAAATCTGTATCGTAGCATACGGCGTAGCTTCAAGAGTTGCGAAGAATGCTATCGACCAGGCAAGAGCCGAAGGTATCAAGGTTGGTATGATTCGTCCCATCACACTTTGGCCCTTCCCCAAGAAGGTTCTTAACGAAGCTGCTGATAAGGTTAACAAGTTCATCAGCGTTGAGCTTTCAATGGGTCAGATGATTGAGGATATCGAGCTTGCAATCCGTTGCAAGAAGGAAGTTCTTCTTTGCAACCGTACAGGCGGAATGATTACAACTACTCAGGATGTTCTCGATAAGATTTATGAAGCGAACGGAGGTAAAAACTAATGGTAGTATTTGAAAAACCCAATGCACTTACAGAAAACACTCTCCATTATTGCCCCGGTTGTACACACGGTATTATTCACCGTCTTGTAGCTGAAGCTCTTGATGAGCTTGGCGTAACAGGCAGAACAATCGGTGTTGCTTCTGTAGGATGTAGCGTATTTACATATAATTACTTCAACTGCGATATGGTTCAGGCGGCACACGGACGTGCTCCGGCAGTTGCAACAGGTGTTAAGAGAAGTGACTCTAACAACATCGTTTTCACATATCAGGGTGACGGTGACCTTGCCGCTATCGGTACAGCAGAAACAGTTCACTCTGCTGCACGTGGCGAAAACATTACTGTAATTTTCGTTAACAATGCAATCTACGGTATGACAGGCGGTCAGATGGCTCCCACAACACTTCCCGGACAGAAGACACAGACTTCTCCCTATGGTCGTGATGTTGAAAAAGTTGGTTACCCCATCAAGGTTTGTGAGATGCTCTCAAACGTTGACGGTGCAACATACCTTGAAAGAGTTGCAGTAAATAACGTTGCTAACGTTAAAAAGGCTAAAGCCGCTATCAAGAAGGCTTTCCAGAATCAGATTGACGGCAAGGGCTTCTCTCTTGTAGAGGTTCTTTCAACTTGTCCTACAAACTGGGGTCTTGCTCCTGATAAGGCTATCGAGTGGCTTGAAGAAAATATGCTTCCTTACTATCCTTTGGGAGTATATAAAGATAAGTATGCGGAGGAGAAATAATTATGAACAAGGAAATATTGATTGCCGGTTTCGGCGGACAGGGAATTCTCTTTTCAGGAAAATTTCTTGCATACGAAGGTCTTATCGACGGTAAAGAGGTAAGCTGGCTTCCCTCATACGGTCCCGAAATGCGTGGCGGTACTGCAAACTGCAGTATCATCATCAGCGACAGTGCAGTAGGTTCACCCATCGTGTCAAATCCCGACATTCTTATTGCGATGAACCTTCCCTCACTTGATAAGTACGAAAATGAAACAAAGGCAGGCGGACAGATTTTTGTTGACAGCTCACTTATCGACAGAAAGGTAGAGCGTACTGATGTGGAAACTTACTACATCCCTGCTACAAAGATGGCTTCTGACGAAGGACTTACAGGTCTTGCAAATATGATTATTATCGGTCATATGATTGCAAAGAGCGGTATCGTTCCCGAAGAAAACATTGAAAAAGCAATGCAGAAAGTGGTTCCCGCTACAAAGCAGAATATGTTTGACCTTAATATGAAAGCCGTTAAGCTTGGTTACGACTACAAAGTATAAAAATATGGGGCGGTAAATCCCGTCCCTACACATCTTAAACAGGAGGTATAGCTATGAATACACAGATTAAAGATATCGGAATGCGTCTTCAGTCCCTTCGTGAGGACTTTGAAATCAGCATTGAAGAAATGGCATCAAAGTTAGGGGAAGACATAGAAATTTATAAAAAATATGAAAACGGCGAAATGGATTTCTCATTCAGCTTTATTTATAACGCGGCAGAAATTCTCGGCGTGGATGTTCTTGACCTGATTAGCGGTGACCAGCCGACACTTTCTATGTGTAGCATGGTTAAAAAAGGTCAGGGTTACAGCGTAAAGCGTGAACACGAATACGATTACAAGCACCTTGCCTACACCTTCCGTAATAAAAAAGCTGAACCGTTTCTGGTTACGATTAATCCCGATAAGACCCCTCCCGTACTTCACGGGCACGAGGGTCAGGAGTTCAACTATGTCATTTCAGGCAGAATGAAGCTTTATATCGGAGATATTTGCTACGAGCTTGAAGAAGGCGACAGCGTTTACTTTGATTCAAGCGTTCCCCATGCCGAACAGGCAGACGGCGACGAGCCGGCACAGTTTATTGCCGTAGTAATGAAATAATTGTAATGATT
>JAZRTB010000096.1:0-4774 GCA_045651805.1 Clostridia bacterium
TGCATCTACCTGCGTTTCATAATTAAAAAGCTTCTGGGAAAAGTCCGTAAGACCGTTTGCACATCCGCACAGCAAAAGCAAACCTAATTTTGGAAGGTCTAATTTTTCCTTAATGGAGTTATTGTAAGAGCACATTATGTACACGGCAACAAACAATATTGCAATTCCGATAATATGCTTTGATGTAATAACTTCATCATAGAAAATATTACAAAGCACAAGAGGAATTACCATACCGACTGTCAAAAACACATCAACAGTCATATATGCCCCTCTTTTTACAATAAGAAGCCACGTGACCACAAATAAAGATGTAAACACACCTGACATAAGTGATATGAGAAGCGTCTTCGTATCAACGGCAAGACTTCCTATACCGCTTTGCCACATAACAAATATAAATCCGAATATGATACAAAAAAACATTCTTATCATATTTGAAAATGCGGCATCTTTGTATTCTGCTACAAAAGAGCTTGTTTTCTTACCGCAGAATCCCTTTGTAAGACCTGCCATAAGAGCGCAGGCAAGAAATAAATAACCCATTTTTTCAATTCCTCACTTTTATATTTCTACCCACACGCCGGGTGTATCCGCCGCCTTGATTATTGCAGTACGAAGAGCAATAACGGCATAAGTTTCTTCATAATCCACGGGATTCTTTGCAGTTTCAAAAAATTCTACAAGCTTTTTGACAAATCCAATAAAGAAGTTATTGCACTTTTCAATATAAAGAGGTGCTTTTTCGTCTGAATATTTAAGGGAAATATTGAAAGGACAATCCCAGTCAAACTGATGTGCAGTTGCAAAGCGGTTACCCGAAAAACGCATCACATAAGCAGGATTTTCCTTATCACCGATAAACATTACACTTTCTGCTTCAGACCCGAAAAGACGAACGATTGACTCAATATAATGGATTGAGTACATTTCAAGAGGTCCCGGTCCACGCATACTGATAGTCTTGATGTTTTCTGTATCAACATCAATAAGCTCGTCAGAGTATCTTACCGCACTTGTGGTGAAAAGCGGTGTATTATGCTCCTTTGCAAGTTCGATAAGCTTTCTTGCCATTTCCTTATCGGGCGCAAAGGTTTTATCTACATATGTAGGCTTTCCGCTTCTTAAAGGAAGATCACAAAGCTCCTCGTGACTTTCGGGGTAGTTTGGTGCAAGAACGATTAAGAAATCACTCTTTTCAATTACTTCCTCAATAGAATCGCAAAGGATTGCAGAGTGCTCTTTTGCCCATTCCTTTCCTGAAATGCCACCCTCGTGAGGACTTGGCATCTGCTCATAACAGTAGATTTCTTCCACATTTGTCGCATCACGAAGCCATTCGGGAAGATGATTTGCGTGCCATTCGTCAAGATATTTATCAATAAATCCGATTTTCATTTTACTTTCCCCTTTCAGAAGCCAAGCTCGGTAAGTAAATTCTCAAAATACTCTTTCGCTTTGAGAATTTCATTAAGCTGTGCTCCGTCCTTGATTTCTCTTTCGATTGTTATATAACGATTATAACCCAGTTCCTTTAATTTAGCAAGCATCTTGCGAAAATCAACCATACCTTCCCCGATATTCTTCTCTTCACCCAGGATTACGGGGTCTGTCGGGGGCATACCGTCCTTCCCGTGAATATTTCGCACATATTTACCGATAGTATAAAGTGCATCCACGGGATTTGCATAGCCGTACATCAGCATATTTGCAGGGTCAAGATTCACAAAGAGATTATCCATACCTGAATCCTTTATTAGTCTTAAAAGTGCAACTGCCGCTTCTCCACCTGTTTCCAGAAGCACATTCATGCCGAGGCTTTTCACATATTCACAAAGGTCCTTTATAACAGAAAGTTCAACCTTATATTCCTCTGAAAAAGGGTTATTCGGGATAAAACCGCCATGTATCACTATATCTGTTACGCCAAGAAGTTTAGCAAAGGATGCCGCTTCTTTTACGTATTTAAGACGACTTTCCCGATAAGGTTCGATTCCGAGACCTGATGTCCTGAATCCTTCGTAATTATCCCACACGGTGTCATTATCGTAATAACCTGTAAACTGTGCCGAAATTTCAATGCCGTATTTTTCTGCGGCATTTTTTATTGTTTGTGCATCTTCGGGGATATACTTTTCAGGCTTATATACAAGCTGGCAGGAAGTAAAGCCATACTTTTCAAGTTCGGAAAATTTAGCCTCTGTTTCACTTAAATTCTCTATTCTGACAAGTGTTCCCAGTTTCACCACATTCACCTCACAGAATGACGGTTGTCTTATTTCTTGCAGATTCAAATGCCGCCATCATTACCTTCATCGAACGTCTGATTTCAGCATGTGTAACGATAGGTGTAGCCTTACCCTCGATAACATCCACAACATTTTCATAGAAATCTTCCCAACGAGTGGAAATCTTCGGTGCAGGAAGAGGAAGCTCCTCAATCTCCTGCTTGGGACGGGGCCACATAGTCTTTGAAAGGCCGTTGGGAGTATAAACACACCCTTGCTCCCAGTCAACCTCTTTGATATTTGCTTTTACAACCTTACCTTCTGTACCGAACCACTCGTAAATGGTAGCAGTACCATCATCACCTGAAAGGTGCCATCTGGGTTCGTTGATATAGCACCAGAGGTCCGCAACAATCTGTGCACGAAGTCCGCTTTCAAATCCGATTATAACTCTGCACACATCGTCAACTTTGGGGTAACGAACACTCTGAAGCTGTGCGAAAACATATTCAGGCTCGCTTCCTGCAAGCATACACACCTGGTCTATCAGATGTATGCCCCAGTCGTAAAGCGTACCGCCACCTGCTTCATAAGTGCTTCTCCATCTTCCTGAACTGCCGCGGTTACTGTAAAGTCTTGAATCAAGGAAGAAGGGTTTACCGAGCATCTGTGTGTCAATAATTTCCTTCATAATTGCATAGTCTGTATCAAAACGTCTGTTCTGATGCACGATGAAAAGCTTCCCTGTTTTTTCGCTTACTGCGATCACTTCTTCAAGTTCTTCACAGTTAAGGCAGGCAGGCTTTTCGCAGATAACATTCTTACCTGCTTCCATAGCCTGAATTGAGTAAGTTGCGTGAAAATTGTTTGGAGTTGCCACAAGAACAATATCAATATCCTCTGCAAAAAATTCCTCTATTGTATCGCAAACCTTAAGTCCTGCCTGGCGTGCAAGAGCTTTTCTTTCTTCATCAACATCAAAGCAAACCGTATAATCAACATCTGCTATACGCTTTCCAACATTTTCAACATGCCACGAGCCCATATTGCCGTAGCCGATAATACCTGCATTGTGTTTCATAATTAACCTTCCTTTATTTCAGAAATTTTAACGGGACGATTTTCTTCACAAGAGATAATTGCCGCATCAATTACTGCCTGACACTCAAGACCATGCTCAAGCTTTGCAGTATATTCGTCCTCTATTCCGTTCATATAGTCAACGAATGAGCGTGACTGAAGTGCCTCAAATTCTGCAGGGGGTGTGAGAAGCTCAACTTCCTTGATTTTTGCATCTGCATATTCAAGCTTCTGTCCGTCTGTTGTACAAGTATAAATAAGCTTACCTTTTTCGCCGTAAAGCTCAAATACGATAAGGTCAGACACGGTTGTTGCACATCTCGACACCTGAATTGTACAGCTTGCATCGCTTTCAAGCTTTGCATTGAAGTTACACCAGTCGTCTGTATCAACGGGGAGTATTTCGCCTGTTTCTTCGCTGGGTCTTTCCTTTATAAAAATACCCCAGTTAGCATATACTTCGCTGAATTTTTCGCCAAGGAAATGTACTGTATCAATCATATGCGAGCCAAGGTCACCAAGTACGCCTGATCCTGCACGGACTCTGTCGAATCTCCACTCTCTTTTTCTGCCTTCCCACAGACCGCTCTCCTTTATACAACGCACATAAACGTGGTAGAGCTTGCCGATTTTACCTTCATCTACAAGGTGCTTAAGATATCTTACATAAGTGCGGTATCTCCAGCTGAGGCAAACAAAAGTTTTTACGCCGTTTTCTTTAACTACTTCCGAAAGCTTCTTAACCTCATTATAATTCATACCAACGGGTTTTTCTATACTGAAGCCTTTACCTGCTCTCGCTACTGCCTCTGCAATTTCGCAGTGAACACTGTTCCAAGTGGCGATATCAACTGCATCTACCTCCGAACAAGCAATTAAATCATTGTAATCTGTAAATCTTCTTTCTTCGGGGATGTTGAGCTTATCTCCCACTGCTTTAAGCTTTGCTTCATCAATATCGCAAATTGCAGTAATTTCACAATTTTCAACCTTTTGATACTGGGGATAATGCGCCCAGTTAATGGCGATATTTCCTACACCAACTATACCAATTCTTACTTTTTTCATGAAAATCACTCCTTTAAGTTCATTATAGGGGTTTTCAGTTGTAAAACAATTGACAAAACATTCATTTTGTTGTAAAATACCGTCAAGCATAAAAGGTGGGATTTATTATGATAATAAAATACAGTGACTTAAGCTCCACGGATTTCGTTTTCAAAGATATTTCTGCGTGCAGATTAAAGCCCGAACTTGAAGATTACTACAATTGTGAAACTGTCGCCAGAACAAAGCATCTTTTATTCTACCAATATAAAAACAGACGGTGCTATGACAGGAATAATCAGCATTTATTTGCTTTAGACAGAGGTGATATTGTATTTATCCCTCACGGAACAAAATATACATCTTACAGCGAAGATAAGGATAATCTTTCTTCAGGGGTTGGTATTTCGTTTTATCTT
>JAZRTB010000097.1:0-33400 GCA_045651805.1 Clostridia bacterium
GTCAAAACAAAGCAGACATCGCTCAAGTTTTGCTATTCTCGCAAAACATTCGCTCAAAGCATTGTTTTTCCTTCTCCCCAAAAAGCATAGTCTGCTTTTCGGGGTCCCCGAAAGTCGCAAGGCTTTAAGGGGAGAGGAGCAACCAAGCGACAGCGTTGATATTTGCAAAGCAAATACAACTAAAGCGTCAGTTGCGACGATCGAGAGGCGAAGTTTGTTCAAAACACAAGGCATTTTATTGCAGAAATTCGTCAAACGACGAATTTCTACCTAAACTTTTGCTTTGTTTTTACTTTACAGTCACAACAAAAAGGCTTTGTTAAGCCTTTTCTTTGCCTTGTGTGGTGTGTGCATTTTGCTACACCCCCTTTTTCTATCGTATTCGGTCAGAATGTAAAATCGGTGAAGCTTAAAGTCTTGTTGTATATGATACTGCTTTGCCGAGTATGCGGATGTTTTTACATTGCTTTTTTGTATAGACCATAGGTTTATACTTGGGATTTTCGGAAACAAGGGTAACGGTATCGGAAGAAATATATACTCTTTTTAAAGTTGCTTCGTCGTCAACGAGGACTGCCGCAATTTCTCCGTCATCTACCGTATCCTGACTGCGGATAAAGACTATATCGCCATCCTTTATGCCTGCACCTGTCATAGAATCCCCGTGAACACGGAGACAGAAATCGGCACCCGTTTCATCTCCGGGAGAATAATACTCAACCTTTTCCTCGGCGAAAATCGGCTTACCTGCCGCAATTTCACCAAGCAGGGGAAGCTTTTCTTTGCTTATCTGCATTACAGCCTCGGGAAGAATCTCATCATCCCATCCCATAAGGTAAGAAGGGGTACAATGAAATATCTTTGCAAGCTCAAGCACGGTACTGTGCTTGGGATTTTTTATTTCACCGCTTTCATAACGCTGAACGGTTGCCTCTTTTACGCCAAGCTCATTAGCTACATCAAGGAGTGTCATCCCCATAGCGAGGCGTCTTTCCTTTATTCTTTTATGCAGTTCCATAGTATCACTCCTTAACATTATGACATAAGTATATCACCGACTTTCTTAAAATGCAAGAAAAAAATAAAAAACTTACGTAAAAAGTATTGACTTCCGTCAAACCGTAGTATATATTACTTACGTAACGCGTAAGAAAATGAAAAAACTTACGGGAAAGGAAAAAATAAATATGGAAAATGCAGTTAAATTTTGTGTTGTATGCGGAAGAAAAATTCCTGAGCTTTCTTTAAGGCGCAGAGTATGTAGTGATTTTTGTCGCCGCAGGAAAAAGAGTGGATATGCTCCTTATATCAATTATACAAAACCCCCGTATGAGGACCTGACACAACTCCAGAGAAAAGCACACGAATGCGGAATGAGTTACGGACAATATATGTCTTCATTATATAACAGGAAAGCGTAGGTGATAAATATGGCAATAGTAATGCAGTGCCCGTTCTTTAAGAAAAGCGACAAGCTTAATCTTCATTGTGAGGGAGGGGTTCTTAAATTCCCTGATGGTAAAGCACGAACGGAATATGTGGTAAATTACTGCGCAAACAGTATTCATTGGAGTAAGTGCAGTATATGTCACAATCTTGAAAACTATTATGACAGAAAGGAAGAAAAGGCGTGAATACAGTAAAGGAAATTGAAAAAAGAGACAGACGTATTGAAAACGACAAAAAGAAAATTGCAGAGCTTAAGGAGGAAATAGTGGCTCTTCGACAACTGCTTGACTGTGCGGCGGCAAATATGATTATGCTTGTAAGAGAAAAGGGCGGTAGCACAAAAATTTCTATGGAGGAAGTAAGCGAACTTCTGGGGAAATATCGTCTCGGAGCAAAACGCGACGGCGAGGGAAACTATATTCTTGAAATTCAGAGAGAAAACGAATGAATGTAATATGGAAACCCCAACCGAGGCAACGGCTTTTTATGTCGAGGTTTGAAAACGAAGCACTTTACGGAGGTGCGGCAGGGGGTGGAAAAAGCGACTGTGCAATTGCGGAAGCTCTACGTCAGGTGCATATACCCCACTACAGAGGATTGATTTTAAGAAAGACATATCCGCAGTTAAGTGAGCTTATTGACAGAAGTCGTGAAATCTATCTGCCGTCATTCCCCGAGGCAAAATACAATGAACAGAAGCATTGCTGGACTTTCCCCGGCGGTGCAAAGATATATTTCGGTGCGATGCAGTTTACAAAGGACAGAACTAATTATCAGGGTAAACGATACGATTTTATAGATTTTGATGAGCTTACGCATTTCACATGGGACGAATACAGTTATCTTTTCAGTCGTAACAGACCTAATGGTGAAGGCACCCGTTGTTATATAAGGGCACAGGCAAACCCCGGCGGAATCGGTCACGGATGGGTGAAAGAGAGATTTATAACTCCTGCACCTCCGATGACAACGATATACGACGATGTGAAAATTACCTTTCCCGACGGAAAAAGCGAAATCAGGAAGAGAAGCAGAATTTTCGTTCCGTCAAGTGTGTTTGACAATGAAATACTTATGAAAAATGACCCGGAGTACATAACAAGGCTTGCCGCCCTTCCCGAAAATGAGAGGAAAGCACTTCTTTACGGCGACTGGGACAGTTTTTCAGGACAGGTGTTTACATCGTGGAGGAATAATCCCGACGGATATATCACAAGAAAGGACACTCACGTGATAACACCCTTCAGAGTGCCGGATTCGTGGAAGATATATCGCGGGTTTGACTTCGGCTATTCAAGACCTTTTTCAGTTGGGTGGTATGCGGTTGATCACGACAACAGAATGTACCGCATCCGTGAACTTTACGGTTGTACGGGAACTCCTAACGAAGGTGTAAGGTGGGAACCTTGCGAAATTGCACGTAAGATAAAGGAAATTGAAAAAGAAGACCCTAACCTGAAGGGAAAATACGTCAGCGGCATAGCAGACCCGTCAATTTTTGACGAAAGCAGGGGCGAAAGTGTGGGGCGGATGATGGAAAGAGAAGGCGTGTATTTTGAAAAGGCAGACAATACACGTATTGCAGGAAAAATGCAGATGCATAACCGATTTGCTTTTGATGAAAACGGGATTCCGATGCTTTATGTGTTTTCCACCTGCAAGCATTTCATAAGGACGATTCCTGCCCTTGTGTACAGTCAGAGTGATGTCGAAGACATAGATACTGCCGCAGAGGACCACATTTATGACGAATGCAGATACGTTCTTATGGCACGCCCCATTAATCCGCCCAAAGTGAGTAAAACTGTAAAAGAGTACAGCCCTCTGGATACGGACGGTCTTGAAAAATACAATTTTTATACGGTTGGGAGGTTATGAAAAATATGGCAAAATCAGAAAAAGGAGTATCAACAAAGCTTAAAAAAGAGATTGATATTGCAAACAAGCTTTCAAAAACTCTTGATAAGGCGGTCAGCGATGAAAATCAGTTTTACAGGCATATTGTAAAAGGTAAGTCTGAAGACGGTAAGCCCATCACCGAGGAAATATTGTTTGACAAGATGGATATGGAATCATTTAACGATGCCATAAAAGCACTTAAATCTCTTGAAGAAATAAAGCGCACAATGTACGGGATTATGACGCCTGCAGAGGAGCGCAGACTTGAAAATGAAAAAGCGAAACAGAATCCGGATACGGACAAGGAAACAGGCATAGTGATGTTGCCTGAAATAGAGGAGGAAGAAAATGAAACTTAAAAATATTTTTAAAGAATGGGAAGAAAACCTTGGGAAGAGTAAGGATAAAATCGGCAAAAAAGAAATAGAAACCGCCGCACAGATTCTCAAGGAGTACAAGGACGCCAAATCAAGCCTTGAAGCAAGAATTGTTGAGGATGAGCTGTGGTGGAAGCTTCGTCATACGGAAACTTCCGGTGATAAAAAGAACGAGAGTGCGAGCGCGTGGCTTTTTAATGCCCTTGCAAGCAAACATGCAGATGCAATGGACAGTTTTCCCGAGGCTAATGTGCTTCCCCGGGAAAAGAACGATGTGGAGGAAGCAAAAAAGCTTTCTTCCATACTTCCTGCCATTATGGAAAATAACGATTTTGAAGAAATTTATTCAAGTAACTGGTGGTACAAGCTCAAGCACGGTATAAGTGCATACGGAGTTTTCTGGAACAGCGAGCTTGAAAACGGACTGGGAGATATACAGATTAAAAAGCTTGACCTCCTTAATGTTTTCTGGGAACCGGGAATTACGGATATTCAGAAAAGCAGAAACCTTTTTATTGTAGATTTGAGAGATGCGGATATTCTTGAAAGTGAGTATCCCGAACTTAAAAACAAGAGCATAGCTAACCCCATTGAAGTCAAACAGTATATGTATGACGACAGTGTAGATGTCAGTAAAAAAGTTCTGGTGGTGGACTGGTACTACAAGGTGCGTGCCGAAAACGGAAGAACCCTTCTTCATTACTGTAAGTTTGCAGGGGATACGGTGCTTTTTGCTTCTGAAAACTGCGAAGAATACAAAGAGCGCGGCTGGTACGATCACGGTGAATATCCCGTAGTTCTTGACTGTCTTTTTCCTGAAGAGGGCTCTGTTGCAGGCTTCGGAATGATTGCCGTTACCAAAAATCCGCAGATGTACATAGACAAGCTTAACAGCGCGATTCTCGAAAATGTGCTTATGTCAGCAAAACCGAGATATTTTGCAAAAGTGAGCGCGGGAATCAACGAGGAGGAATTCCTCGACTGGTCAAAGCCTATTGTTCATGTTGAGGGTGATGTGGATGAAGAGCGACTTCGTCCCGTAGGCGTGTCACAGCTTCCTCCTGCGTGCATAAATGTTCTGCAGATGAAAATCAGCGAACTGAAGGAAACAAGCTCAAACAGTGACTTTAACCGCGGTGATGCAACTAACGGTGTAACGGCGGCGTCGGCTATTGCGGCACTTCAGGAAGCGGGAAGCAAAGTAAGCCGTGATATGCTCAAAACCACATATCGTTCTTTCACCGCAATTAATTATCTGTGCATTGAGCTTATTCGTCAGTTTTACACGGAAATACGTTCGTTCAGGGTCAACAGTATTGACGGTGGGTACGAGTTTGCAGACTACAGCAATGTTAATATTATCCTTAAAACTTCCCAGGGTACAAGAATGAGAAAACCTGTATTTGATATTGCGGTAAAGGCACAGAAAAAGAGCCCTTATAACAGACTTTCACAGAATGAAATGGCAAAAGAGCTTTTCAGTATAGGCTTTTTTGCTCCTGAAAATTCGGAGCAGGCGCTCAATGCTCTCGAATTAATGGATTTTGAAGGAAAGAGTGCGGTTGAAGCACATCTGAGAGAAAATAACGGAAAGGTATGGAAGAAAGTATGAAAAATAATAAGGATGAATGTACCGTCTTGAGTACTTCCGCGGAGGAAAAAGATTGTATAGATGCTGAAAAAGAGGCGACTGTCAGCAAGTCGCATACGGGCGAAGAAAAAAGCTTTGACGCCGAAAGCGAGCAAACAAAGGCAGATGAATTTCAGGAGCTTATCGACGGTAAATACAAAAAGCAGTTTGCCGATAAGGTTCATAAAATTATCAGCCGCAGACTGAAGGAGGTGAAAAGCTTGAAGGAAACAGCAGACAGAAATTCCGTAATTATTGATATGTTGATGAAAAAATTCAATATATCGGACGGTGATACAGAAAAACTTGAAAGGATGATTGATGAAAATATGAATCACACAAAATCTGACAACAACAAAGAGCTTCTTAAGACTCTTCTTGCCGAAAACAGTTTTTTAAAGAAGGACCGTGAAACAAATCTCCGCAGATTGCAGGCAAAAAACCGTGCGGACAAGTGGAGAGAGCAGGCGGAAGAAACAAAGAAGGTGTATCCTGATTTTGACATTGAAAAGGAAATCAACAATCCCGAATTTGCAAGACTTATCCGTGCAGGCGTAAGTGTAAAGAGTGCTTACGAGGTGCTTAACCTTGACAGTATTCTTGACAAAAACTCCAAAGAAGCCGAAAAAATGGTTGTTGATTCAATCCGCTTTAAGGGTAACAGACCTGTAGAGAACGGAAGTGACCCTGCAGGCGGCATACTTTTATCAAGTAACGTCGGAAGACTTACAAAGAAGCAGCGTGCGGAGCTTGCAAAGAGAGCTGCAAGGGGTGAAAAAATCGAATTTTGATAATGTAAAAATTCCCCAGGCAAACAAAGACTTATTCAGGAATGTAAAAGACAAAATAAAAAAGAGAGGAAAATGTAAATGTTTAAATTTAATTTGCAGCATTTTGCTGCAGGCAATGTTGTGAATACAACTGTAGGCACAACAAATTCCAATACCGGTGAGAATGTGCCTCATTCAGAAAATGGCGGTCTCAGCGGTGAAATGAAAACCTATTATTCTGATTTCCTTATTGATATGGCAGAGCCCAAGCTCGTTCACGATCAGTTCGGTCAGAAGTGCCCTATTCCCAAGAATAACGGCAAAAGAATTGAATTCCGTAAGTACGATCCCCTTCCCAAGATGACAACACCTCTTGCAGAGGGTGTTACTCCTGACGGGCAGAAGCTCGATATGGGTGTTGTAAGTGCAGAGGTAAAGCAGTATGGTGGCTTTATTGAGCTTTCAGATATTCTTATGCTTACAGCTATTGACAACAACCTTGTTCAGGCTACAAAGCTTCTCGGTTCACAGGCGGGCAGAACTCTTGATACTATTACAAGAGAGGTGCTTTCAGGCGGTACAAACGTACAGTTTGCAGAAGGTCAGGTTTCTTCAAGAAGTGCACTTGCAGGCGGAAAGGAAGAGGGTAATCATTATCTTACTGTGGACGCTGTAAGACGTGCAGTAAGATATCTTAAGAAGATGAATGCCGAAACAATCAACGGTAGCTTTGTAGGTATTATTCATCCCGACACAGCATATGACCTTATGAGTGATCCCAAGTGGATTAACGTAAAGACATATTCTGACCCCGAAGGAATTTACCAGGGCGAAATCGGTAAGATTGAAAACGTAAGATTCGTAGAATCAAGTGAAGCAAAGGTATTTGAAGCAGAGAACCTTACTGCTTCTTCAAGAACTTTTACAGTAAAGAGCTATACTGTTCTTGATACTGACGGTAGTGTAAAGGCAGACTGCGGTACAGGTTCCTGCTACAAGCTTGTTGTTGATGAAAAGATTGAAGAAAGCGACAATGCAAGACTTGTAGGTGCAATGATTCAGATTAAGTCAGGTGAAGCATACGAAAATGCTTCCGTATGCGGATTTGATGCTGAAACATCAGCTCTTTACATTGAAGGTGAGCTTGAAATTACACCTTCTGCAGGTGACATTGTATTCCCCGGTGAAGCAGGTCTTGAGGGCAGGGATGTTTACTCAACTCTCATTATCGGTGAAAACGCTTACGGTACAACAGAAATTGCAGGCGGCGGTCTTGAACATATTGTAAAGCAGCTTGGCTCTGCCGGTGCGGCTGACCCCCTCAATCAGAGAGGAAGCTGTGGCTGGAAGGCGACAAAGGCGGCAGTAAGACTTGTTGAACCTTATATGGTTCGTATTGAAACTGCAAGTACGTTCACTAACTGATTTTAAAAGACAATCCGGTGCGGTTTTTCCGCACCGGACACTAAAAGGAGGATGTTATTATGGCAACAAAGAAAATTCAGAAAACAAGAACCGACGAGAATACTCTCGTAGAAATTGAGCTTTTCAGGGATAACAGAGATTATAAGGACGATGTTTTCGTTGCGGTAAACGGCGAAAGTTGTATGATTGCAAGAGGCAAAAAGGTTAAAATCAAAAAGAAGTTTGCCGATGTTATTGAAAGCTCTATGCGTCAGGATATCAAGACGGCAAAGCTTATGGATAATAAGAGCGATGAGTTCTACAGAGAAGCTGCTGCCAGAAATATGTAACAGGGAGGTCGTGCCATGGCAAGCTTTAATCTTGGCTATATAAAAGGCGAAAGAGGTCCAAAAGGTGACAAGGGCGATAAAGGTGACATCGGACTGACAGGTGCAAAAGGTACTGACGGCATTACTCCTGTTTTCAAGGTGGGAAATGTTGAAACTGTTGATTCAGGTGATTTTGCCAATGTGGAAATTGATACACAGGACCCTGCAAATCCCGTACTTAACTTTTATATTCCCAGAGGCGAACACGGCAGAGATGCATCGGGAGATATGCTTTCATCCATTTATGATACAGAAGGAAAGTGTGTCGATATTTATAAGTTTGCAGAAAGCCTCTTTGAAAAAGCCGTGAAAAAGAGTGGTGGAGTGATGGAAGGCATACTCACCGCCTATGAGGGGAATCCGGAGGAAAGATGCGTAAGAAATATTATTTTTGCAAATGAGCTTCCTTCTGTGGCATCAAGTGGCGATATATGCTTTATCAGAACAAAAAACAGCGGTAAAGCTCTTTCTGAACAGAGTATAGGAAGCACCCTTCTTCTGACTGAAGGAAACTCAAAGGCGGAATATATTGTTGCGGCAACGGATTATCACGGTGAGGGAACGGTAACTCTTGTGCGAAAATACCTTCTTGATAATACGATGTGCTTTGACTACGCGACGAGAAACAAATATCACTTGTCGGAAGTTGATGTGTTTTTGGAAACTGTTTTTGTAAGGCTGTTTTCTGAAAATGTTGAAAAATCACTTTATCCGGCAGAAATTGCGACATCATTATACAGACATTGTTTTCTTCCGTCAGTAAATGAAATTGAACGTATGCAGTATTTTAAAGATGAGGGCGCTAAAGCAACGACTAAAAGCGGTGAGACAGTCTCGTATTATCTGACTCGTGACTTAAGTGACAGAAAGTCAACCTATGCAGTTTCTTCATCAGGTTCGATTTCTACTGTCAGTCAGACTTCTGTCGTACATATCCGTCCCATAATTGTTCTTCCCGGAAGTATAACTGTTGAAAATACGATTTATAACAAAACTGCCGTAGCAGAGCTTACAAAAGAAAACGGCGGAATATACTTGTATGAGAACGGAGCGTGGAAGGAGCTGGAATTTTAATGGCATCAATCAATACTGCAATTTCAAATGCCCTTGAACTTCATCCTGATGATATCGGTGACTGCATCAAAAGTCGGTGGATAAACGAGCTTGAAGGAAAAATTATGCGGGAAGTTATGCGTAAAAACAATTTTAAGGAATATTCCTTCCCCGAAGATGGGGATAAGGAACTTATTGTGAAGCCTCCGTATGACAATCTTTATGAATTGTATCTTGTCGCAATGAGTAATTTTTTCAGCGGAAACCTGAACGAGTACAGTGCATCTGCTATTTTGTTTGAACAGGCATATGCTGAATTCAGGAAAGATTATCTTCGTAATAATATTCCTCCTGCAGCAACTTTGAAGTTTTTTTAAGGAGGAGATAGGATGAGACTGCCTGTAATAAAAAGTAAATCAAAGTATATGCGCAGAATAGTCGCGTTTGGCGGCATTAATCTTACACAGAGCTTTTCGGAGGGAGAAATGCGGGACTGCAGCGGAATTTCTCACGAAATGTTTCCTTCTCTTACACAAACAAGGAAAAGAATTGATGAATTCAGGTGCAATAATCCCACGGCTATGATTTTTGCAGGGAAAGAGTGTATTGCCTGTGACGGTGCTTTGTATTATGACAGAAAAAAAGTTGGGGAGCTTGGGTGTGGAAAAAAGTGCCTTGCCTATATCGGTAACAGGATTATAGTCTTTCCCGACAAGGTTTATTATGACACCGCAGAGGAAAAGTTTGCTTCCATTGAAAATCTGTGTGATCTGAGTAATTTAAGCGTAACTTTTGAAGAAAATTCCGTAAGTGTGCCTGAAAATGCTTGTGAAACGATTTCCTATTACGAAACTTTGGAACTTGGTGCGGGTGATACTGTTTTCAAATACTCGTCTGTGACCATTAATTCAGACGACATAAAGCTTTACGGAGCAGAGGTTATTACTGCGGATAATCTTTGTGAAGGAGATATTTTTTCAGAAATAAGCGGAAATGCATTTTACAGAACGGTAAAGGTCATAAATTCGGATGAAGAAAAAATAATTGTGGAAAATGAGAAAACCACAGTCCGCAATATCGGCAAAAATATGTTCGAAGAATTCAGGAAAGGCGACATTGTTTCTATCCTTGGAAGTGAGCTTGCGGAAAATAACCGTGATGCAGAAATTGTGTCAAGTGAAGGAAACAGACTTGTTTTCGCGGAAGGAACTTTTACTGCGAATGAGGAAACTTCGGGAATAGTAATTAAAAGAAAAATTCCTGATTTTTCCTGCATATGTACATATGAAAACAGATTATGGGGATGCGAGGGAAATACTGTGTATGCCTCAAAACCCGGTGAACCGTTCAACTTTTTTACTTATGATAATCTTTCTACAGACAGCTTTGCGGTAACGTCAAACACTCCCGAAAGCTTTACAGCAGCAGTTGTGTACGGCAATTATTGTCTTTTCTTCAAAGAGGACAATTGCTACAAGCTCTACGGGACGAGACCTGCCAATTTTCAACTTGTGGAATGTTATGCAGGCGGAATTTCGGAAAAGGACTGCGAGTCTGTAACAAACTTTAACGGAAGGCTTTTCTATAAGGGAAACGGAGGAGTTTTCTCTTTTTACGGAGGAACGCCGCAATGCATTTCAAACAAGCTCGGGCAGTTGATGATTGAAAATTGTGCAGGCGGAGGAAACAGACGTTGCTATTATCTTTGCGGCGACACAGATAACGGCAGGGAAGAGTTTGTTTTCGATACGGAAAATAATTTCTGGAGCAAATCAGGTGTCAGAAATGTTAACGGATATTTTTCTTACGGAGAAGAAGTGTACAGGCTTATGCCGCAGGGAATTGAAAAAATATCAACGGAAACAGATTCGGAAACAGAGTGGTTTGCAGAATTCTGCTTGTTTGATGAAGGCTATCATAATACAAAAAATTACAGCAGACTTTATATTACAGCACAGCTTTACGATAATGCATGGATACGGGCAGAAATAAGCTGTGACGGAGAACCGTGGAAAAATGTAATGACAAAATACGGCAGAAAAAAAGAGCATATAACAATACCTTGCACCATAAAAAACTGCTACGAGGTAAACTTACGTCTTTCGGGAAAAGGCAGAAGTGTAATAGAGTCTGTCGTCAGGGAATTTACGGTTAATCAGAGGTGATGCAGATGTTTATGGAATTATCGGATCTTGCAAATAAAACAACAGCCGAGGCAATCAGAGCGATAGAGGACTATCTTCGTGCAAATCAACAGACGCTGGAATATATTCTCACACATCTTGACAGTTCAAACATTATAGAAATTGACCTTAATAAAACGTCTATTTATAAGGGGGAAGAAAATGGGATATAACAAAGATATTGATTATCAGGAAAAAATCAATGAAGCGGTAGAAGCGGGAGATTATGTAAGTGCGGCAAATTATGAACAGAGCCGAAATGAAAAAATAGAGAAAGAAAATCTCCCCTACGCAAAAACAAACAACTATTCGGGATGGCTTGATAAAACCGATTATTCAAATGTTATCCGCGAACAGATTTCTTCAGGTGCATCAAAGAGCAGTGTGGCAGACACCTTGAAAAAACGCATTAAAAAAGCAAGCGGAACAGCGGGACTTACAAAGTATGCGTATGATGATGTGTATGATGAAGCAATAAAGTATATCCGCGGAAACGGGTCCTTTGATTATGAAGCCTCTGTGCCCGAATACAGGGACAAATATTCTGATGATATTGAAAAAGCTTACAGACGGCTTCTGAATATCGATGAATTTGAATACAATCCGTTTGATGACGAATTGTACGAATACTACAAGCTTTTGTATAACAGAGAAGGACACAGAGCAATGCAGGACCTTCTCGGGGAGCTTTCGGCAAATACGGGAGGCATCCCTTCAAGCTACGCAGTAAGTGCGGCAGGACAGATGCTTGACAAGTATAACGAAAAGCTTGCAGGCAAAATTCCGGAGCTTTATAACTCTGCTTACGAAAGGTATCTGAAAGGCATTGACACAGAACGCGACAATCTCAGTATGCTTGCAGAACTTTCGGATACAGAGTATGAGCATTATCTTGATGAGCTTAATCAGTATAACAAGAACAGAGATTTTGAATATAAGACCTACGGCGATTATCTTGATGAAAGATTCAGACAGAAAGAACAGGAATATGACCGTGAAGATGAAGCCTATGACAGAGAACAGAGTGCGGTTGAAAATGCACTTAAAAAATGGGCACAGCTTGGTTATCTTGACAGCGAAAGTGCAAGAATTCTCGGCCTTGACGAGGGTCTTTCGACAAGTGATTATGATTATAAAAAAGCTCAGAAATACAAGATATATAACAGTTGATGTTCCGGATGCCGAAAACACGAATCCCCGTGAAATACCATCACGGGGATTTCAAAAACTTTTTTGGGGGAGGATGAAAAAATGAGCAATATAACAGTTAATATAAAAGGTCAGTTTATAAGTAAAAGCAGCAAAAATGCAGGAGCCGTGGGAAGTGCCAATACTACAGAGCTTATACTCTGTTTTGACTCAACGTGGGATGGCTTTGCAAAGAGGATTGTATGGCGTGATGCAAAAGGCGAAAACGAGGTTAAGGTACTCCTTGTTCCTGAAATAGCGGAAAATACTTCTGTTTACAGAAGTTATGTGCCGGGTGAAGCTGCCACGGTTGAGGGGTGGTGCAGTTTCTGTGTGGAAGGCTATTTTGAAAGTGAGCCTGACAAAATACATAAAAGTGTGTCAGACACACTTTTTGTAAGCCCTTCGGATGAAGCGGCGGCATCTTCCGTTACTCCAGATGTTGCTATGCAGCTTCATGCGGAGTTTGAACAGCTTATGCCGAAGGTTAACGAGCTTGTAAGTAAAAACATCTGTGAAATAAATGAATTTTGTGAGAATTTTAACTTGTGGGAGGAGTATAGCGATGACACTCTTTACAAAGAAGGAAACAAAGTCACATTCAACGGCAGATGCTATGTGTGTATAAAGAAGGTAAAAGGGGTAAGACCCTTTAACGGTGAAAACTGGCTTATGATATCGGACCGAGGCGAAAAGGGTGCACAGGGACCGCAGGGACCCTGTGGTGTACGTGGTGAGCAGGGTGAAAAAGGCGAAAAAGGTGAAAAAGGCGACAAAGGCGAACGCGGAGAAAAGGGCGAGCAGGGCGTAAACGGTGTTGTTGTGCCGTCAGACGGGTTTTTTTCATTTGATGTGGATGAAAACGGAAATTTGTGGGTTCATTATCCTGACGAAAACAACCCTCCCGATATTTCTCTCAATAAAAACGGCGAGCTTATCATAATCACGGGAAACACCCGTTATAATGCAGGTAATGTAAAAGGTCCGAAGCCGGAAAAAGGTATAGATTATTTTACCCCGGAAGATATAAAGGAACTTAATATACCTGTGGTAGATGCGGAAATTGATTATGAGTCGGAGAATCCCGTGCAGAACAAGGTTGTTGCGGCACATATCAGTACTTTGTACGATGAATCCACAAATTTGTTCGTGAATTTCAATGAATTGAACGAGAAGACTGAAAAATTTGTGCGGAATTTAACAGTAAGTAAAGCGCTGTTGGGAGGAAACTTTTTAGGCACAACAATTACCCCTGAACAGATTGAAGCAGTAAGAAACGGTACGCTTGCATATATAGACAGAAACGGAATGTGGCAATATCTGATGCTTGGTGATTACTGGACTTTAGGCGGAATTAACTGGCGCATAGTTGATTTTGACTACTGGCTCAATACCGGGGAAAACAGGTCAACGCTTACTACAAAGCATCACCTTGTCTTAATGCCTGACACTACTGTTATGACAAGGGGTATTCATGATGAAGAATCAGAATGTACAGGCGGATATTATAATTCAATCGGCAGAAAGATGCTTCAGACGACTATGAATAATATAATCGCAAATCATTTCCCTGCTGATGTTGTAAATGTACTGTCGCATAGGGAGTGTTTTTGTTCGTTTGTAGGGTATTCAAGCGGTCTTCCCGGGAAATCCGAATGGGCAGATTCGACTTTTGAATTGCCGTCTGAACAGATGTTGTTCGGTTCACGAATTGTAGGTCCCGGAAATAACGGTAATACAGTCGCTACCTTCAATACGATAAGCAAGACCCAGCTTGCTTTATTCAGAATAGCACCGCAGTTTATCAATATCCAGATTGATTATTGGTTAAGGGATAACATCACGTATAACAGAAATGCCGTAGTTAACACAAACGGAGCAGTAAGCTCGGGGCAATGTATTGGAGCGTGTGCATTCAGACCGGTGTTTGCAATATGTTAATGCAAAATAGGGAGGTGATTTTATGAAAGGAACAGCTGTAAAAAACTTCCTGCTTGCAACTTTTGCAGGGATTGGAAGCGTTTTTTCCGAATGGCTTGGAGGATGGGATGTGTTCCTTAAAACCCTTGTTATATTTATGATTGTTGACTATGTGACAGGAATTGCTGTTGCGTTTGTATTCCACAAATCCGATAAAACCGATAGTGGCGGGGCGTCAAGCAAAGAATGTTACAAAGGGATTGTAAAGAAAATGTGTATTCTTGCCCTTGTAGGAGTAAGCGTATCTGTGGATAATCTGGCAGGAAGTAATTACATAAGAAGTGCGACAATTTTCTTTTTCCTCGGCAATGAAGGACTCAGTATTATTGAAAATATCGGTCTTATGGGAATGAAATATCCGGCGTTTATAAAAAAAGCACTTGAAGTCATTAAGGAAACGGGGGATAACGGTGAGTGAATTTAAAACTTTTGACGAAAAAGCATTCAGGGAATACATTGATTCTTTGAAAACAAAAAGAAAAATTAAATATATTCAGCTTCATCATACATACAGTCCGTCATATTCGCATTTTAACGGAAGCAATCATATTGTACTTCAGAAGAATATGAAAAACTACCACGTAAAAACAAACGGCTGGAGTGATATTGCACAGCACTTTACAATTTTCCCCGACGGTGTAATTGTTTCGGGGCGTGATCTTGAAAATGCACCTGCAGGAATATACGGTGCTAATTCAAACGGAATATGCATTGAGTGTCTCGGAAATTTTGACAAGGACAGAGATGTTATGACAGAGGCACAGAAAAATGCCATTGTTGCGGTGACGAGAATTCTTCTTGATAAGTTCGGTCTTACTGCAAAAACGGGTGTTACATACCACGGATGGTGGTCATCTAACGGCAAGAGCCTCGGTGATTATGTCAAAGGGGAAAGTGCGAAGACCTGTCCGGGGACTGCATTTTTCGGAGGAAATACACGTCAGGCTTATGAGAAAAATCTTATGCCGCTTATAAAAAATTATAAGTGCAAAGAAAGCGATATTGTAGAGATAGCAGACATATTGAATATTCTCAATAAAGCGGATGTAGTTACAGATATTCCCTTGTGGACAGATAAGTGCAATAAGGATATAAATGTATATTGGCTCTGCAGAAAAATGGCAAACAGAGTTAAAATGGCAGAATAATAAAAACAGCTGCAATCAAACCGTTTTTTAAAAATTCGGTTTGACTGCAGCTGTTTTTTTAACGAAAGTGCTTGAAATGCTACGGAAAATGCAAGTTTCGGGTATAAAAAATGCTTTTTTGTTGTGTAATTTTGCTTATTTTTCTTAAGCTATTGAAAATTAATGCCGTGCTATATATAATGATATTATCAGAACAAAGGAGGTTCTTTATGAGCATTTTAAAAGAATTTCAGACAGAATTACTTTATACAAAAATTTTCGACACAAGAAAAAATATGGGAGATGCCGCAGGAAAAGACATCGCACAGACAATCCGTGCTTTATTGGCTGAAAAAGACGAAGTAAATATGATTTTTGCCGCAGCTCCTTCCCAGAACGAAACCCTTGAAACACTTATAAACGAAGAGGGCATCGACTGGTTACGCATCAATGCGTTTCATATGGACGAATATATCGGGCTTTGCGAAAATGCTCCCCAAAGATTTGGAAAATACCTTAATGACCATATTTTTTCAAAAGTTAATTTTAAATCTGTAAACTATATAAACGGTTCGGTAGAAGACATAGAAGCAGAATGTAATCGCTATACAGAGCTTCTGAAAAAACATCCGATAGACATTGTTTGTCTTGGTATAGGGGAGAATGCTCATGTTGCATTCAATGACCCCTGGGTTGCCGATTTTAACGATAGTGCCGTTATTAAAAAGGTGGAGCTTGACTCCGTTTGCCGTAATCAGCAGGTAAATGACGGCTGCTTTGACAAAATAGACGCTGTTCCGACTCACGCGCTTACTCTTACAATTCCTACACTTGTAAGTGCCGATTATATGTTCTGCAGTGTTCCTGCAAAAACTAAAGCTGATGCGGCGTATAAAACAATAAACGATGCCGTGTCAGAAGACGTGCCTGCAACCATTATGCGTACTCATAAAAATGCAATAATGTATCTTGATTCAGAAAGTGGTAAGCTTCTTCTTTAAAATTGGGAGGTACTTATATGAATTCGGACAATTCGCAGATAATTATATATCACAACCGTGGAGAAATAGTTGGATTAAAACATCCGCATCTTCACACTCAACTGGAGATTTTCTACAACATAAGCGGATGCAAAAGTTTTTTCGCTGACGGAAAATACTACAAATGCGAAGGAAATGACTTGTTTATCATTCCACCAACCACAGTACACAAAGCTGTGTTTCCGTCCGAAGAGTATGACAGATGCATTATAGATATCAGTCCCGAAATAATAAATGCTCTGTTTGCTTTCCCGTTTGTTACGGGAAAAGACCTGTCGCTCTTTCTCCACCATCAGGAACACATTCCATGTGCTGTCCGCCTTGATGAGAAGGATCACAACTATTTTATGAAGCTTGTAGATAAATATAATGCTGGCAGCGGAATTGACAGGCTTTGCGTTCTTATTGAATTGCTTTGCCATGTCAAAAATTGCTTTAAAAAAGCTCCTAGAAGTATTTTGAGGCCAAACCCTGATAATCTTGCTGATAAAGTAATCTTATATGTCGAGGATAACCTTTGTGAAGATATAAGTGTTTCTAAAATTTCAGATGATTTATATATCAGCGAAAGCTCTTTGTGCCGGGAATTTAAAAAAATTACGGGACTGACTGTGAAAAAATATATTACTGCACGAAAAATTGCTGAAACGTGCCGACTTTTATATATGGGTTACACAGCCAAAGAGGCGGCTGCAAAATTGAACTTTAAGGACTACACTTCCTTTATCCGTACATTTAAAAATGAAACCAATATAACTCCAAAAGCGTTTAAAGAACTTAATCTTCGATTATAATGAATAGAAAGAAGGAAAAAATTATGAACATTAAACCCGACAACCGTTTTGCAATGCTTAACGAGCAGCCTGCCGAATTTTTCAAGCTTATTCCCCAAACGGGAGTAGAGCATATTATGGTTAAGGAGTGGCCTACTCACAATGCCATCTGGGATATGGCGGTAAGTCCTGAAAAGACCATTTTCTTTTCGATTTGCGGTGAAAGCTATGTGGCAGAATACGCACGACTTTACGAATATAACCCCAAAACGAAAGAAATGAAGCTTCATTTCAAGCTGGAGGATAAGCTTATCCATCAGGAAAATTCCCTTCGCACAAGTAAATTCCATACTGCAATTTCATTTATGGGTGACGGCAAGCTTATAACAACAACTCATACAACCTCACCTTCTCCTCTTCATCCTGTGTGGATGCCCTTTGAATATGCAAACCATCAGTGGGAAGCTTATCAGGGCTCAAATATTCTTGTATACAACTATAAGACTGGGGAAGTTGACCTTCGAGGCGTTATTTCTCCCTTTGATACAACCTACGGCGGAACATATTCTCCCGAAAGCGGAGATTATTTCTGCTCAACCTGGATGATGGGTACCGGATACGTATATAACGAGAAAACAGGGGAGCACCGCTGTCTTGGTCAGGTTTCAGATGTGGCAACAAGCCGCACATTCCTTTTCTCTGACGGTCATATTTACGGCTCTACTTATTCGGGCAGAATGTTCCGCTATAATAAAGACAAGCGCGACATTGAATATTTAGAAGCAGACCTTGGTGCACTTATGCGCCACGCAGTAGAATATAATGGCATTATTTACATAACAACAGGCCCTTGTGCTGTTCCGGGAAGAGGGCAGGAATTGTTTTCATACAACCTTAAAACAGGCGAACTTAAAAAGCTTGGCAGACCTGTGCCAAAAATCAACTATACAGGCGAAAGAAACGATGTGTTTATGAATGCTTATGGTATGGCAATCGATTCAAAGGGCCGTTTGTGGTATGGTTGCCAGACATATCTTCCCACAATGACATATTGCGGCGATCGCCTCTATATGTGGGATATACAAAACGGAAAAGACCCTGTGGATTTTGGCTTTATGGGAACTAAGGAAAGAACCCTCAGCATTTCTGCCGAAATGAGAATTGTGGATGATGTTCTTTATATTTCAGACGGAAACCACGTAAATCACGAAGAATCTTACAGCGGACTTATGGTTATTGACCTTGAAAAATTTGAAAAAGCCGCTGAAACAGAGGAACGTATTTTCTCTCACGATTATATGAATTATATGCCATATCCTCTTTCTTGTTCAAAATATTATCCTAAAGATGATTTCGATGAAAAGTGGAATCTTTACAATGATTATTACGAAAAAATCTGTAGCATCAAAGCCTTTCAGGCAGATAACTGGTTCAGAAAAAAAGACACAGAGATTTTTGGTATAAGCTTCTGGGAAACCGTGGGACGTGAAAATTCCTCTGTGCGTCACATTGAATGGGAAAGTGACGACAGTCTTTCCATTTATACTTCAGGCGAAAAGAGTTTTGTTGTGAAAGCCACAAAAAATGAAAACGGAAAGTTTGTCACAGACAGTATAAAAGAATGTGAAATCCCCGGATTTTCTGAAATCAAGGTTCAGATTCCCGATGATATTTCGCTTCCCTTTGTTCCCGGTAAGAAGTATCTTTCTGTACCCGAGGCAAGTGTAGCTATGGCAGACGGAGCTATAATTGCAGGCACAAAAGATATGATGCTTGCTAAAATTAAAGATAATAAGGTGTATAACCTCGGTGGAGTCTGCACCTGCGGAGGAGTTCATTCTCTTGACGTAACTCCTGACGGCAAAAAGGTTTACGGTGTGGCAGGCTACCCCAGAGGAATCGGCAACTGGTTCTCTTATGACAATGAAAACGGAATAGAGCTTCTCGGCTACATTCCCGATGTCTTTGCAGAGAACGGACGTAACGTTTGTATTCTTCATCCCACAACTCTTGCAATCAGCCCAAGCGGAAAATATATTGCCATTGGTGGTAGTGATGAGCTTGCAGGCGTTGTAGTTATCGAACTTTAATTATTGGGGATGTAAAAATGCTTCAGAACGGACAAACTGAGCTACAAAACCCTGTGTACAGGGGTTTGTAGGTTACCCGAAGCTGTATGTGTATACAGCGAGAGGCGAAGTTTGTTTGTAGCAAAAAGAATCAAAAGAAAAGAAAAATCGAATAAAATGAGATTTTTCAACAAAACAAGATGATTTTGCGATTTAAAAACAATCTATATTTTGTATTATTATTGTCTTTTTGCGGTCTGGACTTTTTTACGCCACAATTCTCAAAAAAGGAGAATTATTATGAAACTATGCATTGTTGTACCATTTGAAAACGCTTCAAAGAATGTTCCAATCTGGGCAAAAGATGAAAATAAAATTAATTTCCGAACTGATGACACCCTTGCGGTTCGTTGCACTCTTTCTTTTGCGGCTATGGAACTAAAAGAGCATTTGTCACTCTTTTTCCCTGATATAGATATTTATTTTAGTGAAACCCCAACAAATGATATGTGCATTAAATTTGCTATGGTGGAAAACTCCAAAAGCGATAGCTTTATAATTTCTCCTTTTGAAAATGGAGTTGAAATTATAGGAAGTGGCAGAACGGGAGCACTTTACGGAGCTTATGAAATATTAAAAGAACAGGGAATACGGTGGGTTTCTCCGTACATAGCGCCCAAGCGTGTGAAAAATGATGGTTTTTCTCTTCCGACGGAAAAGAAAGAATATGTTCCCTCTATGCCTCTCGGTCGCGGATTTTTATTTGCAGGAGCGCAAAAAGAATCAACAAAACTGTTTTTATGGATGGCGAGAAATAACCTTAATATGGGTGCTCATCGTGCAAACTGCGGAGCACTTCAGGACAAGCTCGGTATGCTCTACCGCGTGGGAGGTCATATTTTTGAACCTTTGCTTGCCACAGGCCGCACACTTCCAAGCGGTAAAACTATCTGGGAAGAGCATCCCGAATGGTACGGGAAGCCGAAAAACGGCACAGTTACAAAAGATAAAGCATTGTCGAATCAGTTTTGTGTAAGCCAGATTTCACTTTTGGATTTCCTTGCGGAAGAAGTAATAGAAGGCTTGACAAACGGTGTATGGCAAAATACCGATCAGCTTGAAATTGCGGGATTTGATACGTGGGGAAATGCCTGCAACTGTGAAGAATGTAACAAGCTCGGAAATGCTACCGATAAGCATCTTCACTTTATATCCCACATCCGTACAAAGCTTGACAAAGCTTATGCGTGCGGAAGAATAAACAGAAAAGTGAATTTAGCTTTGGAAATATACGAAGGCACCTGCACTTTATATCCGCCTGAAAAGGAAATACCCGAAAATATTAAAACTTCGGGCGACTACATCATTCACTATCCTATTCGACGTTGCTATAAGCACACAATAAATAACCCCGATTGTTCGTATAACGATTTTTATTATCAGACCATGAAAAAATGGCCCAAGATTCCTGCAATGGTGGGCGAATACTACAACGTAAGCAAGTTTGAAGATTTACCGCTTCTTTTCACAAAGACTATTCCTCACGATTTGCGTGCTTATAAAAAGCTTGGCATAAAAGGTATGACATATATGCACTTCCCCCTTATAAACTGGGGATTGCGTGCATTGACACAGCTCTTATATGCGAGATTCTCGTGGGATAGCGAAACCAATGCGGAAGAGTTTATTTCCGAATACTTTACCGCAAAGTATGGAAAATATGCAAACGAAATAAAACACGCATATGAACTGAATGAAGAGGGTTGGGAGCTTTCAAGCTCCTGGCGTGCGTGGTGCGGAGGAAGCATCCTTTCAAATCTTATGAGCTGGGATGGTAAAAAGCCTTCCGAGATGCTTTATAACGACGACCACTTCGACGACGATATGAACGTAAAAGGCTTTGAATCAGTAAAGAAAATGAAAGAAGCACTTGAAATATTTAAGGAAGTGCGTGAGAAAGACACAGCGGAATTTCTGGATACCAATACTTTCAACGTAACAGTTCCCAAAAATCCCACAGAGGTTTGCTTCGGCGATGCAACGCCACCTCTTTTTGATGTGTTGAGCGAGGACATCCGCAGTATTGAATACGGAATTGATACGATGAGTATAATGGCGGAATTCTGCGAATATTATCTGCTTCTGTATAATAATCAGAATTCTGACGATTGTTGGGAGCGCATAGAAAGATTAGCAGAAAAGCTCAATTCCTACTATGTTCCCTTGACAATGAATTCCCGTGAAACTGAAATTTACTGCTACGATGCCTTTACAAGAACACAGGTTAAGGCGCTCTATTTCAGAGCTAAACAGGCACGAATCAAGAATAAGTGAGGCGTAAAAAATGATTACTAACAAACAATTTACAGATCCGTCCTACGATGGTTGGATTCTTCCTGAAATATGTGAAGATGTAGACGGCACTCCTCTCCCCAGACGATATGATGAGACTATGACTGTCGGTCAGCTTCTTTCTGAAAAACCGTGGATTGTTCCCGATGTTTTAACTGACAAAGACGGCAACAAGCTTGCAAAAGAAAACTGGAAGGAATACCGTAAATATCTTCTTGATACTGTTATGGAATACGGTTTTGGTTTCACGCCCAAGGCTCCGGAAAAAATTGAAAGCAGAATACTCTGGGATTCAGGCGATGAAAGTGAGCTTTATGCAGGCGTTGTAAAAACTTATGGCGGAAAAGCAGTTTGTCAGCGAATAGAACTGGGCTTTGAAGCTCCTTACGGAAAGTTTACTTTCCCCATTCAGGTTGTTCGTCCTGTCTACGGAGAAAAAAAGACACCTGCTATAATCCATATCGCATTTAATCCGTCTCTTAAGGATTTGCCCTTCAATGCCGATATTACCACACAGTATGCGCCTATTGAGGAAATAATTGATAACGGCTTTACTTATGTTCATTTCTGTTATAATGATATTATAGAGGACCTTATCCGCGGAGATTTCACAAAGGCGTTTAAAGAAAACGGTATGGGAAAAGTATTCTTCGCAGGGGATAAACGCGAAGCAACCGAAATCGGTAAAGTCGGAATGTGGGCGTATGCCGCAAGCAGGGTGGTAGATTATCTTTTAACAAGAGATGATATAGACCATAACTGTATCAGTGTGGCAGGTCATTCACGCCTCGGAAAAACTGCTCTCTGGGCAGCGGCACAGGATGAACGTATTTTTGCAGGTCTTGTAAATGGTTCAGGCTTTGGCGGAGCAGGTCTTTTCGGAGTGGCGGAAAGAAGATTTATAGATATGATTAACAACGGCGGTATCGAGTGGTGGTGTGAAAAAGCAAAAGAATATGCCCATAACCCTAAAGAACTGCCTTATGATGCTCATTTTATAATAGCTGCCATAGCTCCAAGATATTTAAGTCTTGTAGACGCTGACGGTGATTTTGCCAAATATCAGCTTGCAGATTATCTTTCTGCCTTTGCGGCTAATCCTGTGTTTGAAACATTGGGGTTAAAGGGTCTGGTTGCCCCCGAAACGCTTCCGCGTCCCTCTGTTATTTATAATGACGGACATATAGGCTATGCCCTTCGCCCCGGCTCACACTTTTTCTCAAGATGGGACTGGAATGTTCATATGGAGTTTATAAAGAAACATCGCAAAGTTTTGGATTGATTCTTTCGTTAACAGCATGAAAAAAAGCAGACATACATTCGGTATGTCTGCTTTTTGTAATTTCATCTATTTTTCGCCTTTTGCGTTCTGGGCATTTTTAACAGCAAAATGAAAGGGATAGGGAAAAAGGTTCGGAATGGACAAACTGAAACCCGCAGGGATGAACCCGAAGGCGTATATAGATACGCCGAGAGGTGAAGTTTGTTCGTAACAAAGGGAATAAAACTGAAATCCGCTTGACGGATTTCTACAACAGACGAGAAAAGGAAAGTTGTAGAAAAATTCAATAAAAGAGAAAATCTGAAGAAATAACTTCCCTTTGTGATCCGGAGCTTTTTAACATCCCGTAGCAACAAAACAAGGGCATGCACTTTAATAGTACATCCCCTGATTTTAAGCAATCAAACAAAAATGCTTATTAGAGAGCTGCAACTGCCTTAGCAAGCTGGCTCTTCTTACGGCTGATGGTGTTCTTGTGGTATACACCCTTGCTAGCCGCCTGGTCAAGCTTCTTAACGCATACGTTGTAAAGCTCCTGAGCAGCAGCCTTGTTAGCTTCGCTAACTGCAACCTCGAACTTCTTAAGCTCTGTCTTGATAGCTGATTTAATCATACGATTTTCAAGAGTCTTCTTTTCGATAACAAGAACTCTCTTCTTAGCTGATTTAATGTTAGGCATTGTGATTTCACCTCCATCGCATTATGAAACAAGATGCATTATAACACACATTTTTTTCAAATGCAAGTTTTTTTTGACAAAATAATAAAATTTTTTAATCAATGTCCTGTAAGTTCAAGAGAATATTTCTCCCGGAAGCCGTCGGTTGTGATTATATCCCCGTTTTCGGTTATCAGAAGAGCATCTGTATCGGGAAAATTTTCGCAAAGGGATAGTCCATCCTTGCCCATAACGTAAATGGCGGTGCTGAGGGCATCTGCCTGCATTGACGAGGGGGAAATTATTGTTACGGATGCAAGACCCGAATCGGCACATTTTCCCGTACGGGGGTCTATTATGTGGTGATAACGTGTACCCTCATAGTCAAAATATCTCTGATAAGCACCGCTTGTAACGGCACTCTTATCCTTTACTGTAATTTTTGCATAAATGGAATCAGGATTAAAGGGGTCGCGGATTCCTACGGTATATTCTCCGATAAGAATTACATTTCCGCCAAGGTCAATTATTGCTTCGTCCACACCTTGCGCTCTGAAGCTTTCTGCAATGCGGTCTGCGGCATAGCCTTTAGCGATTGCTCCCAGATCAATCGTTGAACTTCCGATATCAAGAGAGGAAAGTGAAATATTTTCGTAGCCTACGTTACGAAGTGCATTTTCAATTTCTTCATCGGAGGGAGGAGTTGTTCTTTCCTTCACGTTCCACAAGTCTGTAAGTGGGGCGACGGTTATATCAAATGCACCGTCTGTAAGCTCTGACATAGTAAGTGAAAACTCGATAACTTCTTTTAATTCAGGTGAGAGGGAAGTGAGCTTCCCGGAATTAAGATTCCACAGCTCACTACCTTCTTTTGTGCGACTGAATATGTTTTCAAGTTCTCCGCAAAGGGCAAAAGCCTCGTCCGCAGAATCGATATCATCTTCGTTTAAAGTGATGTTTATTACCGTGTCAAAGAAAAAGCCCTGTCTTGTGACCCGTGATTGGTTTTTGCAGGCAACAAGAGTTGTGACTGCCAGAATTAATACCAATAAAATAATAAAATGTTTTTTCACGTTGTAATCTCCTGAATCAATACATCAGAGAATAAATCTTCCGATATTTTTCTATCTTTTCAACATGGCGTTCTGTTTCGCCAAAAGGAATGCTGTCAAGAGTTTTTCCGTCCTTTGAATGTTCCTTTTCCGAAAGCCACTCATCAACATTTGCAGAGCCTGCGTTGTATGCGGCGATAGCATTCTTCATATTTCCGTCGTATTTGTCAAGCAGAAATGACAGATACCATATTCCTGCCTGAAGATTTATTTCGGGAATAAAAATATCTTCGGGAGTTGCCGAAATACCTGCCGATTCAATACAGTACAAAAATGTTTTGTCCGTAAGCTGCATCAAGCCTTTGGCGTCAGCATCGCTGACGACCTTCTCGTCAAAATTGCTTTCAGCTTTTATGAGCGCATATACGAGGTTTTTGTCAACACCGTATTCTTTGCAATATTTTTCTATTGTATCCTGATATTTAACAGGAAACAGTCCGTAACAAGTAAGTACCGAAAAAGACAGAATTGCCACAATGATACCGAATGGCAACGTGATTTTCAGAACTTTAGGTATGAGTTTTTCCATTATATATCTCCGATAAATTTATTATAGAGTGCGGTGATTTCCTTTTCAAGAGAATCATCCGAATTGTTATTGGATACAAAAATCGCTTCTTTACTGTAATCCTTCTGGGCGTGGATTCGCATAAGTGCACTCTCGCGGTCAATGCTGTCCCGTGCCATTATACGCTTCAGGCGGACATCTTCATCTGCCGTTATAACGACGATTTTATCGCACAGATTATCTGCACCGCTTGATTCAAGCTCGGACCCGTCGATGAGACAGATATCTTTCCCCGAAGCTTCGCACATTGAAAGAGCTTTGTCAACAATTGCCTTGTGCATGATTTTATTAAGAGAAGCAAGCTTTTCCTTGTCGGCAAAAACTATACTTCCGAGCTTTTTGCGGTTGACATTACCGTCGCTTTCAAAAATTGCATCGGAAAATTCTTTACGGAGAGCCTCTTTTACGGAATCCTCCAGAATTACAATATGCGCTATTTTGTCGCAATCGGCAACAAAAGCACCAAGCTTTTCAAATATTTGTGCAGCGGTTGTTTTACCGCTTCCGGTTCTGCCGGTGAGACCGATAAGCATTTTCATAGTAAATCACCTTTGGAATTATTTGGTTTCGTACCAACTTTTGCCGACTTTGACATCTGCTTTAAGGGGCACGTTAAGCTTTACGGCATTTTCCATTTCGGTTTTCAGTATATCTGCCGCAAGCTGTGCTTTGTCGTCGGGAACTTCACATATCAGTTCGTCGTGAATCTGCAGTATAAGCTTTGCTTCGGGACATTTGTTCTTAAGTGCCTTTGACACTTTTACCATAGCGATTTTGATTATATCTGCGGCAGTTCCCTGAATGGGTGTATTCATAGCGGCTCTCTCACCGAATGAACGGAGATTGAAATTTTTTGCCGCAAGCTCGGGAATGTGGCGACGGCGGTTGAAGAGCGTTGTTACATATAAATCACGCTTTGCATCTTCAATGGTCTTATCCATATATTCTTTTACGCCGCTGTAGTGCTCAAAATAGCTGTCTATATACTCTTTTGCCTCTTTACGGGAAATCTTAAGATCACCTGCAAGGGAAAATTCACTCTGACCGTAAATTATACCGAAGTTTACTGTTTTTGCGCGTGAACGCATAGTATCTGTTACAAGGAAAGGGGGTACATTGAATACCTGTGATGCAGTAATCGTATGAATGTCTTCGTCATTTATGAAAGCATCCTGCATAGTTTTATCCCCTGATATATGTGCAAGCACCCTGAGCTCAATCTGTGAATAGTCCGCACCTACAAGCTTGTGACCGTCTTTTGCAACGAACATCTTGCGGATTTCGCGTCCTACCGCACTTCTTACGGGAATGTTCTGCAGATTAGGCTCTGCAGAACTGATTCTGCCTGTCTGGGTAACTGTCTGCTTAAGAGTTGAACGGATGCGACTTTCATCGTCAAGAAGCGGAATAAAAGCGTCTGCATAAGTTGATTTAAGCTTTGCAAGATGACGGTATTCTATTATGCTGTCAATAATTTCGTGCTTGCCCTGAAGCTTTTCAAGAACGGATGAATCTGTAGAATAACCCGTTTTCGTCTTTTTGATTACGGGAAGTCCCATATCTTCAAACAACAGTTTTCCAAGCTGTTTTGGGGAGTTGATATTGATTTTTTCTCCTGCCATAAAATAGATGGCTTCTTCAAGGGCGGCAATCCTTTCGCCAAGCATTTCTGCAAATGTACAGAGCTCATCCTTGTCAATTTTAAAGCCTGCACATTCCATATCGTAAAGCACCTCTTCAAGGGGAAGCTCTATATCGGAAAGAAGTTCTGTCTGACCGTTTTCCGTTATGATGTCTGTCTGCTTTTTTACAAGATCGGGAAAACTGACAACGGAAGCGGGAAGAGAATACTGTGCAAAAATATCATTTATATTATATTCGGATTTTGTCGGGTCAATGATATATTCTGCAATTTCACTATCGTAGTACTCACCGCAGAGAACTATCCCGTTATTGTTAAGAATATGTTTTACTTTTTTATATTCGTGAGTATATTTTTTAACGGAACTGTTTTCAAGAATTTCTTTTAAATCACCAAATGATGCGGTGTAAGATTTTCCGTTTGAAAGGAATTCAATAGTTTCATCTTTTATAATAAAGAAGAAATCTTTCTGTTTTGAACATTCGCTGATAATATCTGCATCAGCATTTTCAGAATCGGGTGCTTCTATAACAACGGTTTCTTCTTCAAGACCGAGCCTCTGAATTATTTTACGGAGCTCAAGCTCTCCAAGCTTTTTTGAAAGTGCGGCTTTGTCAGGCTCTTTGTAAAGTGCGGTTTCAAAGTCGAATTCCATAGGAACATTACGGTCTATTTTGCAAAGCTTATGGCAAAGGTATGCATCGTCACGACCTGCAATAAGCTTTTCACGGGCACTCTTTTTTATAATATCGCTTTCAATGTTTTCGTAAAGTCCGTCAAGACTGTGGAAATTCTGCAAAAGCTCAAAAGCAGTTTTTTCACCAATACCCTTAACACCGGGAATGTTGTCCGATGAATCACCCATAAGGGCCTTGACGCTTATGAACTCCTCGGGAGTAACACCGTATTTGTCAAGTACCGCTTTGTCATCAAAGGCATCGGTAGTGGTCTGTCCCATACGGGTTGTGGTAAGGAGCACGGATGTATTACCGCTTGCAAGCTGAAGGTCATCCTTGTCGCCTGTTACTATATTGCATTTAATCCCGGCTTCGTCACAAAGACGGCTGACTGTTCCTATTATATCGTCTGCCTCATAGCCTTCGAGAGAAAGCTGAAGAATATTCATTGCAGACAACACCTCTTTAAGGTGAGGCATCTGTTCTGCAAGGTCTTCAGGCATTCCTTTACGCTGTGCCTTGTACAGGTCGTACATCTTATGGCGGAAGGTGGGTGCCTTCAGGTCGAATGCCACACAAAGGTAGTCGGGTCTGTATTCATCAATGTATTTAAGCATAATATTCATAAAGCCGTATACCGCATTTGTGGGGATACCGCTTTCCGTGGAGAGGGGGCGTACGCCGTAGTAGGCGCGGTTTATTATACTGTTTCCGTCTATAATTATAAGATTTTTCACAAGCAACAAATCCTTTCTATTTTATTATACGACATTTAAAAGAAAAATCAAGAAAAACTCGCGTAAAATAGCCTTTTAAACAAAATTATAAAAATAAAATAGAAAAAAATAAAAAAAATGCTTGCAATTTCTTTTTTTATCTGTTAGAATATCCTATGCGTGTAGAAAAATAGTGTTATGAAATGTATTCCTAAGGAGGGAAATAGATATGGCTAAATGTGATGTATGCGGTAAGGGTGTTACTTTCGGTATCAAGGTAAGTCACTCTCACAGAAGATCAAATCGTGCTTGGAAGCCCAACATTAAGTCTGTTAAGGCAGTAGTTAATGGCACTCCCAAGACAATCCACGTTTGCTCACGTTGCTTGAGAAGCGGAAAAGTTGTAAGAGCTATCTGATTTCTCTTGTTAATAAGCAAGCTTAGGCAGCCCGTGTTACACGGGGTGCCTTTTTGTATTTGTTGTTTTGTGAAATGGAGGGAATCCGGGTGAAAAGAAGATTTCTGTGCCTGTGCCTTCTTGTTATGACACTTTTGTCGGGCTGTGAAAAAATTGCACCTCTTACGGAGGAGGCATATTTTTCTGCAGAAGAAGTTTCTGTCGGCAAACACGGTTTTTTGGGTGAACCGGTGTTCAGGGCGGAAGATATCCCTGCAGACATAAAAGAAAAAATGTGGGGCGTTACAATCGGTGAAGATTCTCCCACAGGATTTGACGGGCTTTCTTATCTTACCATTACATATAAGAACTATGACGGGGATACCTGCCTTGGAAATATGGTTGTCGATAAAACTCTGGCAGAGGAAGTTCTGTGCATCTTCAGGGAACTTTATGAAGAAAACTTTCCTATATATAGTATGAAGCTTATGTGGGAGTATGGGGGATCGGATGAAGCTTCTATGGAGGACAATAACACAAGTGCTTTCAATGACAGACCGATAACGGGAGGCAGTAGTCCGAGTTATCACCGGCTTGGAAGAGCGATTGATATAAATCCCCTTGTAAATCCTTATGTGAAGAATGATACAGTTCTTCCCGAAAACGGAAGTGAATATCTTGACAGAACGGCAGAAACTACCGGAATGATAACTGCGGACAGTAAATGTGTGGAAATTTTCAAAAAATACGGATGGACTTGGGGCGGTGACTGGAGAAGTCTGAAAGACTATCAGCATTTTGAGAAAAGATAAGCTGTAAAAAGAGAGAAAAGAATTTTCCAAAGAAAAAACTTGACAAATATTGTTTTTAAGTATATAATAACTAGGCATTTTGATTAAATGCTATCCTTGCTCCGGGTATGTTCGGGGCCAAAGACCAGAAGGAGGTGTAGAAAATGGCTGAAATTATCAACAAGTATGAAACCATTTTTGTTCTTGACGCTGCGCTTGAGGAGGAGAAGATTACTGCTCTTTCAGAAAAGTTCCAGAAGCTTATCGCTGACAATGGTACTGTAGAAAGCGTTGACGTATGGGGAAAGAGAAAGCTTGCTTACCCTATCGACTTCAAGACAGAAGGTTACTATGTTCTTGTGAACTTCGCAGCTGATCCTGAATTCCCCAAGGAACTTGAGAGAATTTACGGAATCACAGACGGCGTTATGCGTTTCATCACAGTACGCAAGGAAGCGTAAGGGGAGGTATTTAAATGCTTAACAAAGTTATTTTGATGGGTAGGTTTACCCGTGACCCCGAGCTTCGCAGTACACCGCAGGGAGTAAGCACTTGTGCATTCTCTATCGCGGTTGACCGTAACTTTGTCCGTCCGGGCGAAGAGCGCAAGGCAGACTTCATCAACTGTGTTGCGTGGAGACAGACTGCGGAGTTTATCTCAAAGTATTTCAGAAAAGGCAGTATGGTTGCCCTTGAAGGCAGCATACAGACCCGTTCATGGGATGATACTGACGGTAAGAAGCGTTATGCAACCGAAGTTATCGTGAATCAGGTATACTTTGCTGAAAGCAAGCGTGATTCACAGCCTGATGCAATTGGCAGCGATGCTTATGCATCAAGCGATTTTGGTTCACTTCCCGATCCCATTTCTCCCATGGGAACAGATGATGATTTACCATTCTAATATAAGGAGGTTTTAGCCATGATGGAAAAGGAAAAGACCGAAAGACCTTTCAGAGCTAGAAAAGCTAAGAAGAAAGTTTGTCAGTTCTGTGTTGATAAGGTTATGGATATCGATTACAAGGACGTAGCTAAGCTTCGTCGTTATGTTTCAGAACGTGCAAAGATTCTTCCCAGAAGAATTACAGGTACATGTGCAAAGCACCAGCGTCAGCTTACAAGTGCTATTAAGCGTGCACGCCACATTGCACTTCTTCCTTTCTCAGCAGAATAAAAACGATCCCCTTTGGAATACAATGTTCCAAAGGGGTGTTTTTGAATGAAAAAATATTTATATACGGCTTCTCTGGTGGGTATTGTGCTTGCTTGCGTGTTTATGTTAAGGACAGATTCCGCAGAGCACAAGTATTTTGAAATTGTGAAAAAAATGGGGTATTCCGATGTGGAAGAAGTCCCCTTTGAAATAGTTGAATTTATTATTCCGCAGGAATTCGGCACCGTGTATGTGAAATATAACGAGTTGCAGAAGGAGGGCGGGTATGACCTTAATCCCTACAAGGGAAAGATGTGTAAAAGGTATACATATCGCATTCCGTCCGTGAATGCCCGGGCAAATGTTATCGTTTGTGACGGGAAGGTTATAGGTGGCGACATATTAGGTGTCGAAATTGACGGAAAAATGATTCCCATAAAAAAGGAGTAATTTTATGAGGATTGATAAATTTGTTGCAGATGCGGCAGCTCTTACAAGGAGCGAGGCGAGAAAAATCATAAAGGCAGGTCTTGTAAAATCGGGCGATGCTGTAATAAAGGATATAGCTTTTCAGATTGAAGAAAATGCATCCGTTACCCTGAATGGGGAAGAAATAGCTTACAAAAAATATGTGTATATTATGCTTAATAAACCTGCAGGTTATGTAAGTGCTACAGAAGATAAGAAGCAGAATACGGTGCTTAATCTTCTTGACCCGTCTTACAAACGCTACAGCCTTTTTCCTGCAGGCAGGCTTGATATAGATACGGAAGGTTTTCTGCTTCTTACAAATGATGGGGATCTTGCCCATAATCTTCTTTCTCCCAATAAGAAGGTTGGCAAAACTTATTTTGTGCGCCTTAAGGAGAAAATCTCGGAAGAAGATATACAGAAGCTTGAAACAGGTGTTGATATTGGTGAATGTGTCACAAAACCTGCGAAGGTTGAACGAATAAGCGAAAATGAAATTAATCTTACGATAACCGAAGGAAAATTCCATCAGATTAAGAGAATGGCGTTTGCAGTAGGTAATGAAGTGGCATATCTTAAGAGACTTTCTTACGGAGATTTGTACCTTGATGAAACTCTTCAGACCGGGGAGTACAGGCATCTTCTGGAAGAAGAAACGACAAAGCTATACAATGTTTACAAAAGAAAATGAAAAATTTGTGTAATAAGTGTATTTGCAATTTGAAAATGTTGTGCTAGAATGTATACGATATAAAAAGAGTGTATCTATGGAGATATGTCTTAAACAATTTAGGAGGTCATTGTAATGGCAAGTTTGGATTTGAAAAATATTTATAAAAGATATTCAGGCGGCGTAACAGCTGTTTCTGATTTCTCACTCAGCATTGAAGATAAGGAATTCGTTATCCTTGTTGGTCCTTCAGGTTGCGGTAAGTCTACAACACTCAGAATGATCGCAGGTCTTGAAGAAATCAGCGAAGGTGAACTTTATATAGGAGATACTCTTGTAAACGACGTAGCTCCCAAGGACAGAGATATTGCGATGGTTTTCCAGAACTACGCTCTTTATCCTCATATGACAGTTTACGAGAACATGGCATTCGGTCTTAAGCTCAGAAAGACTCCTAAGGCTGAAATTAAGAAGAGAGTACAGGAAGCTGCTCGTATTCTTGATATTGAACACCTTCTTGAAAGAAAGCCCAAGGCTCTTTCAGGTGGTCAGCGTCAGAGAGTTGCGCTCGGTCGTGCTATCGTTCGTGAACCCAAGGTATTCCTTATGGACGAACCTCTTTCTAACCTTGACGCGAAGCTCCGTGTACAGATGAGAACAGAAATCTCTAAGCTTCATCAGAGACTTCAGACAACATTCATCTACGTTACTCATGACCAGACAGAGGCTCTTACAATGGGTACAAGAATCGTTGTTATGAAGGATGGTATTATCCAGCAGGTTGCTTCTCCCCAGGAACTTTACAACAATCCTGTAAATATGTTCGTTGCAGGCTTCATCGGTTCACCTCAGATGAACTTCTGTGATGCAAAAATTGAATCTGAAAACAACAACATCGTTGTTAAGTTCGGTTCTCATACAGTTGCTCTTTCAGGCGAAAAGGCTGCTAATCTTGTTGACTATGTTGGTAAGGAAGTAGTTATGGGTATCCGTCCTGAAGATATGTACGACGATCAGGAGTCTATTACAAAGTACTCTTCAGCAGTTATTTCTGCAGATGTTGATGTTACTGAAATGATGGGTTCTGAAACATACCTTTATCTTGTAATCGATGGTGTGAACTTTATCGCAAGAGTTAAGCCCGACAGTAAGTCAAAGAGAAATCAGACAATTAAGATTGCTTTTGATCCTGAAAAGATTCACATCTTTGATAAGGAAACAGAAAAGACACTTGCTAACTAATTGTTTTTTACAAATGATAAAAAGCCGCTTCTTCGGAAGCGGCTTTAGTTTTTTTAAAAAAGTATTGATTTTTTTATTTTTCGTGTTATAATAATAAAGTGTCACGCCGATGTGATGGAATTGGCAGACGTAACGGACTCAAAATCCGTCGGTGGCAACACCGTGCGGGTTCGACTCCCGCCATCGGCACCAAATAAGAACGGTTATTTTGATACAAATAGCCGTTCTTTTATTTTGCTTCAAATAGCGTTATTTCAAGGAATACAAGCACATTCCTCTATTTTCAAGACACATATATAAAAGCCATCGTTGGAGTCAGACACTCCTTCGGTGGCTTT
>JAZRTB010000098.1:0-20133 GCA_045651805.1 Clostridia bacterium
CCTCCTTATCAGACTTTATGACGTCGGAGAAGGCGAAATCAAGATCGACGGCATCAATGTAAAAGAAATTCCCTTCGAAGAGCTTCGCCGCAACATTGCGATCGTTTCCCAGGAAACTTACCTCTTCATGGGTACTATTAAGGATAACATCAAGTATGCTTGTCCCGATGCTACCGACGAAGATGTCATTACCGCTTCCAAGATCGCAGGCGCGCATGACTTCATCATCAAGCTTCCCGACGGATACAATACAAAGATCGGTTTCGGCTACAAAGATCTTTCAGGCGGTGAACGTCAGAGAGTTTCGATTGCAAGAGCGATTGTTTCAAACCCCGGAATACTTATCCTTGACGAAGCAACAGCCTCGGTTGACAGCGATACAGAGCTTAAGATTCAGCAGGCTCTTGCGAATGTCACAAAAGGGAAAACAGTTTTTGCAATAGCGCACAGGCTTTCAACTCTTAAAAATGCCGACAGACTGTTTGTTCTTGAAGAAGGGCGTATAGCGGAAACCGGAACACATAAGGAGCTCATAGAAAAAAATGGCATTTATGCCTCTCTTTTAAGAGCACAACAAGAAATGGTTGCACAAAGTGTTACTATAGATAATGCAGAACAAAAAACAAAAAATAATGAAAATGAGGTTAATGAAGATGAGCAAAATTAAAATTATTACAGACAGTGCAAGTGATATTTCAATCAAGCGTGCAGAAGAGCTTGGTATCAGAATTCTTCCTATTTCGTTTACTTTTGATGGTGAAACTTATTATCGTGACGGAATTGATATGACGATGGATGATTTTTATACAAGACTTTCAGGAAGTAACGAAATTCCCAAGACTGCACAGGTTACCCCCGTACAGTTTGCAGATGCATTCAATGAAGAGTATGATAACGGATACGATACTCTTATTGTAGTTACAATTTCTTCTGCAGGAAGCGGTATGTATCAGAACGCTGTTCTTTCTGCACAGGAAGTTATGGATGAGCGTGGCGGAGAAATTATTATTGTTGATTCGCAGGGATATTCCTGCCTTTACGGTGGTGCCGTTATTCATGCGGCAAATATGCTTAAAGACGGAAAGAGCAAGGATGAAATTGTAGAATACCTTAACGACGCTTGTCATTCAATGAAGGCTTACTTCCTTGTAGGTGATCTTCTTCACCTTAAAAAAGGCGGCAGAATCAATGCAGCAACACTTGTGATTGCAAATATGCTTGATATTAAGCCTGTGCTTACTATTCGTGATGGTCTTGTTGTGCAGAAGGATAAGCTTCGCGGAAGTAAGAAAATTATGAAAAAGCTTGTGGAAAACCTTCAGGATGATGATTACAGTCTTGATAATAAAACAGCTTATGTTGTACATACAGGAAACAAGGAAATGGGCGAAGAACTTAAAAATGCAATAAGTGACGAATTTGAAAATGTGGAATTCATCGAACTGCAGCTTGGAACAGTTATCGGCTGTCACGCAGGTCCTGAGCTTGCAGGTGTTGTTTTCTCCGATAAATATGATTTTAGAGATTACGAGGGTTAATTTTTATGTGGGTTTCAAACGACTGGAAAGATTACGAATGTATAGACACCGCCAACGGTGAAAAACTTGAAAAATGGGGAGACATAATCCTGAGACGTCCCGACCCCCAGGTAATATGGGATGAAATGGCATCTCCCTCCGTGTGGAAAAAGGCGGATGCTCATTATCACCGCAGTTCAAGCGGTGGCGGAAAATGGGAGTATAAAAGAGAAATTCCCGAGCAGTGGACCGTTAACTATAAAGACCTTACTTTCAACATAAAGCCTATGGGATTCAAACATACAGGTCTTTTCCCCGAACAGGCAGTTAACTGGGACTATATGGCAGGAAAAATTGCAAACAGAAAAGGTGCAAAGGTTCTTAACCTTTTCGCTTATACAGGCGGTGCTACGGTTGCCTGTGCAAAGGCAGGTGCCGCAGTTACTCATGTTGATGCATCAAAAGGTATGGTGCAGTGGGCAAAGGAGAATGCAAAGTCAAGCGGTCTTGAAAATGCTCCCATAAGATATCTTGTTGACGACTGTATGAAGTTTGTTGAAAGGGAAATCCGCAGAGGAAACCATTATGATGCTATTATTATGGACCCTCCCTCTTACGGAAGAGGTCCCGGCGGTGAAGTATGGAAAATAGAAGAATCAATCTGTAACTTTGTCCGCAGATGTGCACTTCTTTTAAGTGATGAACCGTTGTTTTTCATTATTAACTCTTATACAACGGGGCTTGCACCTACAGTAATGGCAAACCTTATGAAGATTTGTCTTCCTGAAGGAAAAATAGAGGCAAGTGAAATCGGTGTTAATATTACCTCTGCAGATATGGTGCTTCCTTGCGGTGCAACTTGCAGATGGGAAGGTAAGGAATGATAATATGAACGTAATTGAGGCAAAGTCTTTGACTTTTTCTTATAAAAGTGAGGAAAAAGAAAAGATTGTCCTTAAAGAACTTAATCTTGAAATTGAAAAAGGCAGCTTTACCGCAATTATAGGTCATAACGGAAGCGGCAAAAGCACCTTTGCAAAGCATATAAATGCCATTTTGCTTCCCTCGGGCGGCAGTATAACGGTATGCGGAATAGACACCAAGGATGAAGAAAAACTGTATGAGCTCAGGAAAAATGCCGGTATGGTGTTTCAAAATCCCGATAACCAGATAGTTGCCACCATTGTTGAGGAAGATGTTGCTTTCGGTCTCGAAAACATAGGTATAGAATGGGAAGAGATGCATCGCAGGGTGAAGGAGGCTCTTACCCTTGTAAATATGTATGAGCACAGAAAAAGAGCACCGCATCTTCTTTCCGGCGGACAGAAGCAGAGAGTTGCGATTGCGGGAATCCTTGCTATGGAGCCTGAATGCATTATTCTTGACGAGCCTACCGCAATGCTTGACCCCGTTGGCAGACGTGAAGTCATGGATACCGTTATGAAGCTTAATCGTGAAAAAGGTATTACGGTAATTCTTATAACTCACTATATGGATGAAGCGGCAAAAGCAGACAGAGTGGTTGTGCTTGACGGCGGACAGGTTGTGTTTGATGACACTCCGGAGAAGGTATTTGAAAATGAGGCACAGTTGTTGTCTCTTGGCCTTGATGTTCCGCAGTCTTCAGCATTGGCTCACAGACTGAAGGAAAGAGGACTTGAGTTACCCGACGGAATACTTACGCCTGAAGATTGTGCAAGGGAAATACTAAAATTGGCAAAAGGAAAACAGTTATGATTGAACTTAAAAACATTTCATATTCATATAGTGACAACGGCAGCACAGCATCTGCCGCACTTAAGAATGTGAGCCTTAAAATAAATAAAGGTGAGTTTATAGGTGTCGCAGGTCATACCGGAAGCGGTAAAACGACTATGGCACAGATTCTTGCAGGTCTTGTAAATCCTACCGAGGGAAGTATTGTTATAAACGGTGAGGAGTTTTCAGATTACAAGGCTGCGGCGCGTGCACTCCGTAAAATTGTAGGTATAGTTTTTCAGTATCCGGAGCATCAGCTTTTTGAAGAAACTGTGTATAAAGATATTGCTTTCGGACCTAAAAATCAAGGACTTTCGGAAGAGGAAATTGATGAAGCGGTAAGAAAAAGTGCACAGCTTGTACACCTTAAAGAGGAAAATTTTGATAAATCCCCCTTTGAACTTTCAGGCGGACAGAAAAGGCGTGTTGCCATTGCAGGTGTGATTGCGACGAAGCCTTCGGTACTTATTCTTGACGAGCCTGCCGCAGGTCTTGACCCTGTAGGAAGGGAAAAGCTTCTTCGTGAACTTCATCGTATCCGTCGTGAAAACGGTACAACCATCATTCTTATTTCACACAGTATGGAGGATCTGGCGCAGAATGCACAGAGAATTATCCTGCTTAATGATGGTGAACTTTATAATGATAAAACATCAAAAGATATATTTATAGATTCTTCAATGCTTAAAAAATGCGGACTGCAGATTCCTGAAATAACCAGAGTTATGAAGCTTCTTAAAGAAGGCGGTCTTGACGTGTCGGAAAATATTTTCTCTGTAGAAGAAGCGGTTGAAGAAATTCTTAAAAATCCGGAGGTGAGAGTATGATTCGTGATATTACACTCGGTCAGTATTACAGCGGCGAATCTCCTCTTCACAGGATGGATCCCAGAACGAAAATCCTTTGGGTAGTGTTCTATATGATTCTGCTTTTTGTGATAAACAGCGTGGCATCATATATAACTGTTATACTAATGACTGCGTTTGTTATAAAAGTATCGGGCGTACCCTTGAAATTTATTATGAAAGGGCTTAAACCCATTATAATGATAGTGATTTTTACTGCACTTCTGAATTTGTTTATGACTCCTGGGGAGAAGGAACTCGTTTCTTTTTGGGGGCTCACAATAACTATGGAAGGTATTTTTATGGCGACAAAAATGGCTGTAAGAATTGTGCTTCTTATTCTGGGTACGTCGCTTCTTACATTTACTACTACTCCGACAGTTCTTACCGGCGGCCTTGAAGTTCTTTTAAAGCCTCTTAAAAAAATCGGTGTGCCCGTGTCTGTGTTTGTTATGATGATGAGCATAGCGCTCAGGTTCATACCCACTCTTCTTGATGAAACGGATAAAATTATCAAGGCACAGACGTCAAGAGGTGCTGATTTTGAAAACGGAAATCCCATAAAGCGTATAAAGGCAATGCTTCCGATTCTTATACCGCTTTTTGTGAGTGCGTTCAGGCGTGCGGATGAGCTTGCTGTTGCGATGGAATGTCGTTGCTACAATGCAGACGGGGAGAGAACAAGCTACAGAAGGTTTACTTTCGGAAGAATTGATTTGTATGCACTTATATTTACTTTGTTAATGTGTGCTATTCTTATTGTTTTAAAGGTTGTGCTGTAAATGACTTATAAATTAACGTTAGCTTACGAGGGTACAAATTACCACGGGTGGCAACGTCAGAAAAACGGAATAACCGTGCAGGAAGTGCTTGAGGGAATTCTTGAATCGGTTTTTAAAGTTCCCACTACAGTTACAGGGTGTTCAAGAACTGATGCAGGCGTTCATGCAAAGACTTATGTATGCAGCTTTTCCGGCGAAACTACAATTCCATGTAATAAAATCCCCTTTGTGCTTAATACAATGCTTCCTGATGATATACGTGCATATAAATGCGAAATTATGCACGATGATTTTAATGCACGCTTTGAAACGGTGACAAAGGCGTATGAGTATAAAATCCTCAACAGATGCTTTAATGACCCATTGCTTCGTAACTATGTGTGGCACTATCCGGTGAAGCTTGATGTGGAAAAAATGCAGACTGCCGCGAAGATTATTCAGGGAAAGCACGATTTTGCATCTTTCTGTGCTGCAGGAAGTGTGGTTAAATCAACTGTGAGAAATGTTACGGAATTAACTGTATCAAAAGAGGATGACCTCATTACAATCCGTGCCAAAGCGGATGGATTTCTCTACAATATGATAAGAATTATTGCGGGAACACTTGTTTATGTAGGAAACGGTAAACTTTGTGCAGAAGATATACAGGCGCTTATTGAGAAGAAGGACAGAAGACTTCTCGGAATTACGGCTCCACCGCAGGGGTTGTCGCTTGTGGAGGTAAATTATGAATAGGGAAAAGATAATTAAAATAATAAAGAATGTTGTTGCTGTGATAGTAATGATTTCTATGTTTATCATCATTTATTATCAGAACCGTGACCGCGATATATTCAAATTCGGTAAAAGTGAGAGCAGCAAGCTTCTTGCGGCAAATCAGGAAAACCTCAGCGGTGACGCTTTTGCAAGAAGTGATGCACAGCAGCTTGGAAGTAAGGTTGCATTCATTACACCGTCTTCCTTCAGCGTTCTCGATAAAAAAGGCAAGGGCGATGTGTTTGATATTGCTTTTACAAAGCCGTGTTTACATACAAACGGAGAATATGCCGCAATTTATGATGAAGGAACTACCGGAATAACCGTGTATAAAATGAACAGACAAGTATATTCTGTTTCTACCGATAATAAAATTGTAAAGGCAACAGTAAATGCAAACGGATATCTGCTTGTAACTACTGAAAAAGAGGGTTATAACTGCGAATGTGTAGTTTATAATAAAGATGGAGAAGCGATTTTCAAATATGACATAAGCTCCAGCGAATTCCTTGACGGTATGGTAAATTACAGTAATAATGCAATTGTGTTAAGCGTTGCTACTGCAAAAGGAAGTAAGCTTTACGGTGAACTTGTGTTTATTGACATAACAACTGCGAAAGTTAAGAAGAGACATACTGTAGAATCGCAGCTTTTCTATACTCTGCAACTGTATAAAAATGATACCTGTGCGGCATTCAGTAACAGCAGCCTTATATATATGAATTCCGACGGATCGCAGAAGTGGAAGTATGATTATTCGGACAGAACTCTTCTCAAAGCGGATGTTACGGACCCTGATATGATGGTTCTCGCATTTTCTCCCAAGGGAAGTATTGTTCACGGTACTTCAACAGATGTAAAGGTAATTGACAGACTGGGGTCTGTAATAGCGGAGAAGAGTTATGATGGTAATCTTGAAGATATTTCAATGAGCGATGATGCACTTGCACTTGCTTTTGATAAAAAAATAATTATTGTTGATGAGAAGCTTAATGAAAAGAAAAACATTGAGTCGGAGTCAAGTATAAAGCGAATAGCACTTTATAACAATGAAAAGCACGTACTCGTAATCGGTAGCTCGGACAGTAAAATTCTTGAGTAAGAAAGGTATGTGAATTATGGCGGATTTAGTATTGATCCTTGTTTTGGGATTGTTTGTTTTTGTCGGATATAAGAGAGGCTTTGCAAAAACTCTCGTGGGAATGGTTTCAAATCTTGTTTCTGTAATTTTCGGTATACTTCTGGTTAAACCTGTTGCTTATTTGATTTACATAAGTCCGCTGGGAAAACTGTTTTCTTCTATGGCAGAAAACTTTCTACAAGGTAAAACAGGCGGAATTCCTGAGGCAGGCGTTGCCGCTGCGACAGATGCAATAGCAATGATTATAGCCTCTGTAGTGAGCTTCGTTCTTGTTACGATAATTGTTAAAATCCTCGCTATAGTTCTTGCAAATGCCGTAAATATAGTTGCAAAGCTTCCCCTTATCCGACGTGCCAACGCTGTGCTTGGAGCTGTAGTTGGAGCGGTAAGCGGTTTTGTGTGTATCTATGTTGCAATCGGTGTTATAGCAGTCCTTTATGAGGGTGGTGCAATTGGAGACGGTACAATTATCAGCAGTGTACAAAACTCGCTTTTATGCGGCTTTATTTACAATAATAATATTTTGTTAAATACAGTATCATCTATTTTGTGATTTGGTTTAACATACAAGAATACAAAAAAGTCATTTTGAAATTAATTTCAAAATGACTTTTAGTTTTTTTCTTCGACATATTCAATTATATCGCTTACTTCGCATTTAAGAATTTTGCAGAAATCATCGATTTTCATTGTTGATATTCCGTTACCTTTTTTCATACGGTCAATTGTTGCACTGCTTATATTATGCTTGTTAATCAAAGTATATGTTGTTATATTTTTCTTTTTTAAAGTATCCCAAAACGGCCTGTAACTAATCAATCTATCATCACCAATTCCATTTATGTCTTATTATAAGCATAAATCTATATTTTTATCTTGACAATAGTCATAAATATGACTATAATATAAAATATGAAAAAGACAAAAATAAAATTGATAATTTTATACGTGATAGGAATTGGAACTTTGATCGCAGGATTAATAGTATATCTCTTTTTCAGAGAACCGTCACATATTTCGGAAATTATTGATTCATTGCTTCCTATAACCTTTTTGGGGAACAGTAACGGTTTTGCAGAATATCAACTTTTGAAGTACTGGCTTCCGGATTTTTTATGGGCGGTTAGTTTTTCGGCTTGGTTGCATATTGCTTTGTCACCCGGGTTAAAAGGTTCTGTATTTTGCTTCGTGACAGTCAGTTTAACAGGAATTGTTTTTGAGATTTTTCAAAACATTGATGTTATAAGCGGTACTGCGGATGTTTTAGACATTATTGCCTATATTTCTGCAAGTGCACTTATGAGCATAATATATTTATTTTTAAAGGAGAAAAACAAATGAAAAAAATCAATCGTTTAATTCTGGTAGCTTTAATTATCGCTGTATTTTCAGCTTTTGCTTTAGCAAGCGGAAGCAGTAATACTGATAATCAGGGAGCAGGGAATGCAGGGGAAAACACAAATCTCGGAGATTATGAGGTAAAAATTGATAGTTGCCGATTAGCAGAAGATTATGAAGGTAATGCTGTTGTTATAGTAAAATATATCTTTACAAATAATAGTGATGATTCAACAGCTTTCTGGACAGCATTTGATGATAATGTATACCAGAATGGGGTAGGGCTTAATGAAGCCTATGTTCTTGCTGATAGTGCAAACTATAGTTCTGATAATCAGACCAAAGCAATCAAGACGGGTGCCTCAATAGAAGTTGAAGTAGCGTATGAACTTAATGATACTACTACTGACATAGAAGTAGAAGTAGAAGAACTTATCAGCTTTAATGATGACGTTGTAACAAAAACATTTTCAATTAAATAATTGTACAAACGAAGAAAGTGCGGATATCCGCACTTTCTTCGTTTATACAATATTAAAGCACAAAACAGGTGAAGTGGCACGCTTTTTTATTGCATAGGAAATTGCATAATTTAATCGCGAGCAACATTCCGCAGAATTGATTTTAGACGGGACGCGAAATGGGTGAAGCGGCACGCTTCTTTTTATTGTCCTGCACTTTTTAGTATATTCGCCTGATGTGTTTTATTTGTAGTTGGGGAACTATGACCGATTGAATTATAAAAATACAAATCGAAATGACCGTGTGCGTTATTTCCTTTGACATAATCGTAATTTGTACCTGCACCGTAATTGTCACTTCGCCAGCTTGTCCAGTCGCCACCGGCTGCATTTTCATTACCTGCATGGAGCATACCTGCAGCACTTGCGGCAATTGTTCTGCCCTTGTATTTAATAAGTACGCTTCGCTTATTCCAATTGAAGCTTCCGCCCCATATTTCTTTCATAATAGCTGTGTCACTAGCAGTCAGAGGCTCACAGTCTGCGTGTCCCGAGCCTACAGTTCTTCTTGCTTTGAAGCTTTTTCCTGTTGTAAGGTCTGTTACCGTGAAATCAGCGTTTATGGGAATAACATACTGTGCCTCTGTAAACCAGTCGAGAAGCTCACCATAGCCTGCAGGAGCATTCTTTACGGGGATATTGTGTACGGGGATTGTAAGCTTCATTCCTGTGTGGATTCGGCTTGATTCTGTTAATAAATTTGCTTCAAGAAGCTCTGAATAGGGAATCCCCTGTGCGATTGCAATATTCCAGAGAGTATCACCGCTTTTCACCGTGTATGTCTTATAACTAACGGTAGGCGAGGTTGATGTACTGCCTGAAGTACTACCCGATGTACCTCCTGAAGTACTGCCCGATGTGGTACTTCTCGGTATCAAGATATTGTCACCGATATCAAGATAGGGGTCAGATAACGCATTGTTTACCTCAAGCAGACTATCAAGGCTTACGCCGTACTTCTGCGAAATTATCCAGTAAGTATCTCCTTTCTGTACCGTGTATGTAGTATGTCCTCCCGAAGACGGAATTTTTATTTTTTTCCCTGAATAAAGAACCGTACTTTCATTAGCATTATTGACTTTAAGCAAATTATCAAGAGTTACTCCGCACCTTTTTGCAATAAGGTAGAAGGTATCTCCCGGTTGCACCGTGTAAGTATCGGACGGAACAGTAATTTTCTGTCCTGCAACAAGGGAAGCGGTCTCCGATGCATTATTTGCATTAAGTACACTTGAAAGGCTTGTGTTGAACTTTTGTGATATAAGCCAGTAGCTGTCTCCTTTCTGTACAGTATAGTTAACATCTGCAAAAGCAGTGGACGAGAGCATTGAAATTGCCGCAAGTCCTGAAATAATTTTTTTGTGATTCATATTTTCACACTCCTTCACTATACTTATTCTGCGTAAAATGCTGATTTCTTTTATGTAAATAATGGTTAGAATGAAGGTAAAATGTAAAAAATGTATGAAGCAGGAAGTGTTTGGTTGACAATTCAATAAGAGTTGTGGTAAAATGTATAGGAATAAGTATATAGATTCGGTGGTGTAGACTTGTTAAACATTGTTCAGGAGTATCTCGCAAGATTAATAGTGCTTTTTACAGCGATAACCGTGCATGAATACGCACATGGCTTCGTTGCATATAAATTGGGTGACCCTACTGCAAAATATAGCGGAAGACTTTCATTTAATCCTATATCGCATCTTGACCCCATCGGTGCACTTTGTATGGTGTTTTTCGGATTCGGTTGGGCAAAGCCTGTGCCGATTAATCCGCAGTACTTCCGTGACAGAAAGAAGGGCAGTGCATTAACGGCGCTTGCAGGTCCTCTTGCAAATATTGCACTTACATTTATATCAACTATATTTATTGCATTGTATTTCGTTTTTGTTTATTCCAAGTATGCAAATCTTTTAACTTCTTTTATTTATGAAGTGTTTATTCAGCTTGCGGTAGTAAATATCGGATTTGCAATCTTCAATCTTATTCCTTTTCCGCCTCTTGACGGAAGTAAGATTCTTGGTGCGTTCCTTTCATACGATAATTATTATAAGCTTCTCAGATATGAGCATTTTGGTTTTCCGCTTCTTATGCTTCTGTCAATTACAGGCATTCTCGGTAAAATTCTCTCGCTCTTTACCGGCCCCATATACTCTTTGTGGATAATGTCTGTTAACGGGCTTATTAATCTTCTTATGTAAGGCGGATAAGTAATGAGTGAAATTTCGTTTAAAACCGAGGTGTTTGAAGGCCCTCTTGACCTTCTTTTGCACCTTATAGGAAAAAATAAAGTAAGTATTTGTGACATACCCATATCCCTTATAACTGACCAGTATTTTGAGTATATTGCACTTATGCAGGAGCTTGATATGGAATTCAGCGGTGAGTTCCTTGTAATGGCGTCACAGCTTCTTTATATTAAGTCAAAGATGCTTCTTCCAGTTGATGAGGAAGAGGAGGAGGATCCCAGAGCGGAACTTCAGGACAGACTGATTGAGTATAAGAGGTATAAGGAAATTTCGGGCGAAATGGACAAGCTCAGTCACAGCATGGATAACGTAATTTTTAAAGGTGCGGAACCTCTTAATTTACCGAAAGTAAAAACAGAGAACAAGGAAATTCCCATAGAACGACTTTTTGAGGCGTTCTATACCATTATCGACAGGAGTGCCAGCAAAAAGCCTATTGACCCAAAAATGTTCAAGAGAGTTATCGGAAGAACAAACTATTCTGTAAGAACTGCATCAAAATCTGTTTTGAGTAAGCTTAAAAAGGGCGAAAAAGCGGCTTTTGAATCACTTTTTGCAGGGCTCAGGGTTCGTGGTGAGTATGTGGCAACATTCCTTGCTCTTCTCGAACTTATAAAAGAGAATGTTGTTACTGTCACAGAACAGGGCAACAGTCTTTATTGCGAACGAGGTGAAAACGATGTGGAACTTGACAATTGGGAAGAATATTGAGTGTGCGCTTGAGGCCGTATTGTTTTCTCTTGGTGAAGCGGTTGAGCTTGAAAAGCTTGCAGAGGCTCTTGAAGTGAGAGAGGAAGAGGTTAAGGAAGCGGTAGCCGCGCTTAAGAAAAAATATGAAAAAGATGGTCGCGGAATCAAAATAATTGAGATTGAAAATTCTGTGCAGATGTGTTCAAATCCTGATTATTACGAGTGTATTCAGCGTGTTACACAAATAAAAAAGCAGGCAGGCCTTTCTTCCGCTGCCCTCGAAACACTTTCTATAATTGCATATAATCAGCCTGTTACAAAGGGTACGATGGACTTTATTCGTGGAGTCGACTGTACATACTCCGTTGCGAAGCTTCTTGAAAGAGGATTCATCGACGAACTTGGACGTGCGGAAACTCCGGGAAGACCTATCCTTTATGGCACGACGATGGAGTTTTTAAGATGCTTCGGACTTAAGTCTCTTGAAGATTTGCCTCCGCTTCCCGAAAGAGAAGTTTTTGAGGAAGCTTCTGAGAAAAAGGATGACGTTATAGAGGCCTTTGTTAAGGAAAACAGTGAAGAAGCAGAAGAACCTGTACAGGATGAATTTGATATTTATACAGCGGAGATGAATGAGTAATTGATTGTGTGGATTCTGGCAGTTATACTGATAATTCTTCTTTTATTACTGCTTGCTCCGTTAAAGGTAGTTTCAGAGTATGATGAGAAGAAATTTAAATTAAATGTTTATCTTTACGGAGTGAAAGTTTTTTCATTAAAGAAGAAAGATGCGGCATCTTCCGCATCTCCCGAAGAAAAAGCGGAAAAAGTAAAAAAGAAATCGGAAGATGTAGCTCTTAAAATTTCCGATATACTAAAGCTTTCAAAAACGACATTACGACTTTTGAAAAAGTATGTCTCTGTTACGCTTATAAAGCTTGATATCATTATTGGTACAGGCGATGCGGCGACAACTGCAGTGAATACAGGTGCATTATGGGCGGCAGTTTACGGACTTATCGGAGTTATCGGAAGAATTGTCTATATTGATAGTCATAAAGTTAATATCTCTCCCGATTATGCTCAAAGTATATTTGACATTAAAGGAAAATGTATAATAAAAAGCCGTGTGGTTTATATTATAATTATTGCAATAACAATTTTGATGAAATTTAATACCCTTAAAAGGGCAAGGAGGAGTTAAAAATGGCAGAACATCCTATTAACAATTTAATGAGTACGGTAATGGACAGCATCAAGGGAATGATTGATGTGAACACTGTCGTGGGGGATCCCGTGGAAACAAGTAACGGAACTATGATTATCCCGATTTCAAAGGTTGGCTTTGGTTTTGCGGCAGGCGGAAGTGATATTCCTTCCAAAACCCCCGGCAACGAAACCTTCGGTGGAGGCAGCGGTGCAGGCGTTTCAATAGCACCTATGGGATTTTTGGTTGTAGCGCCCGAGCAGATCAGATTTGTTCCCGTTTCATCAAGCAGTTCGCCTCTTGATAAGCTTGTTGACTATATCCCCGTTGCTTTTGAAAAGGTTAATACACTCATCAAAAACAAAATGGATAAAGACGACGAAGAATAAAATAATTAAAAGTCCTGTTTTGCAAATTGCAAAACAGGACTTTTTTTGTGAATGGTTATTCGTTTTCAGGAAGGTGTGTAATTGTTTCAGTAAGCATTTTAAAAATATTGGCAGAAACCGATACCTGCATAATAAGGTCGTTCATTCTGTCCTGATTATCTCCCTCAAGTGTGAAGATAGGATCGGCAACAGCGCGTGTCTGCTTAAATACATAGTTAAATGCGGTGCTCTGGTTTTTGACGAATGAATCATAAGTTTTTCTGATTGATTTCTCATCAAGGTCAACAGGTATAATTCTCTGGATTGTTGACATATCAAGTGTCTGCTTTAATGTGCACACAATAAGAAGATATGCAAGATGTACCTTGGAATATTTTTTTCTTACAGGGGCGGGAATGATTCCAAGCTTTACGTAGTTGTTTATCATAGACGGAGTTACCGGCTTGTTGATACCGATAACATTGTCATATACATCCATATATTTTGTAACGATGGATATAACCTGATCCATATATAAATCAAGGTCAGGGAGCATATCCCAGGTGGGGAGGGCATAGGTGGTAAGTGCATTTTCAATCTCTGTAAATGAAGAGATCAGCTTTTCCTTTTTTATATACATAATATAAACCGACTTTCCTGAAAATAGATTTGTATTTATTATAAAACATTCTTCCACAATATTCAAGTAAAATCTTGACAAAGTAATAAAAACGTGTTAATATGGTATTAAATACTAGATGATATCATAATATAAATTGCAAAGGAGAATGTGTTATGGCTGTAAAATATGAAAATGTCAAGGCACTTATAAATGATTGTGCGGTAAAGTTCAAAAACAATGTTGCTTACAAGGTAAAGAAAAAGGACGAAAATGGTAAGGTTTACTATGATGAAGTAACTTACGAGCGTCTTAATAACGAAGTAGAATATCTTGGAAGAGCTTTTATGAAAAAAGGCCTTCAGGGAAAGAGAATTGCCGTAATCGGTAAAAACAGTTATGAGTGGATGGTTGTATACCTTGCAACACTTTGTTCAGGCAGTATTATAGTTCCCCTTGACAGAGGACTTCTTGATTTTGAAATTGAGGAACAGCTTTCTCGTTCGGAAGCTTCTGCAATTTTTTACGGTGATGCTTTTGTTAATCGTATGGAAAAGTATGATATTGTAAAAGTTTGTACTGACGACATGGAATTCAGAAACTGGCTTGAAGAAGGCAAGGAATGCGATAATAAAGCGGAGTATGAGGCTATAGAAATCGATGCTCATAAAATGAGTCTTCTTCTTTTTACATCAGGTACAACATCACAGTCAAAGGCAGTTATGCTTTCTCATGCTAATCTTACTGCAAATGTTTACTCAATGACTCTTTGGGAAAAGCTTTACGAGACAGATGTCAATATGGCACTTCTTCCGTTCCATCATTCATTTGGTATGATGCAGTCACTTCTTTTCCTTTCATTCGGTATGTGTAACGTATTCTGTGAAGGCCTTCGTATTGCAAAGTGTCTTAACGAATACGGTGTAACAGTTTTCGTTGGTGTTCCTCGCGTTATTGAGGAAATGATGCTTTCTGTCAACAGAAAGATTGAGTCACAGGGTAAGACGGGTAAAATTAAGTTTGCACTTAAACTTTCAGGATTTTTGAGAAAAATCGGCATTGATATCAGAAGAAAGCTCTTCAAGCAGATTATCGATGCTATGGGCGGAGGTCTTCGCCTTATTATCATCGGTGCGGCTGCAGCATCTCCCGAAGTGCTTGAGTTCTTCAACAATATCGGTATTCTTTCAATCCAGGGCTATGGCCTTACAGAATCATCTCCCGTAATTTCAGCAGAAAATCATGATTATATGCGCAGAGACTCTGTAGGACCTGCAATTCCCGGAGTTGAAGTTAAGATTTCAAATCCCGATGAAAACGGTAACGGTGAAATCATTGCAAAAGGCGACAACATAATGCTCGGCTATTATAAAAATGAAGAAGAAACAAATGCCGTGCTTAAAGACGGATGGCTCTACACAGGTGATATGGGTAGAATGGATAAGGACGGATTTATCTTCATTTCAGGCAGAAAGAAGAATGTAATCGTTCTTTCAAATGGTAAAAACGTATTCCCCGAAGAAATTGAAACACTTGTAAATCTTTCTCCTGCAATCAAGGAGTCCGTTGTGTATGGTGAAGGCGACAAAATCCTTGCAACAATCGTTATTGATACAAACTTTGAGGGTGATAAGGAAGCAGCAATTAAAGCGCATATCGAATCTGTAAATGAAAAGCTTATTCACTTCAAGAAAATCAGTAACTATACTGTTCAGGAAGAAGAAATGGAAAAAACAACAACAGGTAAAATTAAAAGGTATGTAGCAATGAAATAATTGCTTACATAAAGGGAAAATGGAAAGCAAAAAAGGCACCTCAACGAGGTGCCTTTTTTGTGCTTTATTAACTTCAGATAAGTTCTATAAATACAGATTCGTGGGGTGCAATATCGAAACGAAGTTCTTTTATATAGCCGTCTTTTTTCGCTATAAGTAACTCTCTTTCGCTTGTGGCGTTTTTTGCAAAATCGCAGTTTATGGTAACTACGGCCTCTTTCGTATGGGGAGCTATATTATCATAAGGCGAATAGTCAATAGCAAGAAGCATTTTTCTGCCGTCCTTTGTTTCAAAAAGAGTAATGCCCACGTTTTTGCCCGATACAAGGGGGGAAGAAAGGCTTGTAAGCTCTTTCTTAAGCGTTTCTTTTAAAAGCTCGCTTACGTTGTTTTTGGTTTTCCCTTCGCGTCCTTCAAAACATTCGTGTCCCAATTTTGAAATGGGTGCATTTATAAGGAGAGCCTTGTTGTTTTTAAGAATAACAGGAATTGTGCTGTCGGCAGTCATAATAACCTTTGCACCATTCGCTTCGTATTTGAAGGGGGATTCGTTGGGGTAAATAAGCTCGCTTTCATTATTTGTACAAAGCTCTGTAATAAAGATGCTTTGTGTATTTTCCTTGACGCCGAAGATGTCTTCAAGTCCGCATACATCGCTTACTGCAACAAGCGATACGCCCTCTTCATATAAGCGTCTGATTTCCTTTTTCGTTTCGTCGCTTGCAAACTTAAGGGTAGGAATTACAAGTACATCGCATTCTTCTTTTGAAAGTGATGCCAATGTTTCGCTCTTTAATGCAAAGGGGGCGTTAAGTCCTGCTTCACGGGCACAATCGTAAATATAGCCGTGTCCTTCTTCGCTTACATTTGAAAATTCCGTATAGCCGTGAAGAGAAAGGATTTCTCCGTTGAAAACATCCTCTTCATCGTAATACTCCGTTATCATCGCCATTGTACGCAGGGGCTTTTTGGGAGAGTGGAGGATTACATTTTTCCAGTCTTTTGCTAATTTGTCTGCTTCATCAGGTGCGTGATCTCTTCTGTGGAAACCGTAAGAAGTCCAGTAATGATAGCCGTCTTCTGTCTTATATGGTGTGTTGAAAGCATACTCAAATGAGTGGGTGCTGTTAAAATAAGGAGGCGTATCATATTTTCCCATAGGTGCATAAGCAAACTTTACTGCACCATCAATGCAACCGCCGTCGCTTCCATTGTATTGTTCCGGATAAAGGACAAGTCCGGGGCAGTGCAGAAGTAATGTCATAGCGGCAAATGCACCACGGTATGTCTGGTAAGCACAAGCGGAGGGATAGTCCTCAAAAACTGCAAAACCGGTAAATACATCCTTCGCCAAATCGGGTCCGGGATTATATCCGAATGCCCTTGCCGAATGATATGAAACCGTACCCATAACATACTGGAAGAAAGGTCCGTAAAATGCACGCTTTATATTGGGATTAATCTTGCGAAGTCTTTCGTTTTGAAGTCTTGCCATTTCTGAAAGCCTTCCGTTAATAAAGTCAAACCACTCTGTATGGCAGGTTTCAAGCAGGCTTTTCAGGTTGTCGTATGTGAATGCCTTATATTCAAATGTTTTTTCAGATTCGTCAATAGGCTTGCTTTCGGTATATTCTTCATCCGCCTGGCAGGGAGTGTAGGTTATCTTTTTTGCAATATCAGGATTTTTTTCAAGGAATTCGTGAAGATGCTCCCTGAATTTCGGATTCTGATAAGGTGCTATCAGGTATGATGTAACTCTGGGGGCGAAATTGTTTTCAAGGTTTGCATATAAGTAATCGCAATACTTAATAACCTCAGGATGGCTTTCCATTTTCCAGTCAAGACAAACTCTGCTGTTAAGCCATACATACCATTTTCTTCCGAAAATGGGGAGAAGCTCCCATGTTTTCTGCTTTTCCGCTTCAATGGGCGTGTTTGTAGCACATGAAATATAATGCACATCGTCGCAGGAGGGCTTGGGATTCCACAAATCAAAGGTGTTGCTCATAAGCCACTTCTGTTCGTTTGGCATAGAGAATGTAAAGGGAAGACCGCTTGCCAATGCAGGAGAGATTTTTGCATCCTTGTCAAATACCTCAAATACTTTGTTGTAGGTCTTGTAAACCTTATCGCCGTAATAAATGGTGAACACAATTCTGTATACGCCAAGGGGTAAAGGAGGATTCTGTACTTTGGCAGAAATAGAAGTGTAACCGAATTTCCAAGTATCAATGCCGATTTCGGGATTGGGTGTTGCCAGAGTTTCGTTGTCATATACATCACGGATTTCTGCTTTTACAGAAAAATATTCTGCCGTGAGAAGTGTTTTCATTACCATTTCAAGAGAAATTCTCTCATCAATATGGAAATAATGATTTCCTGCAAGATGCTTTATAACATCTTCCCGTTTATAAGTACCTTCGGGAATAAGAGTAGTCGCATACTTGTCGGCAGGGGAGTAAAGCTCAAAAACGCTTTCTTTGAGGGCATCGCCCTCGTATAAAAGATTGCCGTCTATGTCGTACATAAATTCGCTGGGGCCGCCCGATTGTGCCATATAACCGGTGCAACGCATTTCTTCGTAACCGAAAGAAATGGCGGTGTTTTCTGTAATATCAGTCTCATCAATGGGGAAAACTGCCTTGATGGGCATATCGGGGTGCTTGAAATAGTCCTTCAGACATTCCCAGTAAATATTGGGATCACATATTATTTTTGTCCCGTGATATAAGTTGAATTCCTTCTTTTTATCACCATTTCTTAAAATAACGAAGGGGGAAGTAATTCTGTCCTGCTCTGCAATGTACTGACCGGGTCTGTCGTCGCGGTTTAATTCTCTCGTAGCAGTACCACCGCCAAGCTCTGCAATAAGGTAGCATTGACCACCGACAGTTTCTGCTCTGTATGTAAATGAATAAGGAATGTCACCACCGTCGCGCATAGGGATAAAGACAGTTTTTTCGGGAAGAACAGTTTTCACGGGAAATTCTTCCTTTGATGTAATTCTCAATTCCTGTATAATCCACTCGCCGACGAAGTTTTTGCGTTCAAGAGCAATGTGACCGCGTGCAGGCTCAATCGTGAAAGAGAACTCGCATTCCCCGATAGTTCCATTCAAAGTATTGCCCTCAACCTTGATTGAAACATCGATATTCTCGCCTTCGTTTATGGTGATGTCGTCATAAATAAGCTTGTCGCTCATTGCTTCGACCTTCATACGGTCAACCTTCACAAGAGTAATCTCAAGTGAGCCGATAAGGTTGTATCTGAATCTTACACCCTGACCGCATCTTGTGCGGCAATCATAGCCGAAGAACACATAAGTGCAGGGATTATATTCTGTAAGATAAGTGTAGCTGAATGTGAAATCAAGTGTAAAATCCTTCAATGCGGGAGTCTTGATAATCCAGCGGTTACCGATGGATTTCATGTTAAAACCACGCTCATCAACCGCCGCGTGCATATTTTCTGTAGGTGTGTGCCTTTCGGGCGAGAGGGTGTGAGGAATAAAATTAGAATCGTAAAGATTGAAATCTTCTGCTAACTGATACATAACTCTTGCCAACTTTCTGAAAACTTTCAAATACTGTTATTATGTAATTTTATACTATTCGATAGGGAAAAGTCAATTTCTATATTTCAAAATTGTTGTCTGAAATTACAAATTGTATGGAGAGATAGTTAAAGTTCTACTACCATAAAAAAAGAGAATCTCTACTTTTTAGAGATTCTCTTTTTTCTGCCTAACACAGACTAAATTGTACATATACGAAGTTAAGTCCGAAGAAAAGTACACTATTTTGATATTTGCAAATTGGGATTTGTTTAATTCTTTTCGGCAATCCAATTCTTCGACCAATTGAACAATGTTTCAGACATTAAATTGAACTCTACTGTTTCGCCATTTTTCAACCTTAAAAAGGTTTCCACGATAGCCCGTTCATCGGAAGATACAACTTGAAGCAAATCCTTTTGATGGCAGATATATTTTCCTGTTTCCTTAAAAACAATTGCCTGTACAACAAAAGAAGCAGATTTATACAATCCCCGTAAAATATCTTCGTTTTTTTCATACAGCATATTGTGTACACATCCGTGGAATATGTTGCAGGCACCGATTTTAATTGCTCTGTTCACAGCACTTTCGTCAAGAACAGCTATAACTTCGTCAAGACTTCCCTTGATTGGTGTGGTGTCATTGCAAAACTGGAATAGTTCTGATGGCTCCCAATTCATAATTTCTTTTTTGCCTGAAAGGAAACCACAAATTAATTCCCTGTGAGACAGAGTATCCAGCATATCATTATAAGTTTGGATGTCCACGGTAGACAATTCATCCAGAATTACAACAATATCAATGTCGCTTGTTTCTGTTGCTTCGCCACGGGCATAACTACCTTGTAAACCAACAAACCACACACGATTTGCGAAAGTCTCATTTAATGACTTTAAGAAGTTTTTCATCCAAACAGTAATATTTATCATCTCAATCACCTCGTCAAATTCTTATTTGTCAAACTGATTATACCATAAAATTCTATATATTTCAATAGATGCGATGTTTGCT
>JAZRTB010000099.1:0-3192 GCA_045651805.1 Clostridia bacterium
TAAAAACGATAGCCTGTAGACCTGTCAACGAAGGCTGGCGTCAACAATCCTATTTCATCGTAATAATGCAGTGTGCGCACACTTACACCCGTAAATTCGGCAAATTCTTTAATCTGCATTTTCAATTTTATCACCTCACAAGGAGAGTATACACTATGACGGAGCGTGAGAGTCAACAGCTTTTTGAAAAATATTGGTTCGTATTAGATAAATTCAAGTTTATCTAACTGTTTTAATTCCCAAAATTGGGGGATTTTATGTGTTTAATAGTTTACTTCCAATAAACAAAGTCCTTCGGCAGGCATTGTAATTCCTGCGTTTTCACGGATGCCTGTTTCAAGGATTTCGTCAATTACGCCTGCATCCTTTTTACCAATGCCGATTTCATACAGAGTGCCGACAATTATCCGCACCATATTGTAAAGAAATCCGTTTCCGTTTACGGTTATTCTGATAATTCCGCCAGTTTCCTCAATATTTATGAAATTCACCGTTCTGACGGTGGATTTTTTTGTTTTTCCGACGGAGCTGAAGCCGTGAAAATCGTGTGTTCCGAGAAGCTTTTGTGCCGCAACTTTCATTTTGTTAACATCCGGTGTTTCTTCGGGAAAATACACATATTTTCGTTCAAACACGCTTGGCTTTTCTGTGGCGATAGTGTATTCGTAAGTCTTACTTACCGCATTAAGACGGCTGTGAAACCTTTCATCCACTTCCTCAATTTCTCTGATGCGGACATCTTCGGGAAGATAGCGGTTAAGGTACGTCAGTACATCTGTTGCAGTCATATCCACATTGCATTTGAAGTTTGCAACCTGCCCCTTCGCGTGGACACCTCTGTCAGTTCTGCCCGAGGCGAAAATCTCTGTTTCCTTTCCGCACATAAGGGAAATCACATTTTCAAACTTCTCCTGCAAGGTGTTTTTGGTGTTCCCCTGCCGTTGCCAGCCGTTGTAGCGCGTGCCGTCATATTCAACTGTAATTTTATAGTTTTTCATACTGAATCAATCCTTATTTTCCGCAAGAGATTGCATAACGACTTCTCAATCAATTATGACATAGTACGGCAATTTATTTAATCACTTTTTCATAGAGATAAGCTTTTCAGCCATTTTGTAACCTGCTTCCTTGTCCATACGGCTGGAGCCGGGGCGTGATTCGTAAATTGTATCATAGAACATATCACGCGTAGGAACATATCCAAAGGCATCGTTACAAAGAGTTGCTACAAGATTGATGCCCGTACCGTCACCCTTTTTAACTATTTTACCAAACTCCGTGAAAATCTCGGAATTAAATCCGTAAATAGTAAATTCGCCAATCTGCATACATTGAAGCGGCACATCAAAGCTTTCAGGAGTTGTTTCAAGGAAATCCACAAGCCTTTTCGCCATAGCCAGTCTGTACTGATCGGGGTCGGTATTGTCGGCGGAGATTTTAACGCCTTTTTTCGGTTTGATTGTAGCGATTGCCTGCTTTGCATCCTCGATAACTTCATCCTCAACAGGTCTTCGTGAAACAGTTATATATTCAAGCCCCGACTTGATGCCGGTTTTCTCAAGCTCTTTACCTGCGGAAGCTGTCTTTACAACCTCCTCCGCAAGCTTCTTACCCATTTTAACATAATGATCTTCGGAATCTGACGCCTTTGACACGTCAAAGTGGTTAACATCACCACTGCAGCCGAGAAGGAACACCGTTACAAATTCCTCACCGTAAGCCTTCTTAAGCTCCTTTGTAAGAACAGAAACGTAATCTCCGGACAGCTTTTCTCCGCTTATACAGTCAGCGTGGCAAGCAAATCCAACGATAGCACCCATAGGCTTTTCGTTCTCGTCTGTAATCATCAGCACAGGAAGTTCCTTATCAGACTCTGTTACGGCAGACACAATATCCTCACTCATTCTGGGGGGATTTGTCTGGGGAGTTGCATTTTTCATAATGTAGTCACGACAGAAGGAAATGCCATGTACTTCGCCCTTGCTAAAACTTATATTTGCGTTTTTAAGTCTTAAATCCGCAAGGGTAACACAGTCTGCAACAAGTCGTGAAAATACGTCTATATAGCCTTTTATTGATTCCTGAACAACTTCATCATCACCGAAAGCAATCCCCTCAAATCTGAAAGGAAGTGCCGTGTGGGAATGAGTGAATGCAATCATTATATTCTCCCTCTTGATAGAGGTGTATTCCTCAATTCTCTTTGTTATGTATGCACATACATCCGTCTTTGGATGAAGACCGTCGATTGATAAAATCGCAATCTTTTCACTGCTTTCTTCAATTACAATCGCCCTTGCAAAAAGTCTGTCAAGAACATCCACACCTCTGCGGATGCTGAAATATCCGGGGATACCGCATCCGAGGGGAGGTGTTATCTCTTTTTCATAAAAACCAATTCTGTACATAATATATCTCCTTTTTTAATTTCCCGTAAGCATTGAAACGTGACTTTTCTGCATAATTTGTTTTTCATAAAACTGTATTTACTATCGTTTTTACCTCTTTCAGGAACACCAGAGGCAAAGAGCATCTTTATTATATCACAAGCAATATAAATTGCAAGCGGATAAAAGAAAAAGACAATAAATGTACATCCCCGCATAGCTCTTATCAGATTTCCCGAAAAAGTAAAGAAGGAGTAGTAAAATACTACTCCTTCGCCATTAATTGAAAATCGGTTCTTTTCCCTTTATTTCAGTAAACGGAGAGTTCTCGGGCGATGGCTCTGAAAGGGAGAAATACATCTTCGCCGCCTTTGTCGTGCCGAAATCACGGTTTGAGCCGGTGTTCTGCACCTTGTTGAACGCCTCGCGGAACATCGTGTTGTGGGCTTCCTCACGATTCAAAAGGAAGTCAATAGTTTCTCTTACTTTTTTATCGTTAATTTGTCTGTAAAGATATTCGTAAACTACCTTCGCCCTCTGCTCTGATGCAATGTTTGAAAGCAAGTCAGCACACAAATCCCCCGTTACCGTCACATAATCCCCTGTCCAGGAGTAACCCGATGCGTTAATAAGTCCGGGATTAAGCCCCAGAAGCACGTGTGTCTGAATTTCACCGTTGGGCACCTGTGAGGCATCAACGTCGTGACCGTTAAGAAGATTTATCGTCTGGGAAATCATTTCAAGATGACTTAATTCCTCTGCCGCGATATCCATAAATAAATCCTTGATTTCAGGGTCTTTAATA
>JAZRTB010000100.1:0-1789 GCA_045651805.1 Clostridia bacterium
GTGGTGGAGCTTTTCGCATTTTGCGCCGTTTGCCATTGCAAGAAGCTGATGCGAAAGACCGGTTGCAAAAATCGGCTTTTTACCAAAAATCTCAGAAATCGTTTTTACAATTTCTGCAGAGTCTATTGGATTTCCGGGACCGTCTGAAAGATATATTGCGTCATAGGCAAGAAGCTCTTTTGCAGTTGTATTATAGGGAAGAACTGTTACAGCTGCACCTCTTTTTGCAAGGGTGTCTACCGCGCTTTTCGTTGTGCCGAGGTCAAGAAGTGCAATCCGTGTACTGCCACTTTCGTTAACAACATATTTTTCCTTTGTACTTACAGTGCTGACCGCATCCTTCATATCAACCTCAGAAGAAGCATCAAATGCAGGCTCCTTAGTTGTGATATATGCTTTCATTGTGCCCTCACTGCGGATAATCTTTGTGATTTCACGTGTGTCGACACCCGATATTCCCATAATGCCCTGCTCTTTAAGAAAATCCTCTAAAGTGCCGTCAGTACGGAAGTTTGAAGGATAATCGCAAAGCTCACGCACAATATATCCCTTAACGTGCGCCTTAGAGCTTTCCATATCGCTGTATATCATTCCGTAATTTCCAATAAGCGGATATGTCTGTACGAGAATTTGTCCGTGGTAGCACGGGTCGGTGAGCGCCTCAATATAGCTGCCCATACTTGTTGAAAAAACAATTTCGCCCGTTTCTTCTGTTACTGCGCCAAACTGCTCGCCGCAAAAAACAGTTCCGTTTTCAAGAACTAAGTATGCTTTCATAAAACCAAGCCTTTCTGAAATTAGTTTAAAAATTAGTCAGCCATCAAAAGAACCATAACGGCCTTTTGTGCGTGAAGTCTGTTTTCGGCTTCTTCAAAAATTTCGTCTGCGTGCTGCTCGATTACATCGGCAGTGATTTCCTCCCCACGGTGTGCAGGCAGGCAGTGAAGCACCATTGCACCGTCATTTGCAACCTTCATAAGGTCGGAATTTATCTGATAATTCTTAAAGATTTCTGCACGCTCTTTCGACTCATCCTCCTGACCCATTGATGCCCATACATCGGTGTAGAGAACGTCTGCGCCATTTGCAGCTTCCTTTACATCAGCGGTACAGGTGAATTTTCCGTTTTCATTTGCCCACTTCATAATATCTTTGTCAGGCTCATATCCATTCGGGCAGGCGATAGAAACCTCCATACCCATTTTGATGCCGCCGACAATAAGTGAGTTTGCCATATTGTTGCCGTCACCGACAAAGCACATTTTAAGACCTTCAAGGTTTCCCTTTTTCTCACGAATTGTCATAAGGTCTGCCAATACCTGACAGGGATGGCAATAATCTGTAAGACCGTTTATAATCGGGATATCACCGTAGGAGGCAAAATCCTCAACCTCTTTCTGCTCGAAGGTACGAATCATTATACCATCAAGAAATCTGGAAAGAACTCTTGCAGTATCCTGTACGACCTCACCGCGACCTATCTGCAAATCACGGGGACTTAAAAACAGTGCGCTGCCGCCAAGGTCGAACATACCAACCTCGAATGATACCCTCGTTCTTGTAGAGGATTTCTGAAAAATCATACCGAGTGTATTCCCTTTTAAAAGATGGTGTTCTATACCGTTTCTTTTTTCGTATTTAAGCTTATCGGCAAGGTCGAGAATTTTGACAATCTCTTCCTTTGTAAGGTCGCCGAGCTTTAATAAGTGTTTCATAATTTACATACCTCCTTAATTACTTCAAGCGCTTTTTTGAGAAGCTCTGTATCTATGTTGAGCGGGGGGAGAAG
>JAZRTB010000101.1:0-28639 GCA_045651805.1 Clostridia bacterium
TTGCACCCAAAAATTCATAAGTTCGGACGGAGAACAAGGCGAAAATGCGAAGTTATCCTGTCGGATTACAAGCATTTTCAACAAAGTTATACGCCGAAATCATGGATTTTGGGCAAATAATCCCTACGTGAACGCCGCTTAAAGCTGTGTTGTTTTGTTTTGTGATAGCGACGATATCCATAAAGGACTAAAAGTTCTTTTATAAAGAATGAGAAAGACACTTTCTGTATTCGCCGATGTCAAGCTTTTTCGTTCTTTCGAGCTGTTCAATCTTCCATTCAATATTTTCACGGTGGCCGATGTAAAGCATGCTAGGCTCCCAACCAAGGCAGGAATCCTGGTCTACAAGGGGAAGGGATTTACGTGCAACCTCCTGCTCGTCTGTGAGAAGTGCTGTCATTTGGTCAAGATATTCTGAAAGCTTTTGTTCGTTTGTTTCAGCGTAGAATGCACACTTCAACAGGTGCCACTTTTTGAAATTAACCGATGAAGCGGCAGAAAGCTCAAGATACTTTAAAAGGTTTATAAGCTTGTCAAGCTTTTCGTTTTTACCTTCAACGGGTGTTATAAGCTCAACGCCCTTGTGCATAAGATTGTGCATCTTTATAAGACTTTCAAGGTGACGGGGTGCCCTTACATTCATAATGGCTTTGTGTCTGCCGTCACAACCGTGACCGTGGTCGTTGTGCCAGAAGGAATTGCCGAAAGCCGCTTCCTCCTGCACGGGAAGACGATAATTACCTGCAAGGCAGAATGTCTGTGCAGTTCCCACGCAAAGAGTAGTTCTCACAACTGTACTGTCGGTTACGTAGTAGTCCATAGAATCGCTGAAAGCCTTGAGTGCTTCTATAACCGTTTCATAATTTTCTTCTCCGAATTCCGAACACAGAATGGTTTTAAGTAACTTGTCATAGTCCGCAGGCTCGTTCCAGTAGCTCCATTTTGCAAGCTTTGAAATGAATGACGGATACCAGCCGTAATGGTGATTTTCCATTATTCCCGAAAGTCCCCAATTGTGGTGGGCTTCACGCATTGCCTTAAAACGTTCAATCCACTTGTAGGGCATAGGCTCATAGGGAGCAACGCCAAAGTCCCAGGTCCTACCTCCGGTGTTTGTCATAGAATATAATTTAAGACCTTTTTCGTGTGCCGCCTCGGCATCTGTTGCAAAATAGTAACCGGGACCGGGGGCAGAAATTGTATAGTCAAAAACTATATCGCCGCTTGGAAGATGGTCCTTTGTTTCAAAAGTTGCCTGAAGTGTTATATCCTCTGAAAGACGGTCGATAAGCTCTTTTCTGAGGTCTGCAGGCTGTTCGCCCCAGTTATAGCTCCAGAGGACGATATCAACATCCTTTGTATGCTTATGTATAACCTTTTTAATTAAATCCACAAGCTCCTTGTAGTCGCTGCACGGGAAAGATGCAGAACCGCGGTTTAACGGCGAAAAATACTTGTGTTCATCCGTGTCAGTAATTAAGCGTGGGTCGTGACTTGGGAAGCGTATTGACTCACCTACAAGAATAAGACCTTTAAAGCCCGGACACTCCTTGAAAACTTTTCCGAAGGTACTGTCATAAAATTCTTCGGCATCGGGGTCAGCGGGATTCTTTTTACAATGTATATAGCTGTACATATATACGTCAAGACCGAATTTTTTGCATCTTTCAATCAAATCGTTGAAATCAACGGGACCGCCTGAACTTACGTTAACATCCTTTACAAAAAGAAGAACAACGTCAAAGCCTTCATGTGCAATTCGAGCAAGATGTTCGTCGGGGAAATCGTCAAGACCGTAGCCTGAATGAGTCATTCTTGGGGTAAAAATCGGCTTTCTGTAAACGGTTTCTTTGGGGATGAACGGTGCTTTGCGGAAGGTCATCAGGTCTTCCATATAGTAGAGTGCTTGTGCCGCACCGCGATTGTCGTAGTAATATATATTTACACCGCCGTCAGTACATTCGATCATAAAACCTTTATAGCCGTTTGCATCCTTAAGGTCAATGCTGTGCTTTTCTGCACGGCAAATTTTCACGGTAGCACTTTGACTGTCCGTTACTGATGCACAAACTCCCATGGATGTTTTGAGGTAATCGCAAAAATCCTCTGCCGCAGTTTTTATGACAATATCATCTTCTTCAAAATATATGGTAGAATGGTTTTTTAATTCAAACTCATTTTCTTCGGGGAGAAGGGAATTATTTCTGATATCTTTTTCGTGAATTTCAAGTAATTTCTTCCTGAAATCATATTTTTGTTCGATTTTCATGAATATCACTCCTTTTTGCACATTGATTTTAACACAATAATAATCTGAATTCAAGTATCGTTTCTGAATATTTTTGAAGCTTTTTACACTCATTTTTGTCAAAGATGAATGGTGACCTGTCGCACTAACACTCATTAACATGTAAAGTGTTATATTTTATTTTGGTAATCAGTCGGGCAATAGCCTGTCGCTTTTTTGAATTCGCGGCTGAAATGGCTTATATCTGTAAATCCTGCAAGAAAAGCCGCTTCGGTAACGGAGTGAAGCCCTGATTCCATAAGCTCCGTAGCGCGTGCTATTTTAAGATTGTTTATGTATTTTAATGGCGAAACTCCATAAAAATTTTTAAATATCTTTCTGAAATATTCCGGTGTAATATTGCACATTTCCGATAAAGATTCAATACTTAAAGCTTCTGTCGTGTAATTTGCGTGAATGTATTTAACGGCAGGCATAATAATCGCATGCTTGCTCTGGGGAAGGTAGTCCATAATATATTCCTGCTGAAGAGTATAGAGAATATTATAAAGCTCGGCTTTGCATTTTGTAATGTAGCCGGGTTCTTTTCTTTCCCATAGATTTTTGGCGTTTTTAAAGCGTTTATAAAGCTCATTATAATTTTTTGGCTTAATTACAAAAGGAGGAAAATCAACATCTTCATCAAGCTCGAAATTTATTGTATAACAGTCACCGGGAATCTGCGGAGAAACTGTGTAAGATGAATTTTTCGGAAGAAAAAGCACGTCATTTTCCTTTATATCAAAAACATTTCCGTCCGAAAATGCAAACTCCTTTAGTCCCGAAACTGCAAACGAAATGCCGGGACTTGGTCTGTTGTTGTTTGAGCATTTTCTTTTTTGTTCTGCATAACAAGCTAATGAAATCTTGGTAATAACGAAATCATAGTCCATAAAATTTTCCATAGTACACCTCCATGTTTTCATAATACATATTTGTTTTGAAATTGTCAAGTAGTTTTGTTTTATTCATTCTCAAATAAAAAAATAATGTTATAATGATAATGATGAAAAGTGTAATTTTCAAAACAAATACAGAAAAAGGAAATAATTACCTGTGTCATTACCAAATGAAAAATATTATAATTAAACGGGAGGTGTGTTATGAAATTTTATAAATCCCTTTCAGGTGCATCGGAAATAGTCAAGTGGAATTTTGACGGCGAAAGCCTTGTACATTGGGCGCAGGAACTGAGCTTTGAGGGCTTCAGGCTTGAAATGCTCGGGGCTAAATTCCCCTATCTGTTAAACGGGGGATGTGAGGGCAGCTTTGCATGGTGTCCCGTCAGGGGAAAAGACTTGTATCTGTCGTTTCAGATTCTTGCACGAAAGAGCGAAACGGGAAAAACAAGACGGTTTCGGGCAGAGCTTGACGGAGAGGTTATCGGCGAGTTTGAGCTTGACGCCTTTGATGAAAACTACTACCTTTTCTGCTCGGAGGAAAAGATTCCGTTTTTCGGTCACAGACGAGTTTATTTAAGAGTGCTCGAAGGCGACAACGTAACTGTTGCTTCAATAAATTTCAGCGCCACACCTGTTTTTCCGGAGGAAAATGCTATAGAAAATCTTTCCGATGCGGGTGGTAACATCAGATTTACAACGGTAAAATCTTCTGTATGCACCATTACATATAACGGCGGTAGTTACACTACAGACGGCTACTTTAACTGTCATGCCATAGACGTTCCCGTTAAAAACGGGGAAAAATATACAGTTTCTGCTACTGACAGGGACGGAAATGAAATAAGTTTGGAAAAAACTGCGGAAGCATCACGGGAAATAAAGAAAGAGAAGACTACATTTTCACATCCTTTATTGTACAAAAAGAGAAGCAGTGAAAAAACTGCAATAAAGGCGTTCTATCCCTTTGAAAAGGGTGTGTGCTTCAATATAGACGGATGTGGTATCAGGGACAAAGAGGGAAGCAGCTTCCCTGCGGATATCAAAGTAACATCACTATGGGACGACGGAAGTATCAAGACAGTATCAGTCGATGGGGTGATTATCCCTGATGGACGTGAATATTTCCTTTCAAGTGACGCACAATGTCAAAGTGCAAACTTCTCTGAAGAAAATATTGAAAGGATTACATATCTTAACATTGACAAAAAGATGCTTACTCCCAAATTCACGGCTTGGGAAACGGAATTTTTGGGAAATGCAAAAAAAGTTATTTTCCGTGTGGGCGAGTTTGACGCTCCCTACGACAAGCTCCGCATCTTGGAAACTATGACTTTTTATTGCGGTATACAAGGTGCAGTTCTTGAAATTGGTCTTGAAAATAACTTTACTCAGCCCCGTACTGTTAAAGTTGACAGTCTTTATACGGAAATTGCAGGGGAAAATAACGAGGAAAAGTCAGTATATCAGATTGATGATATTTATGCTGATGTAAATGGTGAAATTGTTAAGGGTCGCTATGAGGGATTTACTGACGGTCTTTATATAGCCGACTTCTGGCAGAATTATCCTCAGTCTGTGGAAATTAAAAAGGATAAGACGATAATTGGTCTTATGCCTGCGCTTGGCTACAATGATATTTATTCAGAATATACCGAGGAAGACAGACACAAGCTTCTTTATTATATGGAGGATGGAAGTTACCGCCTGCATATGGGTATGCGCAAAATCTTTACAATCGGTATTTCGGAAAATGCTGATACTGCAAAGGCACTATGTCAAACTGTGTTTATGACGCCTGATGTAAAAACTGTTGAAAACAGCGGTGCATTCGGCAGAATTATCTGTTCAAATGATTATACAAAGGACTTTGACTCTGCAATAAATGACGGCTACAATCTTTCAATGCAACTTCGTGAAGAAAAACGTGAGTACGGAATGTTCAACTACGGTGACTGGCACGGAGAGCGTGGCAAAAACTGGGGTAATAACGAATACGATATGCCCTATGGCGGACTTATGCAGTATCTGCGTACAGGTGATGAAAAGTATGCAGTGCTCGGTCTTATAAGTGCAAAGCATATGGAGGAGATTGACTTTGTAAGAGTTCATTCCGACGAAAATCTGTCGGGACTCTTTTATCTTCACACTCCGGGTCATTCCTTCTTCTACGATGGCATACCGGAGGATTCATGGGACGACTTCAACACCCATGTAGGCCATCTGTTTGTGCAGGGCCTTACAGAGTGGTATAAGGTAACGGGAAATGAACGGTTTAAAACAGCTGTACTCCGCTGTGCAGATACACTTGCAAAATACTATTGTACGGATTTCGACTTTGATTCGGAGCGTGAGCCTGCCTGGGCAATGCTTACAATGACTGCAGCATATGAATTGACGCAGGACAGAAAATACGTCAACGCCTGCAGAATACTTAAGGACAGAGTTGCATCAAAACAGGACAAGGCATCAGGTGCTATAAAAAGGCTCCTCGACTTTGCTGAATGTGACAGAAAGTTCCTTTTTGGCGGCAAGCCATTTATGTGCGGAATTCTGATGTCGGCGATGCTTCGTTATCACGAAATATCAGGAGATGATGAAGCTCTCGCAGTTATGGACGGACTTGCTCATTGGCTCGGTTACGAAATGTGGGATGATGAGCAGAAAGGCTTCTGGTACACAGACTATTTCAAAATGCGTAATTCACATACATATCCTGCGAACAGCATGGAAATTATTGAGGGACTTCTTTCTGTTTATGGAAGAACAGGGGACAGACTCCTTTACGACAGAGCGAAAGATGCGTTCCTTTGTGCAACAAATCTTGAGTACAGAGAGGGTGACATCGGTAAAACCCTTGCAATGCGACTTCGCTTTGCACCGACATCACTTAAAATGCTCTATGATGGGCAAACAAAACAGAATTAAATTAATTTAATTAAATTTATTATATTTTTTAGGAGGTATTTTTATGAAACTCAAAAGGTTACTTACCCTTATCATGGCAGTTTGTATGGTAATTTCCGTATTTCCTGCTATGATGGCAAGTGCAGAGGAGCTTGCAAGCGACAACTTTGACAAGGAGAACTACACGGTAGGAAGCGTGATTCCTTATGGGACTTCAGATACCATTTGGGACGACTATGCTAAACGCGGATTTGCAAATTCATGGCAACCTGTTATCGGTATTGATCCAACAAATAGCGAGAATAAAGTGTTAAGGTTAGACAAACCTATTGAAACGACAGATAGTGGTACACGTTCACTTGTTGCTAACTTTGATTCTTTAACAGGAAATGTAGAGATTTCTTTTAAAATGTATATTCCGGAAAGTATTGCAATTGGAGATACCGGCAGAGTATACAACAATGGAGCAAGTGCTGAAGATAAAAACAATGCTATAAGTTTTTGTGTTGGAAGCTCTGGTGGTGTAACAGATGAACTTTTAGACACATGTCAGTTTTGGTTTAACAGAGGTGGCAACGCATCTAAGTTTACGATAAATGCAGACTATGTAAACGGCGTAGGTGTGGAACGCAACACTTGGATTCCGGTAAAGATTGTTATCGATACGGAAGCAGGTACAGTAAACTATTATTTTAGTGGAAATGTAATAGCTGATAAAACAACAACTAAACCACAAAGAGTTGGTAAATCTGTAAATAGTTTCAGAATTTATATGAGTAATTCAATTAAAAACACATTGGTTTATGTAGATGATTTTTCTGTGTCAACACACACGGATGCTGAGTCTGTAACAAATGATGCAGCCGCAATTTCTCTTTCCGAAGTGATTTTAGGTGAAACAGCTCTTCCCACAGCAGGATCAAATGGTAGCACAATCGCATGGGCAAGCAATGTTGACGGTCTTATAGTTGACAACAAAATCGTTCCTATGGCAGAAACAGTAGAAGCTACTCTTACAGCAACAGTAACTTGTGGCGATGCTACCGAGACACGTACATTTGATGTAAAGGTACTTAAGGCGGGCACAATTTTTGTTGACAGCTTTGAAACAGAACTTGGAACAGCAGTAGGTTACAACAACTGGTCAAAGTTCACTCCTGCAAACGGCAATACAACCTTTACTATTGTTGAGGATGAAAACGATCTTGTAAATCCCACAAATAAAGTTCTTAAGCTTAACAAGCTTGAATCAGAAACAGCAAACAATAACCTTCTTGCACAGTACATCGACAGAACAAAAGGCGCAAATGACCTTTCAATTTCTTTCCGTATGAAGTCAGAGACACAGAGTGAATATCATATGCAGGTTATTGACGACAATAACGGCAGAAAGGTTGCTTTCGACCTTGGCTTCAACTACGAAGCAAATTCAATTTACGTTATAGGTTACGACAATGTAAACTCAGCAGCAGGAAGATCAATCTTTGTCGGTGCAGGTGACCTTAAGATAAACCAGTGGCAGGATGTAAAGGTTTACATTGATATGGATACAAAGACATTCTGGCTTTACATTGACGGAAAGTGCCTTACAACAACTGCAATTCCCTTTGAAAACTCTGTTCCCGCTATTGCTGCATTCCGTTTCCGCGGACACGCTGATAGTACAGCAGCAAATAGCTTGCTTGAATCAGTTCTTCTTATTGACGATATGGAAATCGTAAACGAAGCTGCTCCCGAAGCAGGCGATATTCAGGTTATGTACAAGAACTTCAGCGGATTCGATAACCGTGATGCGTATGTTCCTGTAAGATACGGATATATCTGGAATGTGAAGGTTGCAGAAAAATATGTAGGTAAGACTGCAATTTTTGCAATCTATGGCAGTGAGAATAATATTGAGACAGAGCATCTCAGAATGCTTTCTGCAAAGGTTGTAACTCTTGGTAGTGAAACAGCTATCGACCACAAGATTTCTCCTTACGGAAAGGTAATGAAGATGTTCGTAGTTGATGAACTCGGAAAACTTACTCCCGTGCTTGATACTCCTCTTGAAAAATCAATCGGATATCTCGGTCACGAGGAAATTCCTGAAGAATAATAAAATTTATAGGATTTCGGTCGGAGAATTTTTCTCCGACCGGGAATCCTTTCCCGAAAAGAGGTACATATTATGAAGAAATTTATATCACTTATTATTGCAATAATGATGATTATGTCCGCATCTGCTTTTGCGGTAGATGTCAGCTATCCTGTTAATCTCACAGTAGATGATTTTGATTCATATACGGAAGGTGGGGTTATTCCTTTCGGCACGTCAGGGGATAAGTGGGACGACTATGCTGACCGCGGATTTGACGATTCATGGCAGCCTCTTATCGGTGTAGACCCAACAAATGGTGAAAACCAGGTATTAAGAATGGAACTTCAGCCTACAGCAAATGGAACAACACGTTCTCTTCTTACAGCTTGTCCTGATGTAAAGGGTGTTATCACAATTTCCTTTGATATGTACGTTCCCTATGGTGAAGCTATTGAGGGCAGTGATGAACTTTATAACAACACTCAGGAAAGAACAAACTTTGTAACTTTCAGTTCAAGCTCTGCAGGTTCTGCAACAGAAATCCTTAATGCAAGACTGTGGCTCAGCCGTGTTGCCGGTGGTACAGACCGTCCGAAATTTGATGTTGGCGGTACATATTACAATGTTCCAGGATACAATATGTGGCATAGTGTCAAGTTTGTTATAGATACAAACGAAAAGCTTACTGAATATTACCTTACAGGCGGTACAGAGCCTGATGTAACAAAATCATTTACAACAGATGATGCATTTGACTTTATGAGAATATATGCATCTGCCGGTATTTCAAACCAGCTTTTCTACATAGATAACTTTGATATGAGCTATGTTAAGAGCGAAACTATTGACGAAAACGAAATTAATCTTACTTACGATGCGCCTTCATTCGACCTTGAAAATGGTGAGATTACCGTGAACGGTAATGTTACACCTTATTTTGCACAGAATGTTTATGCTGACCTCTATATGGAGTCAGACCTTTCAAATCCCATCGCACAGGAAAATGTGTTAGTGAATGAGGATGGTACGTTTACTGTTGTCATCTCAATTCCCGACGGAGTACGCGGATGGGCGAGAGTTGTTATGTCAACAGACTATATTACAACAGAAGAAGCTGTGCGTACATCAAGACTTTTTATATCTTCTCCCGATGATGAGGAGAATATGCTTCGCGATTTTACTGCAATCCCCGGTGAGGATAATCCCGAAACACCCGAAGATGAAACCGCAGGAATTATAACTACTCTTGATGGTTATCTTCCCATGGTTTTAAGCGAAGCGGAATTTGCTTTCTATGAAGAAAACAAAGAATTCTTTAAAGAATATTTTATGGCAAAAGCCCGTGAAAACACATCTTATTCCGACCTGGCATCTATCGGCACGGCATTTCGCAGTGCACAAAAGGTGCTTGAGATAATTAATGCTGAAAATGAAGCTGTCATTGACCTTCTTAATGACGCTGAATATATAGAAAAAGAAAATCTTTCCGAAGAAATGCAGGCAGAGTATGTCCGCATCTGGAACGAATACGAAACATCTGTTGTTTGCGAATCCGACATAGAGGAAAGAATTGTTAAAATTAATGCAGTTGCAAGTGTTAACTGTGCAAAGAGAAGTAAAATCCACAATATTCTTTTAACCTATAAGGATGTATATTCTCTTACAGAAGATGAACTGAATCCGGAAAAGAAGGACCCCGATATTGTGTGCAGTGCACTTAATGATAAGAATTTCAATTTCCCCGAGGAAGTAAAAACTGCTTATCTTGAAGCACTTGAAAATACTCCCGAAAAAGAAGAAGGAAAGAAGCCTTCAGGCAGTGGCTCCGGCGGTGGTGGCGGAGGCGGTAGCTTCGGCGGTGGAAATAAAGGTGGCGGAAGCAAGGTTGAAGCTGACAACAAACTTGTAGAAGAAAACCTTCCCCAGGTAGCTCCCGAAGAAGCGGTTATTCCCGAAGAAGAAGTAAAAGTAGTATTTTTTGATACTGAAAATCATTGGGCAAAAGATTATATAAAAGAACTTGTATTAATGAATGTAGTAGCAGGCTATGAAGATATGAATTTCAGACCTGATAATGCTATCACCCGTGCGGAATTTATTACACTTGTAGTAAGACTTCTCGGACTTTCCGAAACACATGCAGATTATGCCGATGTATCGGAAAATGACTGGTACAGCGGTGCAATAGGTGCGGCAAGTAAGGCTGGTCTTATTATGGGTGACGGTGAAAACTTCTATCCTACAGCTACAATAACCCGTCAGGATGCGGCAGTTATTATGTATAGAGCTATGGCTCTTACAGAAGGCGACAATGAAGCTTTTTCTGACACAGACAGCATTTCAGAGTACGCAAAGGCTCCTGTTTCTAAACTTGCAGAGCTTGGAATTATTAACGGTTACGAGGATAATTCCTTCCGTCCGCTTAACTCTATTACACGTGCTGAAACTGCAAAAATACTTGTTAATTCAATGGCCATTTTAAAGGCTAGATAAAACGGAAAGGAGTATCATAAATGAAAAAAATATTAGCTTCTTTAATGTGTCTTCTGATGCTCATTCCGACTTTCGCTATCCGTGGCGATGCAGAAGTTATGATTAGCGAAATGGAAGCACAGAAAATAGTTGATTTTGCGAAAGAATTCGGATTTTTTACAGAACTTACAGCAGAAGAGTCCGTAAATCCCACTCCCATCACTCGTGCACAGCTTGCAACAGTTATTGCACGTGTTATAGGTATGGAGGGGATGAGTGGCGACGAAATACCTTTCACAGATGTTCCCGACTGGGCAAAGGACCAGGTAAGTCTTATGTACAGTATGGGAATTATGGTTGGTGACGGTGAAGGTAAGTTTATGCCTTCATCACCTGTAACAGGTGCACAGGCGGCAAAAATCCTTGTACACGTTTTAGGATATGACCTTCAGGCATCATCGCTTGGTGGCTATCCTCACGGCTATATGCTTCAGGCAGACAAGCTTGGACTTTTTGAAGGCATAAAGGTAAATTATAATGAAGCAATCAGCCGTTTTGAGGTTGCTTGTATGCTTTATAACGCCGTAGGAGTAGAGATGTACAAGGCGGTATCTTATGGTGAAAGTACAATTTTTGAACCTGACGGTACGGACTACCTTGAAACATATCTTGAAACAGAGAGTGGCGAAGGTGTCCTTTGGGCAATAAACGGCAAAACTGCGGCAAAAGATGTGGAGGCAGATGCAGGATATGCCGTTATTGACGGAAGAACAGTAAAGGTTGCCGATAACAGATACGATTCAATGCTCGGCTTCCGTGTTAAATATTTCATCAGAAATAATGGTGAAGAGGGCGAGCTTGTTCTTCTTACCGAATCAGAGAAAAACAATGTTACACGCATAAAAAGAAGTTCACTTCTTACAGACCATAGTGACTACTCTCTTACAAATCTTGTGTATGAGCCTGCTCCCGGACAGAAAAGCAAAAGTATCCGTGTAGAAAGCGAGCTTTGCTATGTATATAACGGAAAATATGACTTTGACTTTGAAAAAGGCGATTTTGATTTTTCAACCGGCTATGTAGATATTATCGACCACAATCTTGACGAAACTGCAGATGTTGTTCTTGTATGGGATTTTGAAAACATTGCAGTAAGCAGCATAAGCGGTGAAAAAATCCTCGGAATATACAATAACCGTCTTGACCTTGGCGTGTTGCGGGAAAAGCATACTGACATTATTTTCCCCAACGGAACAAGAAAAGGCGCAGAAGCTATTTCAGAAATCAAGCCTATGGACGTGGTATCTGTTGCAAAAAGCCGTGACGGTGAAATTGTAACGGCAATTGTATGTACAAACGGAATACCCGGAACCGTTGAATCAATTGATGAGGACGGTAATGTCTGGATTTCAGGCAGAAGCTACCGCGTTTCCGGCGGATACAAAGAACTTAACGAAAAACAGATTGCAGAAGAAATAATTCCCGGCTTCAGCGGTGAATTCTATTTTGATGTAACGGGTGAAATTGCCGCAACCATTAAAAAGGCAGGCGAAAATGAGCTTAAGTACGGCTTTTTGATGGCAATGGGCGAATCAGGCAAAATGTCAGGAAAAATGGAAGCTTTGATTCTTAATACTCTCGGCACACAGGAAGTTCTCACTACAACCGATAAGATTAAGTTTACACATAAAGACGGTGAAACAGAGAGAGATTCAGCGAAGGATTTAATGAACGGTACAGATTTGTGCCCGGGCGGTATATTTGAGCCTCAGCTTGTAAAATACCGTCAGAATAAAGAAGGCGAAGTTACGGAAATTGTTTGTCCCGGCACAAGCGGAGTTCTTATGTATGATAAAGACAACTTTACTCTTGACTACACCGCAGATGAAGAGTTCTATTTCAAGGTGTACAGTAAGGCATTCGGACCTGCAGAAGCTTCAAAGCAGTTCTATCCGCAGTTCAGAATCGGGGCAACAAGCACTATTTTCTATGTGCCTATGAAAGACGGTGAGCCTGACAGAGATAAGAGCAGGGTTATTGACGTTGGATACTTTGAAGACGTTCAGAAATATAAGGGAATGAAATTCTACGACAATGATGATACCCTTGTTTCAAAGGTTATGGTGTATACACCCGATACTTCTGATTACAGTGAGCGTTTTACAAGTCCTGATGATTTAATCCTTGTGGAAAAGCTTTATATGGCAGAAAATGATGAGGGCGAGTGGGTACCTCATATTCAGGGATATATGTCAGGCGGAAAATTCAAGTCAGAAATTGTTAATACAGACAACACTGCTATCGGATTTGGTGATGTGCTTTATGCAAAGTACAATATGGATGGTGAGCTTTATGTGAATGCATCAAGCATTGTAAGAAAGAACAGCCCCGATGCACCTCTGTATTACAAGAAAAATCATTCAAGCGGCGGTTTATGGGTTGCAGTATGGTCAACTGATGCTATTGTTTATCGCAGAAACGGTAACAACTTAAGCATTTACTGTGGTGGTGATACACTTCCTTATGCATTCACGCTTAACAGAGCCCCCGTTGTTTATGTGATAAATACGGAAAATAAAGAGATTCGTCTTGGTAAGCCTGAAGATATCATTCCGTCTTCTGCATATCTTGACAGCGACGGAAATCTTACAGGTGAATATGACGGCTCAAGAGTTCTTTTCAACAGCCGTTTCGATTACGCAAGAGAAGCCTTTATTTTTGAATAATCCAATTCGCAAGAAGGGAGGAGTAATATGAAAAAATTAAAAATAATCATTGCTTTCCTTATGACCGTGATGATGCTTCCCGTAGTTCCTTATGCGGAGGATTCGGTAGTGCGTTATGATTTTGAAACTGTTGAAGAAATAAAAGAAGCCTTTGGCGAAACAACTGTTGTTACCCTGTCTTCGGGGTATAACGGAAAAGGTGCTTCTTTGAAAAGTAGTGGCAAGAAGGTAACATCAACTGTTGAAAATCTTAAAATAGGTTCAAATTCAGCATATATAGCACAGAAACTCAAAGTTTCAGGAAGCGCCGGTGCAGAAATAACTCTCGGCGGAAAAGACGGCATTATCCGCATCGGAATGAATAACGGAACTGTATATGTATATGATGCGGGCGAATGGAAAGCACTTTCGCAGTATAATGAAAATATATGGTTTGACCTTACCATAAGAACCGATCTTTCAAAGGGTAATTTTTTAGTATATGTTGACGGAATGCAGCTTTCAAACAGTTTCTGGACATCTATAGGTGAGATCACTTATATTACATATTCTGTTAACGGCGGAAAATCGGGCGAGCTTTGTATAGACGATTTATATATTAATTCTAATATGCAGCTTCGCAGAGTTATGGCATCAAGCTCCGGTAATGTTACTGTTTCCACAATCCCTGAAACAAGGGACTTTGTTCCTTATAATGTTCCCGAAAAGGGAATAGAGATAAGTGCCCGTAACGGTGAGGAAGAAGTAACCGTTTCAAGCGAGCTTACGGAGGAAGGAAAAACTGCTGACAAAATCCTTGACAACAATCCACAGACCTACTGGCAGGCAGGCGTTCCCGAAGAGCCTGAAGACAAAGGTTTAAGTATGATGATTAACAAGGAAAACTCTGCAGGAAGTATAACTGTTGCATCTTATTCCTTTGCACCTGAAAAGAGTGTTGTAATCCTTGAACAGGATATTCTTACAACGGAAACTCTCAGCGAAAAGGCACTTCCGTACTTTTACAGTTCTGATGGTGAAATTGCCCTTTCAACTGTTATAACAGGACAGAGAATGGTGGCAACAGGTTCTACTCTTGTAAATGAAGTTCAGCCCGACAGATGGTATCACCTTAAGTATGTAATGAATATAAGTTCGCATACCTGTGAGATTTATCTTGACGGTGTTCATAAGCTTACGGAGAAGGCTTTCCGTGATGAGGTAAGCGATATTTCTAAAATTCAGTACTATGTTTCAAGCGGAAAAACAGGCACATTCTATGTGGATAACGTGTCTATAAAGCTTGGAAGCGAAGACAGTGAACCAATATTTGTTGAAGATTTTGAAACCTATTCGGAAGGTACAACAAAGCTTGACGGTTGGGGATCATCCAACGGTGGCGGCTCTATCAGCGTTGAGCACTACCGACTTAAAGAAGGTCCCAAATATCCTCAAAGAGTAGTTCTTGACCTTAAGAGAATCGGAAATCTTGAGCAGGCGGAAATTGTTTTCCCCCAGGGACATTCCTACAAGTTTGATGTGGAAATCTCACGAAACGGCAGGGCCTTTTCGCAGATAGCACAGTTTAACGAGCGTTACTACGGAGGAACGGTGAAATTCGCTTTTTCTCCTGTAAGTGCACGGTATATACGTATCACGTTTACTGACGGTCAGGACGGGGTTCACGCTACTATGAGTGAATTCAATACCTGGTGGCAGAAGCGTACTCCCGAGGAAAATCTGGCATTTACGGCCAACGTGAAAGCATCAAGCGAACTTGACTCGGAGCATGATGAACGTGGTATCGCAGATAACGAAATTGCAAAATTTGCACGTTTTGGCGAATGGCGTCCGGCAGAGGATGACAAAACCCCGTGGGTAGAGTTGTCCTGGCAGGAGGTTAAGAATATAGACAGAATCGTGCTTCACGACAGTGCAATTCTTGAAGAAAACATCAAAAAGGGAACTCTTACATTCAGCGACGGAAGCGAGATTAAGGTAAATGAAATCGCTCCTTCAGGAATGCCTCTTGTTCTTGATTTTGAGGCAAAGTCTGTTAACTGGGTAAGATTTACAATTGATGAATACGAAGGTGCGGCGGCACTTTCGGAAATGCAGGTTTATCCCGTAGGTGAAAAGCCTGAACTTATCGAATATATTGAACCGTGGAAAGTTATTACACTTAACGAGGATTATGCTAGTAAATGGACTGTGGCTGCTGACATTGACGATGACGGAATGGCGGAGCTTTTAAGCTGTCGTACACAGTACAATCACTACGATTCAGACAATCACGAGGTAAGAGCGGCTTGTGCTATGGAGCTTGACGGCACTATTATCTGGACATGGGGTAATAAAGGGGAAGGCGTTACTACAATGGGTGCGGATTCTCCCTTCCAGGTTCACGATATAGATAACGACGGAGTAGAGGAAGTGCTCCTTTGCACACAGACAGAGCTTGTTATTCTTGATGCCAGAAACGGTAAAGAGGAAAAACGCTATCCTCTTCCTGTAGGTGAATCGCATCCCGAAAAATGGGCAACTGACTGTATTCTGGTTGCAAATATTTCAGGCGGAGAATATCCAAGTGATATTATTATTAAGAGCAGATACTATGAAACCTGGGCTTATACAAAGGACTGGAAGCTTCTGTGGCACGTAAGTATGCCCGGTGGAATGAAAATCGGTCATCATCCGCTTCCTGTTGATATTGATAATGACGGACACGATGAGGTGATTGTAGGATACAGCCTTGTAAATCCCGACGGCTCTTATCGCTGGATAATGGATAAGAACGAGTATCTCTCTGATCTTGATGCCTCTCACAGTCACTGTGACTCAATAAAAATGCTTAATTATTATGTAGTGGGTGACGTTGACGAAAACGGTGTTCTTAATGAAAATGATGCAGTGCTTCTTGAAGGTCTTATCGGAAAAGAAGCGTCAGAGTATCAGCTTAAGGCAGGAGATACAGATGCTGACGGTGCACTTACCGAAAATGACCTTGCACTGTTAAAACAGAGGCTTAATCACGAAATCAAGACGTTTCCTAATAAAGGATTAAAGCCTGAAGATATCCGTATCTGTCTGTGCTTGTGCGGTTCCTGTGATATTGTAATGATTGACGGTAACGGCAGAAGAAAATGGGCGGAGGAAGACGGGCTTCACTACGAAACAATCCTTACGGGAAAGCTTATGAAAGGCTCCGAAGAAATGTTCATCGTAAGTAATCCCAATATGCCGCACCTTATGTCACAGACAGGTAATCAGCCGATATTCGTTCACGATATTGACGGTAATCTTATTCAGGGCAGATTCGGTTTTGAGTGGAACAGAAAACCCAGTGTCATAAACTGGAACGGTGAAGAAGACTGGATTTATTCACCGGCTGACGGATTGCTTGTTGATATAAATATGGATGTAAAGGCAAGAACACTTGCACCCACACGTGGTCATGACAGTGCAATGGCATATATGGTTCCCAGAGGCGATAAGGCGTTCCGTCTTGATTTTAACGGTGACGGTAAGCAGGACCTTGCAAATCTTACGGATACAGGCGGTAAGGTGGAGCTTTATATCTATCTTAACGAAGACGGTAAAGTAGTTGCTGACGGAATCGGCAGCGGACATAATGTAAGTTTCTATTAATAAATATGAGTTAAAAAGGAGGGCAGGCTATGAAATTCAAAAATTGTTTAATAATTGCTGTAATGGTTATATTGTCAGGTCTTTTTGCACTTACAGTATCAGCAAAAGATAAAGTAAGCTTTAAAGATGATTTCATAGCCTGCCAATCCGATATTTTACTTACACAGACTTCGCAAAAATGGACTGATTTCAGGTCTCGTGGCTTTACACAATGGAAGCCTTATGTGACAAATGATCCTGAAAATGCGGAAAATAAGGTGCTTGCAATTGATAAGAATACAGCAAGTGCAACGACGAAGAATGAGCATCTCGGAACAGTCAATGATCTCTTAAGCGGTCAGCTGACAAGTAGTTTCAGGTTTTATATACCTTCGGATAAAATGGCTTCCGGCGGTATACTTTATAACAGTACCGCATCTAATGAATCGATAACAATCGGTATGGTAGATAGCTCAAATGCTGCAAACTTCCTTATATACTCGTATATTAGACCGAATACTGCGGCAGGTGCACAGATATATTCTCACGGACAGACAAAAATCGTGGAAAAAGATATGTGGCACACCATTAAAATGACTGTTGATACAGAAACGGGAAAAAGAGAAACCTACCTTGACGGGGAGCTTCTTTATTCTTCCGTAATTGACAGTATAAAAGGAAAATCTATGAGTGAATTCAGAATATCAGTAACAGGTGCACTTTCAGAGTCACTTGTTTATGTTGACGATATAAAGCTTACAGCCCCGGACACAGAATGGTTATATGACATAAAGGATGTTATATATTCAAACGGCACAACATATACCGCATTTCCTGAAGCAGGTGGAATGTTAAAAAGTATAAAGATTGAAAAATCTTCTTTAGCTGACGGTAGCGGAATGCTTGTTGCGGCTTATTTTAATAAAAATAGGGAGCTTGAAAAAATCTCTTTCGCAGATTTTAATAAAGAAAATTTTACAGAAGAAAATGCACTTATAAATATAAATATGTCACTTCCTGAAGGTTTAACAGAAGGAACGGTTAAAATATTTATATGGGACAAAGAAGGAAAGATACGTCCCCTTGAAAATACATTTGTTTCGGAAATCAGTAAGGTAGAGCCTACGCTGTATCTTATTGGTGACAGCACAATGGCGACCTATACGGAGCGTGATTTCCCACGTGCGGGTATAGGTCAGATGGCAGGGCTTTTCTTTAAAAATATTGACGTAGTAAACTACGGCTCATCGGGAAAAACTACTGCAACTTATCTTGAATATGAAGGCTGGGAAAACACTTTAAACAGCGTTAAAAGCGGTGATTATGCAGTTATCCAGCTTGGAATAAATGATACAATTTACGACATTGGCACGGACACCTATTATAATAATCTGAAGTTTATGACAGACACCCTTCTTGAAAGAGGTGTTAATGTCATTGTGAACACACCTTCCGTTCGGAGAATGTTTGACAGTAACGGTAAGTTTATGTCAACATTTGACGAAAACGGAAAGTTTGTAAGTACCGATGTGTATGTGAAAAACGGTAAAAACTATTATGAAACGGTAAAAGAATTTATTTCGGTTTACAGCGGTAAAGAAGGCTTTTTCAGCGTTGATATGACTGCGAAAACCGCAAGTCTTATAGGACCAAATGCGACTACTGACGACAGTACACGTAGGTTCTATATGCAGGATGTGTATTATAACTGGGATGACTCCTATGCCCAAGACCCACGGGCGGCAGAGTCAAGATATGCGGACAAAAACAGCAACAACTACAAAAACTGTCAGACCGACCATACTCATCTTACATATTACGGTGCAACAATATTTGCAAAAGAATTGGCAAAGGGAATAAAGGAACTTGGTATTCCGCTTTCTGCTTATGTGATTAATCTTAATAAGCCTGTCTATTATCCTGATGGATTGTCAGGTGAGGGCGTTGTGACGGAGATTGCGACAAAAAATACGGCTGTTTTTGTTACAAGCGAAGTTTACGGCAGGGAAAAAGCTTATGCGACAGACTCAAATCCGCAGACATACTGGCAGTCGGACGAACTTCCGATGGCAGAGGATAAAGGAAAAAGCCTGATGCTTGATAAAATTTACTCCGATGACAGTATGCTTTTGGCAGAATATTCCTTTGCCCCCGAAAAGAACATACTTGTTTTCGAGGAAGACGTTCTTGTAACTGATATAACGGGGGAGAAAGCACTTCCGTACTTTTACGGCTCTGACGGAGAAATTGCACTGACAACCGTTATAACTGATTCAAAAATGGTTGTAACAGGTTCTACTATAGTAAGTGAAGTAAAGCCTGATACGTGGTACAAACTTAAATTTATATTCAATATACCCAATCGCACTTGCGATGTTTATGTTGATGGTGTACTTAAACTTTCAAATAAATCCTTCCGTGAAGATGCGGATAATATTTCAAGTATCCGTTACCATATTACAAACGGAAATGCGGGACAATTTTATGCTGATAATATAAAAATAACCCGTGGCGAAGGCGGAGAAACCATTCTTGATGAAAATTTTGAAAACTACAATGAAGGGGAATCACTTTCGTCAATGTGGAAAACCGCTTCGGAAGAAGGTAATGTTTGTGCAGAGCGTTATGATCCTTCGGAAAGAAGCAAATTTCCCCAGAATATTGTTTTAGATCTGAAAAAAATTGATTACCTTGAAAATATAGAAATTACATTTCCGCATAACTGTTTTTACAAATTCAAGGCAGAGGTTTCAAAAAACGGGAAAAATTATGCTCATATAGCAGTATTTGATGATAAGTTCTACGGCGGAACAGTTAATTTTTCCGTATCACCGGTAGCAGGAAGATTTTTGCGTATAACTTTTATTGATGGTGAGGGGGATGTCCTTCCGGCTGTCAGCGAAATAAAAGTAACATCAGGTCCGAAAACTCCGGAAGAAAATTTAGCATTCACCGCAAATATAAAATCTTCAAGTGCAAATTCAGGCTATGATGCCCGTAACTTAAATGACAATATTATTTCCTGCTTTGACAATATAGGTGAGTGGAGGGCGGCATCAAACGACAGTTCACCTTGGATACAGTTAAGCTGGGATGAAGAAAAGACTGTTGACAGAGTGGTCCTTTACCCCAGCGTACAACCTAAAGACAATATTAAAACGGGACTCCTTTCTTTCAGCGACGGAAGCAGTATTGAAGTTACTGATATACCAAAAGCGGGAACGCCCCTTGTTATTGATTTTGAAACGAAAAAGATTACGTATATAAGATTCACTATAACAAAATATGAAGGAACGGCTTCGCTTTCGGAAATGCAGGTTTATCCTGAAGGCGAAAAGCCTGAACTTATCGAATATATAGAGCCGTGGAAGGTTGTCACAATAAATGAGGATTACGGCAGTAAATGGCTTGTTTCTGCAGATATTGATAACGACGGTGATGTTGAACTTATAAGTGCAAGAAGTCAGACGGAGCAGTTCAATGTTGACAATCACGCGGTTAAAACGGCTTGCGCAATGGAGCTTGACGGCTCGCTTATCTGGACCTGGGGTGTAAAGGGTGAAGGGTTAACCACTATGGGTGCAGACTCTGCCTGTCAGGTTTATGATATTGATAACGACGGCATTTTGGAAGTTCTTCTTTGTACACAGACGGAGTTTGTTATTCTTGATGCCCGAAACGGTCAGGAAGAAAAACGCTATCCGCTTCCTGTGGGACAATCGCATCCTTCAGAGTGGGCGACAGACTGTATAGTTATTGCAAATATTTCGGGCAACAGTTACCCGAGCGATATTATTGTGAAAAGCCGTTATCACGAAGCATGGGCTTATACAAAGGATTGGGAACCCATCTGGCACGTTAGTATGCCGGGCGGAATGAAAATCGGGCATCAGCCCCTTCCCGTAGATATAGATAACGACGGATATGATGAGGTTATGGTAGGTTACAGTCTTGTTAATCCTGACGGCAGCTACCGCTGGATAATGGACAAGACAGAATATCTTTCAGACCTTAAAAAAGGGCATACAGATTCTGTGAAAATCCTTAATCACGGTGAAGGTGTAAAGCCGGAGGATATCCGTATATGTCTGTGCCTTTGCGGTGCGTGCGACATTGTAATGATTGACGGTAACGGAAAACGCGTATGGGCAGAGGAAGACGGACTTCACTATGAAACAATCCTTACGGGAAACCTTATGAAAGGATCGGATGAAACCTTTATAATAAGTAATCCCAATGTACCTGAGTATATGGATGAAAGCGGAAATCAGCCCATCTATATTCACGATATTAACGGTAATCTTTTGGTTAAGCGTTACGGTTTTGAATGGAACAGAAAACCAAGTATCATCAACTGGTCGGGGGATGAAGACTGGATTTATATGCCTGCTGACGGCGTAATGGTGGATATAAATATGAATATTATGGCAAGAACTCTTGCACCTGTTCGCGGACACGACTCTGCTATGGCATACAATGTTTCAAGCGGCGATACAGTTTACCGCCTTGACTTTAACGGTGACGGCAGGCAGGACCTTGCAAACCTTACGGATGCAGGCGGTAAGGTAGAGCTTTACATCTATCTTAACGAAAACGGAAAAATAGTGTCAGACGGAACAGGCAGCGGTTATAACGTTTCCTTCTATTAATTTGAACGAGGTATAATATGAAATACGAAAAAGAACTGAAACTTAAATATGATGCAGATGTATTTGTTGCAGGCGGTGGCCCGGCAGGTATTGCGGCAGCTGTTACTGCGGCAAGAATGGGTGCAAAAGTGTTTTGTGCAGAAAAGGCACAATGCTTTGGCGGAATGGCAACCATCGCTCTTGTTCCTGCATTTATGCGTTTTTCCGATGGGGAAAATTTCCTTGCAGGCGGAATAGGCAGGGAAATTTTCAATGCACTTTATGGGGAAGATTGTGACTTTACCCAAAAAGAAATTCCCATTGATACAGAAAAGCTGAAGCTTGTCTATGATAACATTATGATAGAATCAGGCGTGCAGTTTGTGTTTGAAACCGAGGTTATCGATGCAGAAACCGAAAATGGAGAAATCAAGTACCTTATTCTCCGTTCAGGGGAAGAACTTTGTGCAGCAAAAGCAAAGGTTTATATCGATGCAACGGGTAACGGTACTCTTTCGGTAAAGGCTGGTGCTTCGTTTGAATTAGGTGATGAAAACGGTCTTATGATGCCCGCTACATTATGTACTACCTGGAGTGGTATTGACTGGTCTAAAGCCGTTTTTGAGGCAGGAAAGGACCCCGATGCAAGAATGCTTCCCAAAGCGTTTGAGGATGGCGTTTTCAGCGTGCAAGACCCCAAGCTTTCAGGAATGTGGCCTTTTGAAAATGACCGTGGCGGCGGAAATATAGGTCATTCCTTCGGTGTTGACGGCACAAATGCAGAATCTGTGACAGAGGGTATTCTTGATGCCCGCAGACGTATGGGTGAGTATCAGTATTACTACAATCACTATCTTCCCGGATATGAAAATGCAAAGCTTAATTCTACTGCAAATGTTCTTGGAATCAGAGAGTCAAGACGTATTATAGGTGAAGAATATCTTACAAGTGATGCGTATTTTGAACATGCAGTTTTTGAAAATGAAATAGGAAGATATGCGTACCCCATTGATATGCATAAATCTACTATAAACGAAAAAGAAAAGTTTGAAGGTATCTTTGAAAAAGATTACGAAAAAGGAAAAAGCTATGGTATCCCTTACGGTTGCCTTATTCCTAAAGATACCGTAAATCTTCTTATGGCAGGCAGATGTATTAGCGGTGACAGAGAAATCATCGGGTCGCTTCGTGTAATGCCCGGATGCTTTATTACAGGTATGGCGGCAGGTGCGGCAGCGGCAAAATCTGTAAAAGAAGACACAGATGTCCGTAGTATTAATGTAAAAGAACTTCAGAAACAGCTTAAAAATATGGGTGCATATTTACCTAACGTGTAAGAGGTGATTCTAATGTCTGTATATATAGTAAAAGAACAAAAGGCGTGTATGCCTATAATAATTCCTGCGGATTTTTCCGATGTGGAGGAGTATACCGCAGAAGAATTAAAAACATACATACTTAAAGCAACAGGTGTTGCTCTCCCTATAGAAGAAGAAAAGGAAGAAAAAAGCGGTATATATATCGGTTATACAAATTTTGCAGAAAAAAGCGGTATAAAAGGTAATGCCGAAGAAAACTGGGTAATTGCAGAAAAAGATAACAGTATCGTAATTACAGGTGGTCTTACTCCTGAACACAGAGGCGTTTTTTATGCAGTTACACATTTTCTTGAAGATGTTGTCGGCATCCGCTGGTGGAATCATGTGGAGGAATATGTTCCGTCGCTTTCAGAACTGAAAGTTGAAAAGGAATACAAAAATTCAGGCACACCTGCATTCAAATACAGAAAAACTGTTGATTCTTTCGGATATACAGATTTTAACTACTGTGCAAGAAGTAAAATCAATGCCGTTGGTACGGGCGATAATGTAATCGACAAGGCTTATAACAGCACCGTAAGAAAGACGGGCGGTGCGTACTGGGCGGCAAAACCCGGTCACGTACATACCCTTTCTCTTTATATTCCTGTAAAAGAATATTTTAACGAACATCCCGACTGGTGGGGATGGGACGAGGCAGAACAGCGCCGAAGAAGCGACAGACAGTATTGCTTATGCAATGAGGGCTTTTACAGTGCAATGCGTGACAAGCTTCTTACAATTATAAAGTCAGAATTCAGGAGTGCGGAAAAGTATGGCATAAATAAACCTCACTTTTTCTCTGTTTCTGTTTCAGACGACAGGATTCACTGCGAGTGTGAAAAATGTAAAGCATCAGTTGAAAAATCGGGAAGAAGCGGTCATTATCTTAAGTTTGTGAACCGCCTTGCCCTTGAAGCAAGAGAAATCTATCCCGAAGCGGTTATCGAAACTCTTGCATACTGGGACTATATTGAGCCACCCAAGGACGATACCGTTCCCGAATCAAATGTTATTATAAGATTTGCTCACCTTCTTGAAGACGGAATTCACAGTATAAACCATCCGTCAAACAGTAAAATGCTGACAATGTTAAGACAGTGGGCACAAATCTGTAAAAAATCGGATGCATCCCTTTATGCGTGGGAATATAATCTTTATTTATTCCCGCAGTTCCCGCTTCCGATTATGTATCTTATTCCCGAAACCTACCGTACATATTATGAGGAAGGACTTACGGGATGCTTTGTAGAGAATGAGCTTTCCTTTATGCTTGATTTCTGGCCCCTTAATCAATGGCTTATTACAAAATATATGGAAAATCCATATTACGATTTTGAAACGCTGATGAATGATTTTATGCCGAAATATTTCGGAGACGCGGCAAAATATCTTCGTGAGTATCTTGATAAGGCTTATGCACTTATGAGTGCATCGCCAATGTATGTTATGCTTGACCAGACCTGCTCTAACTGGAACTATATCACTCCCGAATTTGCACAGGAGGGTGTAAAGCTCTTTGAAAAAGCCTTCGATGCAGTAAAAGGTGACAGCGTTCTTGAACAGAGGGTGAGAGAGGCTTCTGCGGCTCTTTACCGTTCTATTGCTGTTCAGCATAAGGACTTTGAGAGGGAGGCGTCCCTTAAGGGTATAGAGATAAACCTTCCGTCAGTTACAGAAGCGGCTGATAAAGTTGTAGAAGCAATAGGTGAACTGCGTGAAAAATACGCTTTCCGTATCGGTCGCACTTCAATTCATAATGATAATACCTTTATTGCAAGATTGTCGGAACAATGCGATTTGTTTGAAAGTATTAAGTGTGACACTTATTCCGATTTTACAGTTCCCGAAATTATCGAAGGAACAAAAAAGGAAGATATATATAACATTCCTGCTTACAGAATTGTACGCTTCCTTAAAAATCAGAAAAATGTATTGACTGAAGCTGATGAGAATGCTGATTCTCCCTTTGTATTGAATTTCAAAGGAGCATTTCTCGGTCTTACGGACAAGCTTGCAAATAAGGAAAATTGGTCTTTATCCTTGTATCTGACACATAATAACAATGTTATTGATGAACTTGTTATCAGAAAATCAGACCTTGACGGCGGAGAATACAAGTGGTTTAAAATCAGTGATATTACGTGCGTTGATGATAAATCCGACTCGGCTTTATATGTTAAGGAATCGAATGGTCTTGCAATAAAACTTCAACCTCTTCAAAGAGTATTTCCCTTTGATAAGTGCGATATATATGTAAGTGTCAAGGCCGAGGGCTGTTCTTTCGAGAACAACGACAAGGAAGACAGAATATGTATTGACCGCTTTATGATTGTAAGGAGATAAATTATGTTTGTATTTTCTCAAATATGCGGACTGATTGTATCTGCAGCAGCTATAATTTCCATGCAACTGAAAAACATAAGATGGATATTGGTGTGTCAGCTGATTTGTAACGGAGTAGGTGCATTAAGCTATATTTTACTTGGCGGTTTATCGGGCTGCGGAATATATCTTGTTGCACTACTGCAAGCGGTAATATATTACCTTTTCAGAGCGAAAAACAAAAAAGCACCTATGGTGCTGTCAATAGCTTTTCTATGTGCATTTTTGTTGTGTTCTTTAGCTACATATAAAAGTCCTGTAGATTTAATTTCAGCATTGGCGGCTTTAAGTTGTGCATTAAGTCTTATGCAGGAAAAACCATCACTTTATCGTGTTTTTATGCTTTTTAACGGAGCAATATGGATGATTTACGACGTAAGCGTCGGTGCATATACAATGGTGATTTCCCATATTGCAACAACGCTTTCAGCGGCAGTAGGAATAATAAGGCTTGATTTAAAAAAGCGCATTCAGTAGTTGCATAATAATTTTCGATATAAACTTGCCATGAGTTTATATACATAGTGGGGCGTTACGGAATTTTCCGTAGCGCCTTTCCTCTTTTTATTATAATATAGGAAATCCTATGAGAAAGAGAAAAAAGGCGTTATGCCTTCAGCCCTTAATCTGAAAAAAATAGATTTATTCTTTTTTGCAGTTGACCCCTGACGCATTTTAGTATATAATATTTAAGATATGTCATACAAAAAAAGGAGGAAATTTTATGAAAAAGCTTTTGAGCATACTGCTTTCGGTTGCTATGATGCTTTCTATGATAAGCTTCACAGCTTTTGCGGCAGATGCGCAGACAATCGCAGATTCAATAAGTGTTGATTTAATCACTACTGAAACTGCAAATCTTATCACAAATAATCTTACTCTTCCCACGGAAATTGACGGGCAGAGTGTAACATGGGCATCATCCGATGCAAGTGTTATTACAAACACAGGTGTTGTAACACGCCACGCTACCGAGGAAAAGGCGGTTACTCTTACTGCAACAGTAGGCGATGTAACAAAGGAAATTGCCCTTACCGTTGCTCCCCTTACAACTCAGGTTGTTTATCAGAATAACTTCGGTAAAAAGCTTGACGGCACACCTTTTGACACAACAAAAGAACTTATCGGTGCAAATGCATCAAAGACACAGATTGCTAACTGGGCAATGTCAACTGCGCAGAATGCGGCACCTTTCGGCACAACAGTCGGTGCAACAGGCGGTATCAACATTGACCTCCAGACAAGGGGTAATTCACCCACCTTTACATTCCCCGAAACAATGGATTCACCCTTCTACGTTTCTTTTGATGTATTGACAAAGACAGCAGGAAGCGGTATTGACTTCCGTTTCAACTACACTCCCGAGGGCGGTTCTTCAACTCTTCAGATGGGTTACAGATGGAGCGGTTCAGCTACATTGTGTCATTCAGCCAGAGAGCATTCTTACTATGGCGGTAAAAACATTACTACTGCTTCAACTGCAAAAACAAGAATGGCTCTTTACATTGATCCCATCAGCCTTACTGTAAAGTTTATGGATGCAAATGGTAAATTCGTTCCTGCGACAGGCTATAAGCTTGGTACAGCAGATGCAAAGAACGGCAGAATTACATCAATGAACTTCTGTCGTGCAGGTTCAACAAGCCCTGCAGGTACAATCGAAATTGATAACTTTGCAGTGTACAGAACTGCGGCAGAATCACAGATTCACGATGACAGAGTTCTTCTCGGTCAGCTTGCAAATGCAGTAACATTTGCAGACTTTTCATCAGAAAGTGCTGACTCTGTAACACAGAATGTTGATTTCTCTCAGTTCGTAAACAGAATTCAGTCAGAAAACCCCGGCGTTGAGGTTTCTTTCAACTCAAACAACGAAGAAGCATTTAAAATTGACGGTACAACAGGTGTTGTAACACGTCTTTACGACGACGCAAAGGTTAAGCTTGAAGTTGTTTTCTCAAAGGGCGACAGTTCTTTTGGTAAGACAATTGAATTCACTGTAGAGGAAGCTCCCAACCCTGCAAAGCAGGCTGCAGGCGAAATCCTTTTCGAAATGCTTTCCGATGAAGCTCCGAATGCAATCACAAAGAATCTTGACCTTTCACTTCTTGATTTCTATGCACTCGACATTGCAGAGAATACAACTGTAAGCTTCACAAGCAGTAACAGTGATGCACTTCTTATTAATGGCAATGTTGCTTACGTAGCGCAGGGTGCAGAAAAACAGAATGTTACTCTTACAGCTACAGTTACAAAGGACGGCAGACCTTTCAATAAGGATTTTGAACTTACAATCCTTCCCGAAGGTACATACGTTTTTGAATCAGAAAACTTCGGTTATCCCGAACTTGTTAATGAAAGCATCGGTGTGCTTCCACGTTGGGTGATTGAGGATAATTACTCACGTGCTACTTATGCAGATATTAAAAAGGACAACCGCGGTTATTACCTTGAAACTGCAAGAGTAAAGTCAGCAGGCGGTTACGATAATGAAACCTTCAGTTTTGCCGGTATCAGAAGGACAAAGAATGTAACAGTTGAAATGGATTTTGCAATGGACGCTCTTCCCAAAAGCACAACTCACGACATTCATTTCCTCGGCGTTAAAGAAGGCGGTCTTACAGTAAGCGATGTTACAAAGGACTTATTAAAAATCAGAATTACTCCCGGTTCTTTCCGTCTTGAAACAAGCGGTGCCTCTGTTGTCGTTAACGAAGGCGGCACTTACCGAGTAAGATTTGATTTCGACTTTGAAAACCAGAACTTTGATTTCTACTTTAACGGAACACTTAAAAAGGCGGATATTGCATGGAATACTGCAGGAAATTATGAAGCACTCAGTTTCATCAACTTCCGTTCATACCGTGCAAGCGCGAACTTTAAGATTGGCGTAGATAACCTTGCTGTTTATGCAGAAAACCCCGAATTCCTTGCAAGTGAGCTTGAGGATGAGGTTCATTCAAACCGTCCTCTTACAGTTTCTACATCGTTAGACTCATATTACCAGACAAAAATCACAACTGAGTATGACGAGAATCAGAATCTCACTCTGGGACTTGTTGAAAAGCTTGAAACATTCACAAATAACCCCATTATTGACTTTGGCACAGCAGAGCTTGTTAATAAGAGTACAGGCAAGAAGACCAGCCTTAACGGTTATTATTCATCTGACGAAACAAATCCCCAGCTTATAAACGGTCTTTACATCGGTTCAAACCACGGTGCAATGGGTGCAAGAGTTACAAGCAACAATCACGGCAAAACTCAGGCAGACGTTGGTTCTGTATGGAC
>JAZRTB010000102.1:0-23082 GCA_045651805.1 Clostridia bacterium
CTTCCGTTAATCATAAGCTTATCTGCATTGCCTGTTGCAGTCACTTTGTTAGTAGATTTAAGGGAAGTAAGATTTGATTCAACTTTCAATGCAGAATCATCGGAAATATTGATTGCCGCAAGATAAACTTCTTTTTCATCTGCTTTTGCACGGGCATCGACTTTAATGGTTGCCTTTTTAATTTTTGGTGCATAGAAATCGTTTATCGCAAAGCGGACGTACTGAACTCTTGCCCAGGAGGTTAAAACCCACGGCTCATATACCCAGTCGGTGGAATTGTAATTCTGACTTCCCCACATTCGTCTCTGCTGTGTAGAGGCGGGGGAAACAGTCAAATTTGCCGCCGATACAGGGAATGATGCAGGCATAAGCCCCAATATTAAGACAAGAGCAACTATTAAGGAAAAAAAGCGTATATGTTTCATTTTTTTTACCTCCGCTATTGGTTAATTATCAAACCACATTATAAATTCAAGAACTCTCTTAACTGATGCATAAAGCTCATTTCTTGTGATTTCTCCTGTTTTCAAAGCTTCATCAATGTCTGTTCCTGCTGTGTATGGCATGCGGACATCGTTACCTGCAAGAAGCTCTTTTTTGTGTGAAGCACTATTGCCCCAGTCTGTCATAACCAGGCCCTTATAGCCCCATTCGTTTCTGAGTATTCCTGTGAGAAGCTCTGCATTTTCAGAGGTGTGAATTCCGTTCACACGGTTGTATGATGTCATGATAGCTTTCGGCTTTGCTTCTTTGACACAAATCTCAAAAGCTTTGATATAAATTTCTCTTAATGCACGTTCCGAAAGTCTTGAATCTGACTCTCTGCGGTTTGTTTCCTTATTGTTGCAGGCAAAGTGCTTGGGAGTTGCTGCAACGCCTTCTGACTGAATACCGATAACGTTTGCTGCCGCCATTTTACCTGCAACAAGCGGATCTTCGGAAAAGTATTCAAAGTTTCTTCCGCAAAGGGGACTGCGGTGAATATTAAGTCCCGGTGCAAGGAAAACAAATAAGTTGTTTTCTCTTACTTCAAGTGCTTCTGCTTTGCCGATTGCTTCTGCAATATCCGTGTTCCATGTGCAGGCAATCATTGTAGCAACGGGGAATGCCGTTGTATAAACTGCCTTTTCAGGGATTGAACGAAGTCCTGCAGGGCCGTCTGCTGATATAATAAAGGGAACGCCGTATTTTTCGAAGTTTCCGTAGCCGCCGGTGTTGGAAACACTTACTTCTTCCGGAGCAGCTCTGTGTCCGCGGAGAAGATGTAACATTTCATCCTCTGTAAGCTGCGAGATAAACTCGTCAAGCGTAATCTCTCCGTTAACTACATCTATAAGCATTTTTCTGTTTTCCTCTTCGGGAACGTTCGCCGCACTTACCTTATCAAAGGTGAAAGTGTGAACTTCTGCTTTTTGCGGAGTTACATCCATATATGTACCGTCTGCGCAAAGACGCTTTGTCAGATTTTCGGGAGTACAGTATGCGGTCAGCTTTTCGGTAATTGTATCTTCACTAACCTCAAAAACATAGTCTGCTTTAGCAAGGTTTCTTACAGAGTTACCTACAAGGATTGAATATTCACCCTTTTCAAGTACGTAAGCACTTTTTTCTATTGAACCCATATCGTCATAAGAAGCCATAGAAGAAATATCAAATGACATAAGAAGTGTTTCGCTGTCACCGGGTTCAAGGAGAGAGGTCTTTTTAAATGCACAGAGTTCAAGGGCGGGCTTTGTAATTTTGCCCTTTGGTGCACTGTAATACACCTGAACAACCTCTTTACCTTTCATATTGCCGGTATTTGTAACCTTTGCACTTACAACGATTTTTTCGCCCATTTTTGATGCGTAAATATCGGAAATATCAAATGTAGTGTAGGAAAGTCCGTAACCGAAAGGATAAATAACACAGTCCTTTTTCCCGGGAACGGTTTCAAAATATCTGTATCCTACAAATATATCGTCTGTGTATTCTACATAATCTTCCGATTCGTGGAAGTTGTAGGATGAGGGATAGTCATTAAATTCTCTTGCACAAGTATCAACGAGCTTGCCCGACGGATTAGCGTCACCCACAAGAATATCGGCAACGGAAAGACCGCCTTCCATACCCCCCTGCCATACGATAAGGGCAGACTGAACTTTGTCATTATCCGCAAACCATGATGTGTCAATCATTGCACCGGTGTTGAGGGTTACTATAACGTTTTTGAAATTAGCAGTAACCTTTTCGACCATTTCCTTTTCGGCACTGCTTAATTCATAGTAATCATCAGTTCCGTCGTTTCGTCTGTCCTTACCTTCTGTTGAATAACGGCAGATTGTAATAAGTGCGGTATCTGTGAAATCCTTTGCTTCAGAAAGTAAGTCATCGGGAACGGGAGCTTCGGTAAGTCTTCCGTAATCAAGACCTTTTTCGTACTGTTCAAGCACAGCGTTCTGATAATAAAGAGAAAGCTTGTGGAAGATGCTGACACGGTCACTTTTTTCACGAAGTCCTTCGTAAATATTTCTTATATATTCGCAGAAAACCTCACCGCTTCCACCGCCGCCGCGTACATAGTCAATCTGTGCAATACCGAATATTGCAAGTTTTGTGCCTTTTGTTAAGGGAAGAACATTGTTGTCGTTCTTAAGAAGAACTGTTCCCTCGCAGGCAGCCTCACGGCAAAGGGCGATATGACGACTGCTTCCTGCAATTTTTGAATTGTTATCTCCAAGGGGAAGCGTTGGGAAATTTCTTGCTCTGGTCCATTTTTCAAGTTTCATAATAAAACCTCCTTTGTGTCAATTATACCATCTGAAAAAGTAATGATATATATGATTTGCTTTCAAAAATTCATCAAAATATGCTTTGATTATTGTAAATTTTATGTTATAATGTAAAAAGAGGTGGTTTTATGCACACACTTTTTGAAAACAATGATTGCAAAATATATAACGTATATTATGACTGCTCCCATGAGTTTAAACCGCATTTTCACAGCAAGGTGGAAATTATATATTGTTTCAGCGGAACACAGAAAATAAAATTGGGGGAAACTCTTTATACGCTTGATGCAGGTGATGCTGCACTTGTTTTCCCAGGGATAGTTCACGAATATATTTCTGTTAAAGAAGCCTTCGGAACAGAGTGTATTGTAGTCGTGGCGGATGCAGATGTTTTTTCGGGACTTATGCCTTTTATTATATCTCACAGACCGAAAAATCCCATTGTAAAAGTAACCTCGGAAATAGTGAAAGATGCTTTCAGAAAAATCGTCAGGGCAGAAAAAGAAGCGGAGCTTGCGGGCTGGACATATGTTGTTCTTTCTGACATAATAGCAGAAGAAAATCTTATTCCCGTAAAAAACACCGAGGATTTCAATCTTGCACCGAGCCTGGTGGAATATATAGACAATAATTTTCAAAAACCTCTTACAATAAAATTTCTCTCCAAAGAATTCGGTTATAGCGAATCCTATATTGCACATATATTCTGTGACCGGCTTAAAATTCCTTTCAGGACGTATCTTGGGGATGTACGCAGCAAATATGCGGCAAACCTTATAAAAACTACAAGGAAGAGTCTTACGGAAATAGCTTATGAGTGCGGATATGAAAATGTAAATACCTTCTGCCGTTGCTTTAAAAGGAGCTATGGTGTGACACCCTCTGCATATAAAAAGCAAGATTTGTCTTAAAAAAAGCAAGATATACACTTTTTCAGAGGATAAAACTATGATATGATAGCAATAAAGGGGTGGTTTTATGACATTTGAAGAAAGAGCAAGAGAGCTCGTTTCCAAAATGACATTTGAAGAAAAAATGAGTCAGTTAAGACACGACTCGCCTGCTATAGAAAGACTTGGAATTCCTGCCTACAACTGGTGGAGTGAGGCTCTTCACGGAATGGCAAGAAGCGGAACTGCAACGGTGTTCCCACAGGCAATCGGTATGGCGGCAAGCTTTGATGAGGAGCTTTTGGAGAAAGTCGGTGACATCGCTTCAACAGAAGCAAGAGCAAAATTCAATGAATACCGAAAATTCGGTGAAACGAAGAAGGATCAGGGTATCACTCTGTTTTCACCGAATATCAATATATTCCGTGACCCCAGATGGGGCAGAGGACACGAAACCTACGGAGAGGACCCTTGCCTTACAGGTAGGCTTGGTGTAGCTTACATAAAAGGTCTTCAGGGAAGCGGAAAGTACAGAAAGACTGATGCAACTGTTAAACACTATGCGGTGCACAGCGGCCCCGAATTCTGCAGGCATACAATGGATGTAAAGGTCAGTGAAAAAGACCTTAACGAAACATACCTTCCTGCATTTAAATATTGTATTGAAAATGCTGACCCGTCACTTGTAATGGGGGCATATAACCGAATGAACGGTGAATCCTGCTGTGCAAGTGAGTATCTGAATAAAAAACTTGACGAATTTGGTTTTAACGGAGTTTTCGTTTCTGACTACGGTGCTATCCTTGATTTTCACAAATACCACGGCACTACCGAAAATGAAATAGAGAGTGCGGCATACGGACTTAACGGCGGTTGTCACCTTAATTGCGGAACGGTTTACAGAAGTCTTGGAGAAGCGGCAAAAAAAGGACTTATCAATGAAGAAACTGTGACGGAGGCGGCAGTGAAAGTATTTACCGACAGATTCCGTCTTGGGCTTTTTGATGAAGACTGCGAATATGACAATATTCCTTATACTGTTGTAGAATGTGATGAGCACAGAAAAGTAAACCGTAAAATGGCGCAGGAGAGTATGGTGCTTCTTAAAAATGACGGTATTCTTCCTCTTAAAAAGGATATTAAAACTGTTGCCGTTATAGGACCTAATGCAGATTATAAAACATCACTTCTCGGTAATTACAATGGTATGCCGTCAGTGTATTCAACGCTCCTTCGCGGTATTCAGGATTCCTTTGACGGAAAGGTGCTTTTCTCCGAGGGCGGATGTGCTTTCTGGCAGCCTTACAGCGGTAATATTGAAGACGCGGTAATCGCGGCAAATCACGCTGATGTGGTTATTCTCTGTGTGGGTATAACTCCCGAAATGGAAGGCGAGGGCGGCGACCCCAATAACGAAAATGACTTCCTTATCGGTGATAAGCGTACACTTGATTTAAGACCTGAACAGCAAGTGCTTGTTGAAAAAATTGTAGCCACGGGAAAACCCGTTATATATGTAAATGTCAGCGGTAGCTGTATGAATCTTGCTTATCCGAAAGAGCATTGTAATGCAATCATTCAATGCTTCTACCCCGGTGCCGAGGGCGGATGGGCACTTGCGGATATCCTTTTTGGTAAGGTATCGCCGTCGGGCAGACTTCCCATAACATTCTATGAAAGTCTTTCTGACCTTCCTGAATTTACGGACTACAGTATGGAAAACAGAACCTACAAATTCTTTAAAGGTACACCCGTGTATGAATTCGGTGATGGTCTTACATACAGTAATATTACTGAAAACTGGACAGATGAAAACACCGTCATCCTTAAAAGTAACGGTGAGTATGATGTTAATTATTCCGTTCTGAAGTTTGAGTATATTCCCCATAAAAGCCTTTGCGATTTTAAAAAGGTATTTATAAAAGCAGGGGAAGAAGTAACTGTTAAATTTTAAATAATATATAGTGGGAGTTTGAAACAACTTTTTGCTTCGGTTGGGGCTGTAAAGAAATCGGGTTTCTTTACAGCCCTCTTTTTCTTTGGGATAGGAAAAATTTTTAAAAGAATTTGATTATGTCTGCAAAAAACACTTTATTTTGACAAAGGAGTATGATATAATAATCTAGCTATATTGTGTTCAAGGAGAAAAGTATGCTTCCCGATAAGTTCAAAGCGCGAATGAAACAAGATTTGCAAACTGAATATGAAAGTTTTCTCGCATGCTATGAGGACAAGCCATACAGCGGTCTTCGTATAAATACCCTTAAGACAACTGCGGAAAAGTTCTGCGGGTTGGTAGACTTTTGCGGAGAAAGGGTAGATTGGTGCGAAAACGGATTTTACTACGATGGTAAAAAGGGTAATCATCCTGCAAGCGTAGCAGGTCTCTTTTATTCGCAGGAGCCGTCGGCGATGATTGCCGCAGAGCTTATGCCTGTTAAAAGCGGTGATAAGATTCTTGACCTTTGTGCCGCCCCCGGCGGTAAAAGTACCCAGCTTGCTTCAAAGCTTGGCGGAAGCGGACTTCTTGTTGCCAATGAAGTTATAGCAAACCGCGCAAAAATACTTTGCGAAAATATTGAACGCATGGGCGTTAAAAACGCCGTTGTTACGAATATGTATCCCGAAAAAATGGAGAAACTTTTTGAAGAGTTCTTTGACGGAATAATGGTTGACGCCCCCTGCAGCGGTGAGGGTATGTTTAGAAAGGATGAGGTTGCCGTGCAGGAGTGGAGTGTTGAGCATACCGAAGCCTGTGCAGTAAGACAGCTTGGTATCCTTGACTCTGCATATAAAATGCTTGCAGCGGGAGGATATATGGTATATTCAACCTGCACCTTCGCAAAGGTTGAAAATGAGGATGTGTGTAATGAATTTCAAAAACGGCATCCTGATATTGAAATAATTTCAATGCATCGACTTATGCCGCACAAAGTAAAGGGTGAGGGGCATTTCTCCGCACTTATGCATAAAGGCGGGGTAAAGACGGAAAAAAAGACCTCTTTTCCCGCAGAGGCAAAGAAGGATGCAATTGAATCTTACAGAAAATTTGAAAAAGAAAATCTTGATATTAAGCTTGACGGCAGATTTGTTTCTTTCGGTGAGAATCTTTACCTTCTGCCTTATGAGATGATTTCTCTTGATAAAATTAAATGTGTTCGTCCGGGACTTCTTCTCGGTGAGGTTAAAAAGGGAAGGTTTGAGCCGTCGCATCATCTGTGTATGGCTCTTAAGAAAGATGATTTCAAAAGAACAATATCTCTTTCGGATGAAGAAATACAGCTTTATCTGACAGGAGGGACTATAGCTAACGACGGGGAAAAGGGCTTTGGTGTAATGCTCTATAATGATGAATTTCCTGTCGGGTGGTATAAATTGAGTGACGGAGTGGCTAAAAACCACTATCCCAAGCATTTAAGGAGGAATGTCTGATGTTTAACGTATGGCACAATGTAAACCCTGAAAGAATAAAAAAAGACGATTTCCTTGCGGTTATAGAAATTCCCAAGGGCGGAAAAAATAAGTATGAGCTTGACAAGGAAACCGGTATGATTATCCTTGACAGAGTTCTTTATACATCTACTCACTATCCTGCAAACTACGGATTTATTCCCCGTACTTATGCTGATGACGGGGACCCTCTTGATGTGCTCGTGCTTTGTCAGGAAATAATTGATCCCCTTGTTCTTGTAAGATGCTATCCCATCGGTGTTCTTAAAATGATTGACGGGGGAAAGATTGACGAGAAGATTATCGCAATTCCTTTCTCTGATCCGACCTATGCGGCATATAAAAATCTTGAAGAACTTCCCGAACATATGTCAAGGGAGATATCGCATTTCTTTGAAGTGTATAAGATGCTTGAAAATAAAGAGACGTCTGTTAACGAAATTCTCGGCAGGGAAGAAGCCGAAAAAATTATTGAGGAATGCATTAATTCTTACAAAGAAAAAATATTAGGATAAGGATTATATATTATGAGTAAACTGCTTTTTGTTCTTGCGTCAAAATCTCCGAGGCGTAAGGAACTTCTTAAAAATGTCGGAATAGATGCCGAAATTATGCCCTCAAATGTAGATGAGGATGTATTTAACGGATTACCAGCGGAAAAAATGGTGACGGAGCTTGCTCTCCTTAAGGCGGCAGACGTTGCACGCTCTTTTTCAGGAAATACAATAGTTATCGGTGCAGATACCTGTGTATGCCTGAATGGTGAGATATTCGGAAAACCGGAAAATGAGGACGATGCTCGTGATATGCTCAAAAAATTAAGCGGTAATACTCACGAGGTTTGCACGGGTTACTGTGTTGTAAACTGTAAAAATGGTGAGTCTGTGGCGAAATGCGAGAAAACTCTTGTCACATTCCGCACACTTTCGGATGATGAGATTGATGCATACATAAAAACCCGTGAGCCTATGGATAAAGCGGGTGCTTACGGTATACAGATGAGGGGAAGTAAGTTTGTTGAAAAAATTGATGGTGATTATTTCAATGTAGTAGGACTTCCCGTATGTGCATTGTTCAAGCTTCTTGAAAATGAATTTGGTATAACTATCTGAAAGGAAACCAAACAATATGAAAAAACCTGGTAAAAAAAATACAATCATAATATTGTGTATAACCGTCGTTGTGCTTATTGTTGCAGGAATTTCTTTTAAAACGGGAAACACAGCAGTATCAAATGTTACGGGAACGGTATTTTCGCCTTTGCAAAAATTGACGGCAGTTACCGTGAACGGAACAAAGCACTTTTTTGTAAATTTATTTTCATCGGGAAAAAATGCCAATGAAAACAGAGAATTGAAGACGGAAATTCTGGAGCTTCAGTCACAGATAAGAATGCTTGAAGGGTACAAGACGGAGAATGAGAGATTACACGGACTTCTGGAACTTAAAGAACGGCAGACGAATCTTGAATATGTCGGTGCAAATATCATTGCCCGTGACAGTAGTGAGTTTCACAATACCATCACCATTGACAAAGGCTCAAAGGACGGCATAAAGAAAAATGCTGTTGTAATTGTTCCTGAAGGTCTTGTTGGTGTTGTGTATGAAGTGGGATATAATTATTCCAAAGTAAAGACTATTTATGACTCTGAATGTTCGGTAGGCGCAATTTGTCTCAGAAGCGGAGATATGGGTATAGTAGAGTCATCTGCAACTCAGGCACTTAACGGTAAATGCAGTATGAACTATATTGATAAATCCGCAAAGACTGTTGTAGGCGATATGATTGAAACGTCAGGAACAGGCGGAGTTTTCCCGAGAGGTATTCTCATCGGTAAAGTAGTTGAAATCAAGGAAGATGCCAGAAATCTTACCTTGAGTGCAACCATTGAGTCAAGTGTTAATATTAACAATATTGATACTGTACTTGTAAGCAAATAGGAGTGAATTTGGTGAAATATTTATGGAAAGTGCTGGGAATATATCTGGCATTTCTTGCCCAGAGTATTATCTTTGAAGACATTAAAATATTGTCATGCTCTCCTGATATTCTCGTAGTTGCGATTATTATGTGCTCTGTTTCTGCAGGAGTATTGCCGGCGGCACTTATAGGTGGCTTTGCAGGTCTTGTTGCCGATGCACTTTACGGAAACATATTCGGGATAAATATATTGATTTATATGTATCTTGCAATAGGTGTGAGCCTTGCGGTGAACGATAATACCGATAATTCGCCGCTTCTTATGAGTTGGGTGACTTTTTCAGCAGTAGCAATAATGGAAATTGTGCTTACTGTGTTCAAGACACTTTTCGGCTATCCTGTAACAATCGGATTTTTAGGGGCAAATATACTTGTAAAAGGGGTATTCGGTGCGATTTTTGCACTTGCTTTTGTGGTTTTGCATCAGCGCATAAAAAATGCTAAAGCAAAAGTGACTGACTCCGTAAAGGAGGATATCGCATGAAAACAAAAAGATATATTGCTTTTTATATAGTGATGGCGGTATCTTTTATAGTCCTTGCCACACGCCTTGTAAATCTTCAGCTTGCAAACGGTGCTTACTATCGTCTTAAGAGTGATTTGCGTACTGAACACAGTATTGAACTTCTCGCACCACGTGGAGAAATTCTTGACCGTAACGGTCGTCCGATAGTGTCAAACCGTACGGGATATAATGTTTATATCCTCAGTAATCGTGACAGAACCCAAAAAGAGCTTAATACCCTCATAAAGAATCTGTACGGAATTATGTCAGAGAGCGTAAGTGTTGATTATTCAGTATTGCCGATTGTTGAAGAAAACGGTAAGTACGCTTTTTATCCGGATGAAAAGGTTGTTTCTTCCTGGAAGGAGAAAAATGGAGTTTCTTCGTCTGAAACGGCAGAAAGTTTGATGAATAACTTCATTGAAAAATACGAGATTTCTTCAGATTATACCGTGAAAGAGAAAGTTTTTATCACGGCAACACGTATTAATATGGTTGAAAAAGGTTTTTCAATGTCATCACCGTATCTCTTTATGGAAGATGTTCCGATTGAAAAAATAACTGTAATAAAAGAGCAGGAGGAAAAGTTCTCCGATGTAAGCGTTATTACCCAGCCTATAAGAACTTATCCCTACGGGGCGCTTGGGGCTCATATGCTCGGTCGTGTAGGTATTATAAATTCCGAGGAATATGAAAGTAATAAGGATAGCGGATACAGTATAAATTCACATATCGGTAAAAGCGGTATTGAGAAATATCTTGAAGAATATCTCAGGGGTGAGAATGGTGCCGGAAGCACCCTTCGTAATGCTGCAGGTTCTTCAACAGGTCAGAGTGTTATAAAGCAACCTGTCAGCGGTAGAAATGTCACTCTTACAATAGACCTTGATATGCAGCTTGCCTGCGAGGAAGCTCTCCGTGATACCATACTTGAAATAAGTGCGGCGGCGACAGATGCCGATAGTGGCAGAGATGCAAACGCGGGAAGTATAGTGGTTATTGATGTTAATACGGGTGATGTGCTTGCTATGGCATCTTATCCCACTTATGAAATTGAAACATTTACGCAGGACTATAATTCTCTTATAGAAAATCCTGCAAATCCGCTTTTCAACCGTGCTCTTGCGGGAACGTATTCTCCCGCATCAACCTTCAAACTTCTTGTAGGTGCGGCGGCACTTGAAGAAGGTATTATAACGCCTGACGAAAGAATTTATGACTCGGGTAAGTACACCTATTTCAAAGACTATCAGCCGGGATGCTGGATTTATAATCAGAAGGGTACTACGCACGGATATATCAATGTTGCGGAAGCGATCAGGGATTCGTGTAACGTGTTCTTCTTTGATGTGGGAAGACGTCTCGGAATAGATAAAATAGTTTCGTACGCCAAAAAATTCGGATTCGGGCAGAAAAGCGGTATAGAGCTTGCCGATGAAGAAAGAAGCGGTGTTATTGCAAGTACCGAAAACAGAGAAAGCAGCGGTGGAATCTGGTACCCAGGTGACGTATGCCAGACGGCAATCGGTCAGTCGGATACCCTTGTCACTCCGCTTCAGCTCGCAAATTATATTGCAACAATAGCCAACGGCGGAACAAGATATCGTCCCCATCTTATCCGATCAATTGAAAATGAGAATAAGACTCCGGGCGATGAGATAAAACCTGAAATTCTTGATACAATCAGAATGGATGAGGCTACAAGAACTGCTATTACAGAGGGTATGAGAAGGGTTGTTACGGAAGGTACCGCACAGGAGGCTTTTGCAGGATGTGATGTAGCTGTTGCTGCAAAGACCGGCAGTGCCCAGACATCAGGGTCATATACAAATGGTGTTTGTGTTGCTTATGCACCGTATGACAAGCCGCAGATTGCAATTGCCTGCGTCATTGAAAAAGCAGGCAGCGGTTCAAGAACTGCAAATGTTGTAAGAAAAGTAGTTGATGCATATTTTGACAATGCGGAAGACAACGATATGATAACAAATGCATTGACACGATAATAAAAGGGGAGTGATTATGAAGAAGCTTTGTATCAAAGGCTTCGCAGACGGAATTCAGCTTGTGTTTTCGCAAAAGCTTTCTGTAAAGGAAGCAGGAGAAGAGCTTATGAAACTGTCGGGTGAAGTCAGAAGCTTTTTTACAGATGATAATGTCAGGGTTTCGTACTCGGGAACAGAATTTTCATACGATGAAGAAATACTTTTTGCAAAGGCAGTTAAAAAAGTATTTGGTAAAAATGCGGAATTTGTAAAAAAGCAAAAGCTTACTTCAGAAAAAATCAGGTATTCCCTCGCAGAAGATGAGGCTATATGCAAAGTAGTTGAAAAATCCCTTCGCAGCGGAGAAGAGGTTGTGTCGGATGGGAATGTGCTTATAATCGGAGATGTTAATCCCGGAGCAACGGTTTCTGCATCGGGAAACATAACGGTTATAGGTGCACTCAGAGGGAACGCCTATGTTAAAAAAGGCGGAAAAGTATATGCGACATATATGTGCCCTTCCCAGATAAGGATAGGCAAAGTCTATTCTTACAACAAAAAGATGAAAAATGTCGGTGCGGCAATAGCTGTGGCGGAAAATGGCGAAATTATCTTGCAGTGTTTGTGAAACAAATGTAGACTGCATAACAAAAATATGATAAAATACCCGTGGGGTGAAACAAATGTGTGAAATAATAGTTGTGACAAGCGGTAAGGGTGGAGTAGGTAAGACTACCACTACCGCAAATATAGGTGCGGCACTTGCTCTTGCGGGCAAAAAAGTTGCAATGATTGATACGGATATCGGACTTCGTAATCTTGATGTTATTATGGGTGTTGAAAATCGTATCGTGTACGACCTTGTTGACGTTGCGGAAAATAAATGTCCTTATACAAAAGCTCTTGTGAAGGACAAGCGTTTTGAAGGACTTTTCCTTCTTCCTGCGGCACAGTCAAGAGATAAGAGTGCAGTTACTACAACACAGATGAAGCATATTGTAAGGCAGATGGAAGAAAGTTTTGACTACATACTTATTGACTGCCCTGCCGGAATAGAGCAGGGATTTGAAAATGCGGTTGCGGCGGCAAAAAAGGCTATTGTTGTTGCGATGCCCGAGGTTTCAAGTGTGCGTGACGCAGACAGAATTATCGGGCTTCTTGAAAAGCACGATATTACGGATATAAAGCTTGTCATAAATAAATTAAGACCCAAAATGGTTAAAAACGGAAGTATGTTAAGTATTGAAGATATGCTTGATATTCTTGCAATTGACCTTCTCGGAGTTGTGCCGGATGATGAAAAAATAATTGTTGCGGCAAATAATGGTGAGTATGTGGCATCTTATGAGAAATCAATGGCGGGACAGGCGTACAGAAATGTTGCAAAGCGTCTCGGCGGAGAAAATGTTGAACTTATGAAATTGGAGCAGGGATTTTTCAGCAAGTTATTTTCAAAAAGATAGGAGGGCCTTATGAAAAGGTTTTTTTCTGAATTCAGAGGCAACTCTGTTCTTCGCGCAAAAAACAGATTGAAAACTGTTATAAATCGTGATAGAATGAATGTACCCGATAGTGCTACTGCAGATAGAATCAGAAAAGATATTATATCGGTTTTGACAAAATACACAGGAGGAAACTCCGAGGCAATTACTGTGTGCGTGAAAAATGTTTCGCAGTCGTTGTGTCGGTTGGAGGCAACCGTATCTGTTGATATGGTTTAGGATTAAGGAGTCAGAGAATGAATATAGCTTTAATTGCACATGATAAAAAGAAGGAATTAATGGTTCAGTTCTGTATTGCTTATAAGGGCATACTTTCAAAGCATAACCTTATTGCAACAGGAACGACAGGTGGTCTTATCAACGAAACAACGGGACTTGAAGTTCACAGATTGCTTTCAGGACCTCAGGGCGGTGATCAGCAGATTGGTGCTTATATTGCATATGACGAGATTGACCTTGTTCTCTTTTTCAGAGACCCTCTTACAATGCAATCCTATGAGCCTGATGTAAGTGCGCTTTTCAGACTTTGTGACGTTCATAATATTCCCCTTGCAACAAATATTGCTACTGCGGAAGTGCTTATACACGGTCTTGAACGTGGCGACCTTGACTGGCGTGATATTGTTAATCCCAAGAAAAATTTACGTTTTTAAAGAGGAAAGTGATTAATATGAATCATAGCGGTACTGCTGTGACAGAAAGGATTCATATAGGCTTTTTCGGTCGCACAAATGTGGGAAAGTCAAGTCTTGTCAATGCTGTAACAGGTCAGAATACGGCTATAGTTTCTCCTGTCAGCGGAACTACTACCGACCCTGTGAGAAAAACGATGGAGCTTCTTCCTCTCGGGGCAGTTGTGATTATAGATACTCCGGGCTTTGACGATGATGGCGTGCTGGGTCCCGAAAGAATGGAGAGAACAAAAAAAGTTCTTGATGAAATTGACGTTGCGGTGCTCGCTATTGATGCGGAGGCGGGATTTACCGATACGGATAAATCATTGAAGGAGCTTTTTGAAAATAGAAAAATTCCGTATGTCGTTGCGTACAATAAAGCGGACATTGCAGATAATAAGGAAGCTCTTAAAGAAAACGAAATCTATGTCAGTGCGCTGACAGGAGAGAATATACACGAATTTAAGGAACTTCTTGCACGCGTAATGCCATACAAAAAGGACAGAGGATACACAGAATCCTTTGTTAAAAAAGGAGACACGGTTATTCTTGTAACTCCCATTGATGAAGCCGCCCCAAAGGGAAGAATAATACTTCCCCAACAACAGGTGCTTCGTAATCTTCTTGATATAGGTGCGGTTACACTTGTTGTTCAGGTGGACGAGCTTAAGGGCGCTCTTGAGAAGTTAAAGGAAAGTCCATCGGTTATTATAACCGACAGTCAGGTTTTCGGAGAAGTGGAAAAGACTATTCCCAAGGATGTCCGTTTAACCTCTTTTTCAATTCTTATGGCGTATCACAAGGGATTTCTTGAATCTGCGGTGAAAGCCACAAAGGTGATTGAAAATCTTTGTGACGGTGACAAGATTCTCATTGCGGAAGGGTGTACTCATCACAGACAATGTAACGATATAGGTACTGTGAAAATCCCCGGATGGATTAAGAAAAAAAGTGGGAAAAATATTGTTTTTGATTCGGTATCAGGTAAGGAATTTCCTGATGATTTGTCAGAATACAGAGCAATTATCCATTGCGGTGGCTGTATGATTACGGAAAATGAAGTTTCTGCAAGACAGAGAAAAGCAGAAATTCAAGGTGTTCCTTTTGCAAATTACGGTACAGTAATTGCACACATTAACGGAATCCTTAAGCGTAGTATAGAAGTGTTCCCTGAAATATATAATGAAATTTAAGAAAAGCGTTTTCAGTTTTGAAACTGAAAACGCTTTTTAAAATACAGTTATTGATGCATCTCCCGGTCTTATAAGATGAATTTCTTTTCCTTGCTTTTTTGCATATCGGACCGTGTAAGCAGTACCACCTTTGAAATATCCGTTCCATACAGCTATAAGTCTTGTGGAATTATCAACCATAAATCTGTTTCTCGTGAGCATACAAGTGTCCGTGTACACAGGACTTATAAGAGTTCTGCTGCTTGACAAATCAAGAATCCTCTCATAGCGTATGCGGTCCTTTTCCGGCCAGGCTTCGTGCTGATCGGGGCAGGGGAGAACTGCATGCAGAAGAATGTTTTTGTCGGTCTTCATTTTTTCTAAAACGGTTTCTGCCGCGTATGTGTCAATTCCGCGTGCCATTCCGCAGTAAAAATCGGTGTACCCGTCTGTAATTGCCTGATTTATTACGGAATCAAGACTTGCTTTAAGCAATGTGCATCGAGGATCTTCTTCATTGGCACCCCATGGTAATTGTTCGGGTCTATGCCCTGTAAAACAACAATACATATTTTTCGCCGTCCTTTACATTAAGTATAACATATAAATTTACAAAAAGCAAACGTTTGTTCGGAAAATTTTCAAAAAAAGTGTATAAAAGTACGATTTGTTGTTTATACTGTGAATAGATGCTTAAAGAGCAACTATGTAAAAAGGGAGTTGGAATTATGGATAACACAGCATTGGTACTGACAATAATCGGTGCACTCAATTGGGGTGCAATCGGACTTTTCGGAGTAGACCTTGTGGCACTTTTATGCGGTGGTCAGACTGCAATTTTAAGCAGAATTATCTATACCGTTGTAGGACTTGCAGGTCTTTGGTGTATCACCCTTCTTTTTAAGGAAAAAGTACCCGTAAGAGAAGCTCATAATAAAGTTCATTGAAAAAGAAGCTCTTGTTATTACAAGAGCTTCTTTTTTGGCAAAAAACGCTGGAATAAAGCAGTTTTAACCTTGATTTGCAATAACAGAAGTGATATAATAATACTATCTATAAGTATGCGTAAGGAATTGATTTTATGGAACTCAAGGTAATCAGTTTTAATATCAGAAATTGCGACGACCCTGACGGAAATTCTGTTGAGGAAAGGTATCCGAGGCTTGAAAAACTATTGTCGGAATACGATGCCGATGTGATAGGTTTTCAGGAGTATAAACCGATATGGAAAAAGCATATTAAAAAGTTCCGCAATAAAAAATATAAAATGTATAATAAGTACAGAGATTCAAAAACCCGTGAATCAACCCCCATTCTGTGGAACAAGAAAAAATTTGCTTGTATTAAAAAGGGCAGATTCTGGCTGTCAGACACTCCCCGCAAAAAGTCAAAGGGGTGGGACGAAGTGTATGACTGCTACCGTATCTGTACATATGTTGTTTTGAAAGACCGATTAACGGGAGAAAAATTCACCTTTATGAACACCCACTTCGGATTCGGTGAAAACGGTCAGATAAAAAGTGCAAATCTTATTATTGAATACAGTAAAACCATATCCGATAATCCTACCTTTGTAGTTGGTGATTTCAATATGGGTGTAGGAAGTGGCGGATATAATGCGATGACTTCGTATTTTACCGATGCAAACTCCGCAACGGTGAACGACCGCAGACCTACATATAACGGTTACGGCAAAGGCGCTGACCATATTGATTTTTGCTTTATAAACGATAAGGTCAAGGCAAATGATTTTAAAATAATTGATGCAAGGGTTGACGGAAAATATGCGTCAGACCATAACGGAATTTATATAAATCTCAACTTGTAAGGAGATATACAAATGAAGCTTAATGAACTTTTTAAAGAAGAAAAGCTTTCCCTTTCTTTTGAGGTTTTCCCTCCTAAAACGGATACCTCGTTTGAAAGCGTGAAACAAGCAACGGAAGAAATTGCAAAATTACGCCCGTCTTTTATGAGTGTTACATATGGTGCAGGTGGCGGTACGAGTAAATATACCCTTGAAATTGCGAAAAATATCAAGGAAACCTACGGCGTCTCAACTCTTGCACATCTTACCTGCGTGTCATCTACAAAGGAAACCGTAAGGGAAAGAATCGGTGCTATAAAAGATGCAGGTATAAAAAACGTAATGGCACTTCGCGGTGACATTCCCGAAGAAAAAATTAACGATGACAGAAGTACGTGGGACTACCGCTACGCCGTTGACCTTATTCGTGAACTGAAAGAAACCGACCCTGATTTCTGTATCGGTGCGGCGTGCTATCCCGAGGTGCATCCCGAAAGCATAAATCAGAAAGAGGACATCCGTCACCTTAAGGAAAAGGTTGATGCAGGATGTGACTTCCTTACAACACAGATGTTTTTTGACAACAATCTTCTTTATAATTTCCTTTATAAAATCAGGGAAGCAGGAATAACAGTTCCCGTAATTGCAGGAATTATGCCTATAACAAACGCCAATCAGGTGGAGAGGGCGATTAAGCTTTCAGGCTCCTTTATGCCGCAGAGGTTTAAGAGTATTGTCGATAAATTCGGTTCTGACCCGAAGGCTATGATGCAGGCAGGTATTGCTTATGCAACGGATCAGATAATTGACCTTTACGCGAATAATATAATGAATGTTCACGTTTATTCAATGAATAAGCCTGTTGTGGCACAGAAAATACAGAGTAATCTTTCAGATATATTGGGGAAGATATAAGTGGTTATTTTAAAAAAGACTTATGATGCACCGGCGTTTAACGAAAAAGAAATATTGAGATATGCAGGATGCAAAACTGCGGATGAAAGCACGATGAAGCTTCTTTCGGACTGTATTGAAGTTTCGAAGAATGCTTTTACCTACAATGTGTGTTACACATGTGTGCCGATAGATTTTGTTTTTTCAAAGACAGACAGCAAAAGTCTTGGAAAAAATCTTTCGGGGTGTGACAGTGCTGTGATTTTTGGTGCAACAGTTGGTGTGGAAATTGACAGACTTATTGCAAAATACGGAAGGATTTCTCCTGCAAAAGCGGTTATGCTTCAGGCAATCGGTGCAGAAAGAATAGAAAGTCTGTGCGACCTTTTTAATGACGAAATCAAAAGAATGTATAAAAATACCCGCCCCAGATTCAGTCCGGGATATGGAGACCTGCCCGTAGAATTGCAAAAAGATATTTTCAGACTTCTTGACTGCCCTAAAAATATAGGGCTTTCCCTTAATGACAGTATGATGATGTCCCCTTCAAAATCAGTTACAGCGATAATAGGAGTGAAATTATGAATATACGTGATTTCTTGAAAAATAATATAGTTATTCTTGACGGAGGTATGGGTACTCTTTTGCAGAAAGAGGGACTTTTGCCAGGAGAACATCCCGAAATTTGGAATATTACTCACGCAGATGCAATTGTAAAGATTCACCGTGACTATTTTGATGCAGGCAGTAATGTCGTAAATACCAATACATTCGGTGCAAATTCCCTTAAATTTTCGGGAAGTGAGCTTGATGGAATCATAAAATGTGCCGTTGACAATGCCAAAAAGGCAAGGGAAGAATCATCGGGAAAACAGGAAAAGTTTATCGCTCTCGATATAGGTCCTACAGGAAAGCTTCTTAAGCCATACGGTGATCTCGACTTTGAAGAAGCTGTAAGCGTGTTTTCCGAAGTTGTGAAGCTTGGCGTAAAGTATGGCGTTGACCTTGTAACTATAGAAACAATGAACGACAGTTACGAAACAAAGGCGGCACTTCTTGCAGTTAAGGAAAACTGTGACCTGCCTGTTATCGTAACAAACGCCTATGGCGAGGATGGCAAGCTTATGACAGGTGCATCTCCCGAAGCTATGGTGGCGATGCTTGAAGGTATGGGCGCAGATGCAATCGGTGCAAACTGTTCCCTCGGTCCAAAACAACTTAAAACTGTTGTGGAAAGGCTTCTTTCGGTTTCCTCGGTTCCTGTTGTTCTTAAGCCTAATGCAGGACTTCCGAAAAGTGAAAACGGAAAAACCGTGTATGATGTTTTGCCGGAAGAATTTTCGGAAGATGTTTTTTCGGCAGTTTGCGAAGGTGTAAGAGTTGTTGGCGGATGCTGTGGTACAACTCCCGAATACATAAAGGCAGTAAGCGAAAAAATAAAGGGCATTATACCCAAAGAAATCATAAAGAAGAATATTACTGTAGTGTCCTCTTATACCCACGCGATGGAGTTCAAGGACTCTCCCATCCTTATCGGTGAAAGAATCAATCCCACCGGTAAAAAACTGATGAAGCAGGCTCTTATTGAAAATAATATGGATTACATCCTTGGCGAGGGTATAAAGCAACAGGAAAAAGGTGTGCATATCCTTGACGTCAACGTGGGTATTCCCGATATTGACGAAAAAACTGTGCTTAAAAACGCAGTTTGTGAACTGCAGGCAATAATTGACCTTCCACTTCAGATTGATACTTCAAATCCCGATGCTATGGAAGCGGCACTCCGCCGTTACAACGGCAAGGCGATGATTAACTCCGTAAACGGTAAAGAAGAGAGTATGCACGCAGTATTTCCGCTTGTTAAGAAGTACGGCGGTCTTGTAGTTGCCCTTACCCTTGACGAGAACGGAATCCCGACTGATATTGAGGGAAGAGTGGCTATCGCAGAAAAAATCCTTAAAGTGGCAGAAGAATACGGCATTGATAAAAAGGATATTATTTTTGATACTCTTGCAATGACTATCAGTGCGGATAAAAATGCGGCTGTTGCAACTCTCGGTGCGTTGAAATATATCAAAAACAACCTCGGTTGCCACACATCACTCGGTGTGTCGAATGTGTCTTTCGGACTTCCTGTCCGTGATGCGGTGAACAGTACGTTTTTTGCAATGGCGCTCGAAAACGGACTTTCTGCGGCTATTATGAATCCTTTTTCAGATGCTATGATGAAGGTGTACTATGCATACCGTGCACTTCACGGACTTGACGATAATTGTGCAGATTACATATCATTTTTTGAAAATTATACCGAAACTGCTACGGCAGTGCAGTCTGCACCTCAAAAAACGGAAGCGGAGTATAAATCTCTTTTGCAAAGAGCAATAGTGAAAGGTCTTAAGGATCAGGCGTCGGAGCTTACGAAAGAGCTTCTGAAAACCGAAAAGCCCCTTGACATTGTGCAGAATGAGGTTATCCCTGCCCTTGATATTGCAGGAAAAGGATTTGAGGAAAAGACCTTCTATCTGCCACAGCTTCTTATGAGTGCGGAGGCGGCAAAGGCGGCTTTTGAAAATATTAAAAACGCTATGACAAGCGATGCAAGTGCTACCAAAGGTACATTCGTTATAGCAACCGTTAAAGGTGATATTCACGATATTGGTAAAAATATCGTTAAGCTTCTCCTTGAAAATTACGGCTTCAACGTAATTGATATGGGAAAAGACGTTCCCCCCGAAGATATAGTAAACAAAGCAATCGAAATAAATGCACCAATTGTCGGACTAAGTGCCCTTATGACAACAACTGTTCCTGCTATGGAAGAAACTATAAATCTTCTCCGTGAAAAAGCACCGTGGGCAAAAATCGTAGTCGGCGGTGCAGTCCTCACAAAAGAATACGCCGATGCAATCGGTGCGGATAAGTACGCAAAAGATGCAATGGAAACGGTGAGATATGCGGAGAGCGTTGCTGTTTCAAAGTAAAAAGGAGAATACTAATGAATCTTACTATTTGGTTTGTAATCGCTATTGCGATAATAGTGCCGGTGGCAACATTTATCTTTCACAATAAGGAATAAATTTTTGTTCCTGACTTGACACGAACTTTGTCGAATATTGTGAAACTAAAAAAAGCCTCTCTTTTACACAAGGGAGCTTTTGAAAGGAGAGAGTTGAAATGGAAGCTAATAATTTAATATCAAAATTTATGCCATATTTACCATACTTTATTAAAGGAATGGTAGGATTATTACTCGTAATCGGTTTAATTGTTTTTGGAATAGTAAAAGCAATAAAGGTTTTGAAACAGAACAATTTTTATGGTAAGAAGAGAACAATACTGATGTCGATATTTTATATTTTGATTGTAATCGCATCCTGGTTCTTAAATATGGGATGGATAAGATTTTTTATGACATTTTTGTTAATTCCATTTATACATGCAGTGGTATTTTTCTTAACTAATTTTTTTGCTACTAAATACTTCGATAAATCTACAAAAATAAGAAAATTGAATTTGTGGTTTATTATTTCATATCTTATTGCATATTTGTTAATGCCAGACGGTGGCGATATCGGTGGTATGTATTTCTTCTTTGGCTTAATACATAATGATACACTTTCTGGTATTGCGAATTCCATTTCGAGCATAGCAGTTATGGGACATATTGTTATGTTTATTATGCAAATTGTTGAGATAAAGAAAATCAAGAAAAACATTTCAATAAATCAATGACACAGGAATGGTTACATTTTACTCGTGTCAAGTCCTCAAATTTAAAAGATTAGTTTGCCGATTTTTAATATTTACATATACTATCGGATGCGAGAAAATCCAGTATTCTCGCGGGTTCTAATGGATTTTGTTCAAGAAAAAATCAGTGAAAAATTAAGGAAAAATTAGTAGGTCCTATTGTGATTTGCACAACAAGGTTCTCCGAAATATAGAAATCTTTGATTTCGTTATATTTCGTGATGGTTCTTATTATTCACTGTTCTCCTGACTTGACACGAGCCTATACTGGATGTCGAATATTGGCGAAAGGAGTGGTGAATATGAAAATATACATATTTAAAGGTATCATAAGTGCTGTGGTATCATCTATTTTATTTGTGATTCTGTCAGTTGTTGTCGGGAATTTAATAGATAAAGGATATTTTGTTTATGATAATCTTAAATTATTTAGACCAAATGTTGTGGGAGTGACAATTATAGTTATATCATCATTGATACCACTTGTTCTATGCAGATTTAGAAAGTTTACTGAATTGCTTGTATATTTAATATTTTTCCATGTTTCAATTAACGTATTGTATACATTGATTTTTGGTGGTACATATGCACTTTTCTACACTTTGGATCATTATGGATTTAAAATGCCGTTTGTAATTCCAAATGTGGTTTTTGATGCTACATATTATAATTTGGTTTACATGTCAATTGGAATTGTTGCTGGTTTTATTTTTTCAATAGCGTTAAATGTTACTCGGAATGTTTCAGCGAAGAAGAATATCAAGTTTGATGATAATTTATAATAATTTTTGATCCCGACTTGACACAAGTCTATAGAAGATGTTAAAAATGTCGAATATTGTAGGAGAATTATTTTGCTGGAGGTTGCTATGTTTATTAATATTACTAGGAAAATGCATTCAAATAAATATGAATATAGTATAGAGCAAAATGATAGTGTTTCGGCTGAAGTTTCATTTGATTATGGTATTTTGTCAAGAAATATTACGTCAAAGGGAAACAATATTAAATATACCATGAAACAAAGAAATTGGCTGCTCAAAATCCTGATGGTTATCCCTAAATTATTTATTCCAGTAGACTTATTTCCTAAATACAATATATTTTTTAACGAACAAATAATTGGAAAAACCAAAGTTGCTTTTTGTACACCAAAAAGAGAAATAATGATTGATAATAGCTTATATGAGATATATCTGCACAGTAATAATTACATATCAATTATGAAAGATGATGTTCAGATTGCACTTATAAAAAAATCTGTGTTAACTATTGGTGAACAAAATAGATATGATGTTGATTTTGATTACGTTACCGAAAAAGATATGGTGTTCATTCTTTTAATGGTTGCATTTGCTGATGTTGTATTCTTTCCGAATCGTTTAAGATTTGATGCTGTTAAATATGAAAAAACAATAGGTAAAGATAAAATGTCACAAAGAACATTTTGGAAAAGTAAGGAATAAATTTTTGTTCCTGACTTAAAACGAGACTAGTAAGGATGTCGAAAAAAATCGAGAACAAAACATAATCTTCTCCTTGAGGGTGAACTACAGATAAATTAGAATTTGATGAGGCTAAAAATAATGGTTATTGAAACAGAACGTTTACTATTAAGAGAAATGACAGATGGGGATTTTCATGCACTTTATAAGGTGTTAGCAGATTCGGATGTAATGCAGCATTATCCCTATGCATTTGATG
>JAZRTB010000103.1:0-7046 GCA_045651805.1 Clostridia bacterium
TTGCACCCAAAAATTCATAAGTTCGGACGGAGAACAAGGCGAAAATGCGAAGTTATCCTGTCGGATTACAAGCATTTTCAACAAAGTTATACGCCGAAATCATGGATTTTGGGCAAATAATCCCTACGTGAACGCCGCTTATGGTGTTTGCTTTTTGTTTTGCATTATGCATTGTGCATTCTTAAAGTACTTTGCCGAGGAAATCCCTAAGTCTCGCATTTTCGTGATTCGGCGAGAAAATCTCATCGGGAGTACCCTTTGCAGCGATTTTACCTGCATCCATAAAGATAACGGTATCGGCAACTTCGCGTGCAAAGCCCATTTCGTGAGTAACAACAACCATTGTCATACCCTCTTTTGCAAGCTCCTTCATAACCTCAAGAACTTCACCAACCATTTCGGGGTCAAGAGCACTTGTCGGCTCGTCAAAAAGCATAACATCAGGCTCCATGGCAAGAGCGCGTACAATAGCAATTCTCTGCTTCTGTCCGCCTGAAAGCTGTGAAGGATATGCATTCGCACGGTCTTCAAGACCAACTCTCTTTAAAAGTGCAAGTGCCTTTTTTTCAGCGTCCTCCTTGGATATTCCGAGAAGCTTTGTAGGAGCAATAGTCATATTGCGAAGAAGCGTCATATGGGGAAAAAGATTAAAGTGCTGAAACACCATTCCCATTTTGCGACGAATCATATTAAGGTCTGTTTTAGGAGACATAACGTCAGTTCCGTCAAAATAAATATGTCCGCCCGTAGGCTCTTCCAGACGTGTAAGAGAACGCAGGAAAGTGGACTTACCACTTCCCGAAGGGCCGATTACGACAACCACTTCACCGCGCTTGATTTCTGTGTTTACGTCGTTAAGCGCATGTATAGTACCCTTGAAGCACTTGGAGAGATTTTCTGTTTTAATAATAATTTTATTATCGCTCATTATTTCTCAGCTTCCTTTCAAGTATACTTACAAGCTTGGACAATACAAGCACCATTACAAGATAAATAATCGCTGCGGCAATAAGGGGCATAAACTGTGTGTATGTAGCCGCTCGGATTGCATTGACTGAATACATAAGGTCGCCGAGACCAATGTAAAATGCAATAGATGTTTCCTTAAGAAGAACGATAAATTCGTTTGCGAGTGCAGGAAGAACTGCCTTGAACGCCTGGGGAAGAATAATATAGAACATTGTGCTCATATATCCGAAACCAAGGCTTCTGCCGGCTTCTGTCTGACCTTCGTCAACACTCATAATACCACCACGGACAATTTCTGCAACGTAAGCACCGGAGTTTAATCCGAAACATACTACAGCGGCAACAAATTTACTTACACCCATGGGCATAAAGATAACGAAATAAATTATCATTATCTGCACCATAGCGGGCGTTCCTCTTATGATTGAAATATAGAGCTTTGCAATCTGGTTAAGCAGGGAAAGAATAAGATTCTTTTTCGGAAGCTTGTCCGCTGTGCATCTGATAAATGCGATAACAAAGCCGATAAGAACACCTATAAGAAGTGCAAAAAATGTAAGCTGAAGTGTTACACCAAGACCTTTGAAAATAGTTTTCCATCTGCCGTGAGATATGAAAATACGATGGAAGTCGTCTTTAAAGGCTGTAATTTTCTTTGAAAGCCACGTTCCTGTGTCAGGCTTTGCGGAATCATATTTCGTATTGAAGCACTCTATAAATCCTCTTGTAACATTTGTTGAGCCGATCTGTTTTGTTTCACCGAATTCGTCAACAAATGTTGTTCTTCCGGAAATATCTTCTGAAATTTTACTGCTACTGCCGTAAATTATATCAACAACCGCAGGGTCTGTATAGACTTTGTATCCTTCTTCCGTGTCGAAAATCTGAATTGTGCAAGATGCTTCGGTTTTTTCTTCATCTTCCAGAAGTGCTATGATGTTGTTGCTGAACTCTTTTCTGAAAACAGTTCGTGATTTGTACATACCGAGGTTATCTTTTGCTTCCGCACTCATAAATTCATCATAAGAAGGTGAAACCGCAGAATGAACATCGATAGTTTTTATCGTACATTCAAGGATTACATTTTTTTCGTCACCATAGGAAAGCGAATTTACAACAATTTCATTGTTTTCTGCAATGAATTTTGTAACTTCCGTGGATGCAATTGCATCAAATTCCTTATTAACAAGCGCCTGCGCTTCTTCTGCAGAAATATTTTTTGCCTTGCCTCCGGTTTTAAAAAGTGCAATTCCTGCAAAAACAACTCCGATAATGACTACGAGAGATATGGCAGATATCCATATTTTCTTTTTTGTGGACATAAACATCCTGCCTTTCAATTTTGTTATTGAGCAAAACAAAGACAGAAGAAAGCTCTTCTGTCTTTGAAAAAACTATGTTTTCTTAACAGCCGATTTTATTCAGCAGAAATGTACTTGCTTACGATTGTTGCAATTGTACCATCTTCTGTAAGTTTGTCAAGAGCATCATTGATCTTTTCAAGAAGCTCGGGGTTTTCCTTGCTTACAGCGATTGCATAGTCTTCTACAGCGTATTCTGTGCCAAGAATTGCAAGACCTTCGTTTGCTTCACAGAAAGCCTCTGCAGGAGCATTATCAATGATAACAGCGTCTACGTCGCCACCCTTAAGAGCGAGGACTGCGTCTGCACCCTTGCTGTACTTTTCAACGTTTTCTTCACCGAAGTCGTCGCAAGCGTAGAAATCGCCTGTTGTACCGAGCTGAACGCCAATCTTCTTACCTGCAAGGTCGTCAAGTGATTTGATTGAAGAACCTTCAAGAACGATTACAGACTGAATACCTGTTGCATAGCTGTTAGAGAAGTCAACTTCAAGAAGTCTTTCTTCTGTAACTGTCATACCTGCCATACCGAAATCAACCTCACCTGAATTAACAGCTGTGATGATTGAATCGAACTCCATATCTACGATTTCAAGCTCGTAGCCGAGTTCCTTTGCGATTGCCTGAGCGATTTCGACGTCAATACCAACAAAGTTTTCGCCTTCCTTAAATTCATAGGGAGGGAAAGCCGCATTTGTTGCCATTTTGAGTACAGGAAGAGCTTCTGCTGCATTTTCCTGTGCATCCTTCTTGCCGCAACCTGTGAATACACAGATTGTAAGCGCTACTACGAGTATAAGTGCTAAAATCTTTTTCATAATTTTATACCTCCAAATTTTTATTATACATTACCATTATAATACATATTGAAAATTTTGCAAGCTTTTTTTGAAAATACAGAAATTTAAGGGAGAATTCTGCGCTATCAGATCAACCCAAAGCGCAGAGGAAATGGATGCAGAATTGGTAAACTGAACCCGACAGGGTATGCCCGAAGCTGTATGCGGATACAGCGAGGGTGAAGTTTACCGATAGCATAAAGAAATAAAAATGCAGAACTCCGTTTCCGGAGTTCAACATAAGACAAAGAAAGTAAATCTTAAGAACAGATTAAACAATAAATAAAAATTCTTTATGCGTTCTGCGCCATTTAATCAACCAAAGCGCAGAGAAAATGGATGCAGAATTGGTAAACTGAACCCGACAGGGTATGCCCGAAGCTGTATGCGGATACAGCGAGGGTGAAGTTTGCCGATAGCATAAAGAAATCCAAACGAAGAACTCCGCAAACGGAGTTCAACATAAGACAAAGAAAGTAAATCTTAAGAACAGATTAAACAATAAATAAAAATTCTTTATGCGGTCTGTGCCATTTAATCAAGCTTTTAATTTAAGAGTTTTTTCATAAGCGGCTACAACTGCTTCCATTGCATTTGCGCGGAAACCGCCTTCTTCAAGTGCTTTCACGCCCTCAATAGTAGTACCGCCGGGTGAACATACTGCATCTTTAAGTGCACCGGGGTGACTGCCTGTTTCAAGCACCATTTCTGCCGCACCCTTTACCGTCTGTGCCGCATAGGAAAGTGCCTTATCACGGGGAAGTCCGCAAAGAACACCGCCATCAGCCAAAGCTTCAATAAATAAATATACAAACGCAGGACCGCAACCTGATACCGCGCTTGCCGCATCAATAAGGTTTTCGGGGATTCTGTCAACTGTGCCGCATTTTGAGAGAATTTTTTCAAAAGTTTCCGCCTTAAGTGCACTTACCTTGTCGTTTGCGGTATAGAGCACCACGCCCTCCGAAACCTTGCAGGGAGTATTTGGCATAATGCGGATGACGGGACAGGGGGTACCAATCATTTTTTCAATAGCACCGATGGAAAGACCTGCCGCCATTGTAACAACGGTGTAGTCAGTCACTCTGTCTTTCCAGATGTGGTTTATTTCGTCAATGGTTTTGTCCATAACCTGGGGTTTCACACCGAGGAAAATATAGTCACATTCTTTTGCGATTTCTTCATTTGAAGAAAGACTTGCACCTGTAGCGTCGCAGAATTCCTTTGCTTTTTCGGGGAGAAAGTCGGAAACATAAATGTCCTTACATCCGACAGCTTTTATTGCGGCAGAAGCCAGGGCACTGCCCATATTGCCGCATCCGATAAAACCGATTTTCATTGTAAATCAATCCTTTCCTTATATAGAATGCAAAATGCATAATGCACAATGCAAAATTGTGATTTGCTTTAAGGGATAGGAAAAAATCTTCAGAACGGACAAACTGAACCCGAAGGGTGGAACCGAAGCTGTATGTGGATACAGCGAGGTGAAGTTTGTTCGTAGCAAAAGGCAGAAAATCCGAAATTTGCAAAGCAAATTTCTACATCAAACAAGAAATACAACAGTGTTACCGTTTTTATTTAAAGAAACAACTTAATCATTCATTGCCTTTTGTGCTCTGGGCGTTTTTAACATCCCGCTATCTAACGTGTCCTTCGCCTTTTATTATATACTTATACGTCGTAAGCTCGCAAAGTCCCATTGGTCCTCTTGCGTGGAGCTTCTGTGTGGAAATACCCATTTCGCAGCCTAAACCGAACTCACCGCCGTCGGTAAATCTTGTAGAAGCATTGACGTAAACCGATGAACTGTCCACCGCAGTCGTGAAAAGTGCGATATTTTCCGCATTTTCAGAAATAATGCACTCGCTATGCCCTGTAGAATGACGGGCAATATGTTCGATCGCTTCGTTCACGCTGTCCTTAACGCTTACTGCAAGGATGTAGTCAAGAAATTCCGTATCGAAATCCTCCGCCCCTGCCTTTTTCGTGCCGAGGATAGCATAAGCCCTTTCGTCCGAGCGAAGCTCAACGGGGATAAGGCCCTCCGCCTCTCTTTTTGCACAAAGTCTTTCTTTTACAAGAGGAAGAAATTCCTTTGCAATATTTTTATGCACCAGAAGGCTCTCTGCCGCATTACAAACGGAAGGTCTGCTTGTTTTTGCATTGTCAATAATCTTAAGTGCCATATCAAAATCGGCACTTTCATCAACAAAAATGTGGCAGATGCCCGTTCCTGTCTGTATGCAGGGAACTTTCGCATTTTCAAGGCAGGCGGTGATAAGTCCCTTACCGCCACGGGGAATAAGAAGGTCAACATATCCTACCGCACCCATAAGGTCTGCGGCACTCTGACGGGTGGTGTCCTCAATAAGATTTACAAGATTTTCCGTAAGTCCACATTCCTTTAAGCCTTCGCGGAGTGCCGTCACAATGGCATAAGCACTACGGAAAGCTTCCTTGCCGCCACGAAGAACGCATACGTTACCGCTTTTAAGCGCAAGTGCCGCCGCATCGCTTGTCACATTGGGTCTGCTTTCATATATAATTGCCGTAACACCGATGGGAACGGCAGTTTTTTCAATTACAAGACCATCCTCACGGACAGTTTTATCAAGGATTCTGCCAACAGGGTCGGGAAGAAGTGCTACCTGACGTATTCCGTCCGCCATAGCTTTGATTCTGTCCGCGGAAAGGGAAAGGCGGTCAATCATAACATCGGAGATTGTACCTTTTGCCGCCTCAACATCCTGTAAGTTAGCATCAAGGATTCTGTCTGTGTGTTCTATAAGCTTATCTGCCATAGAAAGAAGTGCTTTGTTTTTCTTTTCCGTATCAAGAAGCATCGCCTGAAGCTTTGCCGATTTTGCATTTTCAAGTATTTCGAATGTCGTCATATCAGGCTTTCCTTCCTATAAATTTAGTACCGATTTTCTTTCCGTCGAGTATATCGTAAAGAACTGTCGGCTCTGCACCGTTTGTAATAATCATATCAATGCCGGAATCCGTACAAATCTGTGCGGCGTGAATCTTTGTAGCCATACCGCCTGTGCCGAGGTCGGAGCCTTTACCGCCTGCAACGGCAATAATTTCGGGAGTGATTTCACAAACTTCGTCAATAAGCTCGGCGTTTTTGTCCTCTCTGGGGTCGGAGGTATAAAGACCGTCAATGTCGGAAAGAAGGATAAGCAAATCTGCCTCACAGCTCTTTGCCACAAGTGCGGAAAGAGTGTCGTTGTCACCGACTGCAATTTCCTCTGTTGCAACGGTATCATTCTCATTAATAATCGGAAGTGCATCCATTTCAAGGAGACGGAGCACCGTATTGCGGAAATTACCGCCTCTTACGCTGTCCTCAATATCGGGTGCGGTGATAAGAAGCTGTGCCACAGTATGATTATATTCGGAGAAAAGCTTATCGTATGTATACATCAGCTCACATTGACCGACAGCTGCCGCCGCCTGCTTTGTGGGCATATCCTGGGGACGGCTTTTAAGTGAAAGCTTGCCAACACCCATACCGATAGCACCTGATGTAACAAGAATTATTTCGTTTCCTGCATTTTTTAAGTCACTCAAAACCTTGCACAAGCTTTCAACGTGGCGTATATTAAGATGCCCCGTGCTGTGTGCAAGAGTTGATGTACCTACTTTTACTGCAATACGCATGATTAAAACCTTCCTTATTATGAATTCGGAATGCAGAGTGCGGAGTGCGGAATTTTGGAGGATTTTCGCTTGGCGAAAATCTTCATTCATTCCTCATTCATTCCTCATTCCGCATTTTTAACATTTCAGCTTATAGGGAAATAGGAAAAATTGTTCAGAACGGACAAACGGAACTGCGACTTGTCGCAGGTTACCCGAAGGCGTACGA
>JAZRTB010000104.1:0-22632 GCA_045651805.1 Clostridia bacterium
CCTACGAGTCCATGTTCGACAAATTTACCTTCCTTTTTCGATATCTGCCAGCGTGTCGATAGGTTTATCGACACGCTGAGCTGAACGAATTAAATTCGTTCAGCTTTTTATATTTTTCCCCAATTTGGGGACAGTCCCCAAATTGGGGAATTTTTATTATTCGCCGTAAAATTCGCGTTTTGCACTTCCGAGAAGTTCTATTTCTTCAAGAATTGCAGCTTCGTTTTTCTTCCGTGTCATTATCCACGGGCAACCGATATACATTTTAACGCTGTCACGGTAATCCTGTTCGCTGTAATATTCAACAGTTGAACGGTCATTTGTCTTAATAAAAATATTAGACGAAACCGGTGCAATAGAAAATCCTCTTTCAGCACATTTTTTCATTGTGTCAAGGGCTAACTGTACAACGGGGTCTTCTTCAACATATTCGATGGAAAAGCCGTTTCTCTGCACAAAACGAGTGTTGTAATATTCTTGAACCGTCTCGCTCTGCTCGCTGATTTTTGTCCATTTTTCCTTCTTGAATTCATAGTAGTTTGACTCACCTACAAGGGTATCCTTATCCATATATTCATAAGGCTCCTCATAATACATAAACGGACATCCCCATATAAATACCTTTGAGCCTGCCTCTTTTATGCAGTCGGAAAGATATTTTATATCGTGGTGCCAGAGGTTTCCGCGACGAAGGCACACAAATTCATACATCGGGTCATCCGCGTGCTTCGGAGTTTCTTCGTCCATACCGATATGAATATATTCAGGTTTGTCAAAAAGCTCATAGGCATCAAATATAAGGTCGCGTACAACCTTGTAATATTCAGGTGTTGAAACCATTCTTTCGTAAATACCAAGCCACGCATCGTGCACTGCCGAAAAATTAAGCTTGGGAATGGCACGGATTCCAAGGGATTTAAGACGTGCTACCTCTGCCTTTGTTTCCTCCGCAGTCCACGCACCCGGAATAGCTATCTCGGGATGTGAGGGATATACCACACCTTCCCCAAGGTCAAGCACGATTGTGTCTATTCCCTCTTTTACGCATTTGTCAACGATGTTATTCCACACCTCTCTGTCAAAATGCATTTCTTTCTGTGCTCTCATATCACCCCACATATTTTCGCCGAGGTGTACAAGAATTGCAAATGATGGTGTTTTCATAATAAAGCTTCCTTTCTTATTTCAAAATTGTACATTTTGGGGACTGTCCCCTTTTTGTTCAATTTTTTTATTCGCCGTAAAATTCGCGTTTTGCACTTCCGAGAAGCTCAATTTCTTCAAGGATAGCCGCTTCGTTTTTCTTACGGGTCATTACCCAGGGAGCTGCAAGGAACATTGCAACGCTCTTACCTGTTTCGATTTCACTGTAATACTCAACCATTGAACGGTCGTTTGTTTTGATAAACAAGTTTGAGGATACGGGAGCTATTTTCATTCCTCTTGCCGCGCAATCCTTCATAAGCTGAATTGACTTGGGTACAGAGGGAGATTCCTCAACATACTCAATGGTATAGCCGTACTTTTCAACAAAACGTGTTGCATAAAAATCTATAACTTCCTGACTCTGGTCAGCGATTTTCGTCCAGTTTTCTTTTTTATATTCGTAGTACATACCCTTACCGATTACTACATCCTCGCCTGCATAATCAAATGCTTCGGGATAATCCATAAGAACTGTTCCCCACATAAAGGGCGTTGCACCTGTTTCTCTCACACAGTCAAGGAGATATTTCATATCATTGAAAAGTCTTTCCCCGATACGGAATGCAACAAAGGAATACTTGGGGTCTTTTGCGTGGTGGATGTTTTCTTCATCCATACCGATATGTATAAATTCAGGCTTGTCAAAAATATCATAAGCCTCAAAAATAAGGTCACGACAAACCTTGTAGTAGATAGATGTTGACACCATTCTCTCATACTCGCCCATCCATGCATCGTGAACTGTAGAGAAATTAAGCTTGGGGATGAGTCTTAACCCTCTCGCCTTAAGACGGAGAACTTCTTCCTTCATTTCTTCGGGAGACCAGCTTCCTTCAATACCGATTTCGGGGTGAGAATTGTACCTGATGCCCTCCCCAAGGTCAAGGACTATTGTATCAAGACCTTCTTTAATGCATTTTTCTACAATATTGTTCCATACTTCTCTGTCAAAATGAAGCGTGGTCTGTGCCCCGAGGTCGCCCCACATATTTTCGCCGAAATGTACCAGAATACCAAATGACGGTTTCATATCAAAACAACTTCCTTTCATCGATTTATATCTTGACTTTATCACAAAAGAATATAAAGTCAAGAGACAATTTCCATTTCATAGGACAATTTCTAACATTTAAGAAAAAAATCCGCAATTAGCGGATTTTTTTTAAAACTCAAAATTAACTTTTCCATCTTCCAGCTTAAGCCCAGCTGAAAAAGTCTTGCCTGTTTTCTTTGAAACGAAGCCTTCAATCTTGCTTGATTTACCTGTTTCAAGAAGCATTTTCACATTACTTACAGAAATGACTCTGTCAAGAATTACATTATTGATACTGAACTTGCATCCGTCCTTATATCGGTCACAACCGTAGCCGAAGCGTGTACGGACAACATTCCCCTCACAAAGAGGACATTTACCGATTACATCACCGAAAAAGCCGTCATCCATATCCTTTTCGGGAGGCTGTGATTTTTCGTTTGAAGAAAAGACCTCGCTTATTTCTCTCTGTGCAAGAAGGATGCTGTCTTTTACCGTAATCTCGCTTCTATACACTTTTTTAAGTGCCTGACCCATAAGGGAGGTTTTGTATTTATCCATACTTATTCCCATACGTTTGAGGGATTCTATGAGATACTCCCCACCGGGAAGAATTGAATAAACATCTTTCTTAAGAGCAATATATTCGCTTTTTATGGCATTGTCGATAATACCCGTTCTTGTAGCCTCCGTTCCAAGCTCAAGACCTTCAAAAATTGCACGGTATTCTTCCTCATCATCGTGTTCGGAGGCATTCGCCTTTTCCTCACGGAAAGGATTTTTGAGGTAATTATTAAGGGTTTCTATAGTATAACGCTTTGGCGGAGAAGTTTCCTTTTCCTTTGGTTGAAAATTGACATTTATGATTTCGCCCTTCTGCAAAACGGGGAGAATCTTATCCTTTTTGTTATAGTCGTCATATTTTGTCCAACCGGGTTCAAGAATTACCGTTCCCTTAAGTGTAAATTCCTCCATACCGCCTACGTCAATTTTTATTTCACTTTTCTGCGCGATACATTCCTCACTGCAGAAAACTGCCACAAAACGGCGCATTATTGTAGAATAAACCTTCGCCTCATCCTCGGAAAGTGCAGACTTGTCGGGGATTTTATGAGTAGGAGTAAGTGCCGAGTGGGACTCAATCTTTTTATCGTCAAATATGGTTTTTCCGTCCTTGAATTTCACGGGATAACCAAGCTTACTGACTGCAGAAAGGATTCCTTTAACTTTGTCCTTCTCCGCCTCTGCAAGGTATTCGGAATTGGTACGGGGATATGTAACATAGCCCTTTTCGTAAAGTCCCTGAACGATTTTCAGGCTTTCCTCCATGGGCATTTTATACTTTTTACCGAGGACATTCTGCAGCTTTGTAAGCGAGAAAAGCTTACCGGGAGAAAGAGAGTCTTTCTTGGATTTAGCCTCTGTCACAACGCCTTTTGCCTCGTTATATTTATCGCAAAGCGCCTGTGCCTTGTTTTTTTCATTTTTATTGAATTTTTCTTTACTTGTAAGCTCAATTTCCTCACCGTTATGTTCCGTCTGGCTCACGGGGGCATAGTAAATATCCGCCTTGAAATTGCGGATTTCCATATCACGGTCGTAAATTGCTTTAACAATAGGCACAATTACCCTGCCAACTCTTAAAAGAGTACCCGTTTTAAGTGTGGCATAACGGGTCAGATTCACTCCGTAAAGCCAATCAATAAATGTGCGGGCATAGCCTTCCTTTGCAAGAAGGTCATACTCCGATTCATCCTTCATATCAATAAGGCCTTGACGGATAGTTTCCTCCGTCTGGTCGGGAAGCCACAATCTTTTAAAAGGCTTGTCCCCACATTCCGCTTTCATAACGCAGGTTCTTATAATAATCTCACCCTCACGGTCAGAGTCGCCTGCGTTGATGATTTCATCAACATCGGTGCGGTTACAAAGAGCCTTTATCAATTCAAACTGTGCCCTCACGCCGCTGTCAACCTGCTTATTTTTATCCTTTTTTAGTTCATACTCAAACTTCGTAGGAAAGCAGGGCAGATTTTTCATAGTCCATCTGTTTTCCCCGTCGGGATTGGGAGAATAATGCTCTATATCCGCAAGAGAAAACAAATGGCCGAAAGCCCATGTCACAATATAACCGCTACCCTCGAAAGAGTTACCGGACTTTTTCATATTCCCTATTGCAGAGGCAATATTGCGTGCAAGAGAGGGTTTTTCGGCAATAATAAGTTTCATCAGTTTACTAATGAAAGGGGACGCACACGCCGCATGGCGGAACCTACGGTTTGTCGCGTACGTCCCCTCGCTTCTCCTACTTTAATATTTCTTTAAACACACGCGCAAAGTTGTCATTCATAATTCCCTTTACAACAGCTTCGCTATAATTATTTTTAAGAAGTTCTTCTGCGATTGTATTCATAAATTTTGCCCCTGTGCAACCTGCGGGCATATATTCTATTCCGTCAAAGTCACTTCCGAGACCGATGTTCCACTCTCCACCAAGAGAACAGAAATGCTCAATATGCAAAAGAATATCCTTTACGGATGCATTGTCACCAAGGAAGTACGGTGCAAAGTTTATACCTGTGACACCGCCTTTTTCTACAAGGACTTTAAACTGGTCGTCTGTAAGGCCACGCTTATGCTCATATACTGTCCTTGAGTTTGAATGACTGCATATAAAAGGCTTCTTTGCAATTTCAGCTACATCATAGAACCCTTTCACCCCAATGTGGGACAAATCTATAATAATTCCAAGCTCTTCGCATTTTTCAACTGCTTTTCTGCCAAAATCCGAAAGACCGCGGTCTTTCTCCGACCCTATACCGGACGCTATGGCATTATCGTTATTCCATGTAAGAGTTATAAGTCTTACGCCCATATTATAGAACATATCAATATGCCCGATATTACGGATTGCATCAGCCCCTTCAAGGGCGAGAATACCGCCATACTGCACGCTTTCAAGGTCTTCCGATGTGAGAATTTTGGAAATTCCCCAGTTATGCACAAGGCGGTCATATCTTTTAATCATTCTTTTATTAAAAAGATACGGCGGATGTTTTGCTTCCGCACATATTGCAAAAACCTGAATATATCCGGGATATTTTTTCATATCACGGGGATTCAGATTTGTTTTTGTATGCAAAAGATTTTTTACTGATACGCTATCACAATGCGCGTCAAAAATTTTATACTCTGAACGCATCCTTTATTACCTCCGCACCTGTCTTTTTACCTTTTTCTGCATTTATAAGAACCGCATCAAAACGCATGGGTGTGTCATAAATTCCGTTTTTTACAGCATAATATTGCGCTGTTTTAATAATTTTCTGCCTTTTTCTTTCGTCTATAAAATCACCGGGGTCACCGAAATCGTCATTTTTACGGAATTTCACCTCTACAAAGCAGGTATATTCACCGTCCTGTGCAATAATGTCAATTTCACCCTGCCTTGTCCTGTAGTTACGCTCTATGATTTTATAACCATTCTTTTTAAGTATTTTAACGGCAGTTTCCTCACCGGACGCACCTATGGAAACTGCCGTTATATTTTCATCAGACGAATTTTTTGATAAAAGTTTTTCTATGAATTTCACTTGCACCGAACTCCTTCAATGCTTCAATATGCACCTTTGTGCCATAGCCTTTATGCTTTTCAAAGCCGTACTGCGGATATTTTTCTGCCATTTCAAGCATCTTTCTGTCCCTTGAAACCTTGGCAAGAATTGATGCCGCCGCAATCGAAAGGCTCCTTGCGTCACCCTTTACCACACATTCGTGAGGGTAGTTGCACTCCTTGATGCAGTCTCCGTCAACGATTACATAGTCGGGTTTTATATTAAGTGCTTCAATGGCTCTGTTCATCGCAATATATGTGGCGTTACGGATATTGAATTCGTCAATTTCTGCTACACTTGCCGTTGCAACTGCATAAGCAAGTGCCACCTCTTTAATTTCGTCAAAAAGCTTTTCACGCTTCTTTTCAGAAATCTTTTTAGAGTCGTTAAGTCCTTCAATACAAATATCAGGAGGCAGTATTACCGCCGCCGCATAAACATCCCCTGCAAGAGGACCGCGGCCTGCCTCGTCAACCCCTGCAATTACATTATATCCTTTGTCAAACAGGCTGTGTTCAATTTCCCACATTGCCTGAAGTCTTAAAATTTCTTCTTCCTTCATTTGTATCACCTACTAACAAAAGCATTCCGCATTAAAAATGTGGCAATTTTAACAGCCAGTAAAGGGATAGGAAAAATTGTTCAGAACACACAAATGGAACCGTAGGGAACCCGAAGCTGTATGTGGATACAGCGAGAGGTGACATTTGTGCGTAGCAAAGGGAATAAATTTCGAAATTCGCTCTGCGAATTTCTACAATAGACAAGGAAAAGCACTTTGTTATATATTTTTTAAAAACGAAAGCTTAACATAATCTTCCCTTTGCGGTCTGGGCAATTTTAACATCCCGTTCACTCTAAAGTAATTCTTCCGAGCTTACAACCTCTAAACTCATCCAATACTACATTTGCACCGCGAAGATAATCAACCTCTCCGCCTTTTACGATAAAGCCACGCTTTCTGCATATTCTCTCAAGGACTTCAAAGCCCTGAAGACCTTCCTCAAGCTCAACCTTATATCTTTCAACAAGTCTTTCGGGATAGTTTTTTGCAAGAAATGCACAAAGATGTGAGCATAATTCCTCAACATCAAGCACATCATCCTTGATTGCCCCTGTATATGCAAGGCGGAGAGCAGCCTCCTTATCCTCAAACTTGGGCCAGAGGATACCGGGGGTATCAAGAAGCTCCATTCCGTTTTTAAGGGTAATCCACTGCTTACCGCGAGTTACACCGGGTTTATCCCCCGTTACTGCGGCACTTTTGCCGTAAAGCTTATTTATAAACGAGCTCTTACCCACATTGGGAATACCGCAAATCATAACACGGATAGCTTTATTAACATATCCGCGTGCACGGTCGTGCTCAATCTTTTCTTTAAGAATTTCTTTAACCGCATCGGTAATCTTTGCGGTGCTTTTTGAATCATTACAGCTCATAGCGATGGCGTACACACCCTCACTCTTGTACCGTTCCACCCACTGCTGAGTTTTTACGGGGTCTGCAATATCTGATTTATTTATTACAAGAAGCAGCTTTTTATTCCCGATAATTTTCGGAAGTTCGGGATTACGACTGCTTTCGGGGCATCTTGCATCACAAAGCTCTATCACACAGTCGCAAAGCTTAATCTGCTCTGCCATCATACGCTTTGTCTTTGTCATATGCCCGGGAAACCATTGTATATTCATATAAATCTTCCTTTATTAAAACGCGTCAATGTTGTTAAACGGCCAGAAACGAAGAACGGCTTCACCAACGATACAGTCTTTACTGAATGTACCTATCATTCTGCCGTCTGAACTGTGGTTACGGTTATCACCCATAACGAATACACAATCCTTGGGAACGGTAACTTCAGAGAATTTATAGTTGAGGTCAAGCATTTCCTCACCAAGATAGGACTCGTCTATCTTTTCGCCGTCTACATAAACGCTGTTTGTTGTATAATCAATCTTTACAGTCTGACCTTCTGTTGCGATAACACGCTTAACCCAGTAAGTGTTTTTGGGATATGACGGAGGATTGAATATAACAATATCGCCCGCCTTAGGCTCATAACCGAGTCTCCACACAATCATTCTGTCATTGTTCTGAAGAGTAGGCTCCATAGATGCACCGTCAACTCTTACAACGGTAAATACGAATGTACGCACCACAAGCGCAAGCACAACTGCGATAACTATTGCCTGCACCCACTCAAGAATCTCTCTCTGCACACTTTTCTCCGCCTTTTTCTTATCATTGCCGTTTCCCTGAGCTTCAACACTTTCCTGCGCATTGTCATTATTTTCGGGAACCTGATTGTTTTTAATTTCTTCCATAGTTTTACCCTCCCTGAATTTTCCTGTTTAACGAAAAAGAGAATCTGCCGTGTGACAGATTCTCCTCGTTCGACTATTAAAGTCTTTCCTTAACTTTTGCTGCCTTACCAACTCTGTCACGCAGATAGTACAGTTTAGCACGCTTAACTTTACCGTGTCTAACAACCTCAATGTGATCAAGGCTGGGTGAGTTAACAGGGAATGTTCTCTCAACGCCGACACCGTATGAAAGACGTCTTACAGTAAATGTTTCCTGGATGCCGCCATGCTTCTTAGAGATAACAGTACCCTCAAACATCTGAAGTCTTTCCTTTGCACCTTCCTTAACCTTTACGTAAAGCTTTACGTAGTCACCGATTTCAAGCTTGGGAAGGTCAGTTCTGATCTGCTCCTGAGTGATTGCCTTTAAAATATCCACTCAAATCGCTCCTTTCTTGCCCGCAGTTGCGGTAAAAAATAAAGCGTTCGTACGAAAGAAATGCAGAGGACCGCTTTTTACCCTGCTACTATAACACACTTTTTTTCAAAATGCAAGCATTTTTTTTATTTTTTTCAGGCAATGACGCTATCTTCAATTATATCATCAAGCGTAGACGGTGTAACAACGCCTTTGCACAGAATATCAATGAATTTTTCCGCTTCACGTTTTGTTTCAAAAACCGACTCCGCAATTTTACGCTCTTTAAGGGTTCTCTCCCCCGGAAGCTGGGTATACATATCTATCCCCACACCATAGCGTATTGTTTCCCCACCGGGGCGGCTTTCTCTTGTTTCATTTGTGAAATAATACAGAATGATTCTGTCCCCCATTATGCTTTCGGTTTCCGTCTGTCTGATATACATCGGTTCTCCCATAAAAAATCCTCCTTGAATGAAGTTTTTGTTTTTTCGTAATGTCTTCATTATAGTTTTACTTTTCCGATTTTTCCACACATACTTTTTTATGTATATTTCTTTTGTATTTTTACATAATTTTCCAGTTATTTCAAGAAAATATTTTCTGTTTTTTAGCATAATTTTTAAACATTTTGTAATATTTTGAAAATTTTCGGCGTTTTTGTCCGTTTTGACTTAATTCCTCCCTGCATAATAAAATTTTTGCTTGAAATGAAGTTTATTATATATTATAATATAATAGATTAGGTAGTTTTTAAGGAGTTCGTAATATGAATTGCGATTTTTTACCCGTTTCAAAACTTGATATGGACAACCTCGGTTGGGATTATTACGATTTCCTTTTTATTTCGGGAGATGCGTATGTTGACCATCCGTCATTCGGTACAGCACTTCTTTCAAGGTGGCTTGAATACAACGGCTACAGAGTGTGTATATGCCCTCAACCCGACAGAAATGACCCCGAGGCTCTTACCAGATACGGCACCCCCCGACTTGGCGTGCTTATTTCGGGCGGCGTAATTGATTCAATGGTAAATCACTACACCGCATCAAAGAAGCCTCGTTCAAATGATGTTTATTCCCCCGGCGGTAAGGCAGGGATACGTCCCGACCGCTGTGTTATTGTATACTCCAATATGGCAAGGGCGGCGTTTGGAGACATTCCCGTTGTAATCGGCGGTACGGAAGCCAGCCTCAGACGATTTGCCCACTATGATTACTGGCAGGATAAGGTAAGAAGAAGCGTGCTTGTAGATTCGGGTGCGGATATTCTTCTTTTCGGTATGGGCGAAAAGTCACTTCTCGAGGTTTGTGACCGCCTTCGTGACGGAATTCCCGTAAATCATATAACAAATGTACGCGGAAGTTGCTATATAAGCGATACCGTCCCGAAAAACTCGGTTGTTCTTCCCTCTTTTGAAAAGGTAAGCACCGATAAGGAAGCTTACGCAAAAGCGGCAGCTACGGAGTATTATGAGCAGGACCATATAAGAGGTAAGATTCTTGTTCAGCAACACGGCGACAAGTACCTTGTACAACTCCCCCAGGCAAATCCTCTTTCTCAAAAAGAGATGGATAAGGTATATTCCCTTAATTATATGCGCGCATGGCATCCGATATACGACAAAGATGGCGGAATTCCTGCATTAAGTGAAGTAAAGTTTTCAATAACCTCTTCAAGAGGATGTTTCGGCAGCTGCAGTTTCTGTGCACTTACATTCCATCAGGGCAGAGTAGTACAGTCAAGAAGTCATCAGTCAATTATGACAGAGGCTGAAAAGCTCATCTGGGAAGAGGATTTCAAAGGATATATTCACGATGTAGGCGGCCCTACGGCAAACTTCCGTGCTCCCGCCTGCAAAAAGCAGCTTAAGGCAGGTACCTGCCGTGATAAACAATGTCTTTTCCCGTCGGTATGCCCCAACGCAGAGGTTGACCACAAGGATTATCTGGAGCTTCTGCGAAAACTCCGTAATCTTCCCCGTGTAAAAAAGGTATTTGTGAGAAGCGGTATCCGTTACGATTATCTTATTGCGGATAAGGACGATACTTTTTTCCGGGAACTTTGCGAGCATCATGTCAGCGGTCAGCTTAAGGTTGCTCCGGAGCATATAAGCGACAACGTGCTTCGCTATATGGGAAAACCCGGTGTTAAACAATACGAAAAATTCTGTAAAAAGTTTTATGATATAAATAAGGAAATCGGGAAGGAACAGTATCTTGTTCCATACCTGATGTCGAGCCACCCGGGAAGCACTCTCCGCGACGCGGTGGAGCTTGCGGTATATCTCAAGCGTAACAATGTCCGCCCCGAGCAGGTGCAGGACTTCTACCCCACTCCCGGTACGCTTTCAACGGCGATGTTCTATACGGAGCTTGACCCCAGAACTATGAAAAAGGTGTACGTTCCACGTACTCCCCACGAAAAGGCATTGCAGAGGGCACTTCTGCAATCCTCTAAAAAAGAGAATTATAAACTGGTGCAGGAAGCACTTATTAAGGCAAACAGAGCCGATCTTATAGGATTCGGTCCCGATTGCCTGATAAAACCTGAAAGGAGAATTCAAAATGGCAAAAATATTGGACGGAAAAATGTTGTCGGCAAAAATCAAGGAGGACATCCGAAAGGAAACGGAAGAATTAAAGGAAAAAGGAATTAACCCCGGTCTTGCAGTAATCATCGTAGGCGACGACCCTGCAAGCCGTGTATATGTAAACAACAAGAAAAAGGCCTGTGAGGCTTGCGGATTCTATTCCGAGGAGCACGCACTCCCCGCAGAAACAACAGAAGAAGAGCTTCTTAAGCTTATCGACGAACTTAACAATCGTAAAGATATTAACGGTATCCTTGTTCAGCTTCCTCTTCCCAAGGGCATTGACAGCGAAAAGGTTCTCCTTTCAATCAAGCCTGAAAAGGACGTTGATGCATTCCACCCCGTAAACGTGGGCAAAATTATGATTGGTAACTTTGATTTCCTTCCCTGCACACCTGCGGGCGTTATGGAGCTCATTCATCTTACAGACATCGACGTATGCGGTAAGGAATGTGTTGTAATCGGCAGAAGTAATATTGTAGGTAAACCCCAGGCGATGCTTCTTCTTCACGAAAACGCAACCGTTACAATCTGTCACAGTCGCACAAAGGACCTTAAAGAGGTTACAAAGCGTGCAGACATTATCGTTGCCGCAGTTGGCAAGGCTAAATTTGTTACTGCAGATATGGTTAAAGAAGGTGCAATCGTAATCGACGTTGGTATGAACCGCGACGAAAACGGTAAGCTTTGCGGTGACGTTGACTACGAAGGTGTAGAGAAGGTTGCATCTGCCATCACTCCCGTTCCCGGCGGTGTTGGTCCGATGACAATAGCAATGCTTATGAGAAATACAATAAAAGCTGCTATTTTACAGAACAATCAATAAGCAACAATTCCACCAAAAAAACTAATTAAACGGAGGATGTGTAAATGGCTAAAAAAACCTACGGCAACGAAAGTATTACATCCCTTAAGGGTGCTGACCGAGTTAGAAAAAGACCCGGTGTTATTTTCGGTTCCGACGGACTTGAAGGCTGTCAGCACAGCGTATTCGAAATAATTTCAAACTCAATAGACGAAGCTAAAGAAGGTTATGGTAAGGTTATCGAGGTTACACGTTTTGCAGATATGTCCATCGAAATAAAGGACTACGGACGCGGTATTCCCGTTGACTGGAACCCCAAGGAAGAAAAGTACAACTGGGAGCTTGTTTTCTGCGAGCTTTATGCAGGCGGTAAGTACGACAAGGGCGAGGGTGAAAACTACCTTTATTCGCTCGGTCTTAACGGTCTGGGTCTTTGTGCTACCCAGTATAGTGCCGAGTATATGAATGTAACTATCAACCGTGACGGTTACGAACATAACCTTTACTTTGAGAAGGGCGAGAATGTGGGAGGCCTTTACAAAGAAGAAAAGAAGTACCGCACCACAGGTACCATAATCAAGTGGCGTCCCGACCTTGAGGTTTTCACAGATATTAATATTCCCCTTGAATTCCTTACTTCTTCCCTTAAAAGACAGGCTGTTGTAAACGCAGGTATTACCTTTAAGCTTAACTATCACGACCAGAACGGTGTTCAGCGATTTGAATTCCGTTACGAAAACGGTATTGTTGACTATATCAACGAAATGTGTCCCGAGGATGAAAAGCGTATTTCAACGACTGCTTTCTATGAGGGCGAACGTACAGGACGCGACCGCGAAGATATGAAGGATTACAAGGTTAAGATGAGTGCGGCATTTGCATTTTCAAATGATGTGCAGATGATTGAGTATTACCATAACTCAAGCTTTCTTGAATATGGCGGTGCTCCCGATAAAGCGGCAAGAAGTGCATTTGTCAGCGCAGTTGACAACTACCTTAAACAGAACAACAAATATGCTAAAAACGAGGCAAAGGTCACTTTTAACGATATTTCCGACAGTCTTATTCTCGTGACAAACTGTTTCTCGACCGTTGTAAGCTACGAAAACCAGACTAAAAAGAGTATCACAAATAAATTTATTCAGGAAGCAATGACGGACTTCCTCCGCAAAAATCTTGACATATACTTTATTGAAAACCGTCCCGAGGCGGAGAAAATCTGTAACCAGGTTCTTGTAAACAAGCGTAGCCGTGAGCAGGCTGAAAAAACACGTACCACAATCAAGAAAAAGCTTACCGGTACAATGGACGTTACAAACCGCGTACAAAAGTTTGTTGACTGTCGTACAAAAGACGTTGACCGCCGTGAGCTTTATATAGTGGAGGGTGACTCGGCTCTTGGTGCTTGTAAATTGGGCAGAGATGCTGAATTTCAGGCAATTATCCCCGTAAGAGGTAAGATTCTTAACTGTCTTAAGGCGGATTTTGAAAAGATTTTCAAAAGCGAAATTATCACCGACCTTATAAAGGTTATCGGTTGCGGGGTTGAGCTTCATACAAAGCATAATAAAGATATGAACGCATTTGACCTGGCAAACCTTCGCTGGGACAAGATTATTATCTGTACCGATGCCGACGTTGACGGATTCCAGATAAGAACACTTATTCTTACAATGCTCTACACCCTTGTTCCTACACTTATCAACGAAGGAAAAGTGTTTATTGCGGAATCTCCCCTTTTCGAAATTGTGCATAAGGATGTTTCATACTTTGCATATAACGAAAAGGAAAAAGTTGAAATTCTTGCACAGCTTCCCGAAAAAGGCGTTTCAATTCAGAGAAGTAAGGGTCTTGGTGAAAACCAGCCCGAAATGATGTGGCAAACAACTATGAATCCCGAAACACGTCGTCTTATAAAAGTTATGCCCGACGAGGCGGAAAAAACCGCAGAAATGTTTGAACTGCTTCTTGGAAACAACCTTCAGGGAAGAAAGGATTATATTGCGAAATACGGAAAAGATTATATCGAGCTTACTGATATAAGTTAATACCGAATCCGGAGTGCGTAATGAAGATACTGAAGCAAAAATCTTTATTTGTATTTCTATATATTAAACACAAAAAAGAAATTCTCAATTTTGGGAATTTCTTTTTTTGTTTTACAGATAATATAACGTGAAAGGAGTTTTCGCTATGCTTTCCGCCTTTTACAGAACCGCCATTCTTTATATCTGCGTAGTAATTGCACTTCGCATTATGGGAAAAAGACAACTCGGCGAGCTTCAGCCATCGGAGCTTGTAATTGCACTTATGATATCCGACCTTGCCGCTATTCCCATTGAGTCTGACAATATTCCTCTTATACGAGGGATTATTCCTGTATTTACCCTTGTGCTTATAGAATTTATATTTTCCATATTAATAATAAAAAGTGAATTTTTTCGCAAGCTGATTACAGGTACTCCTACCAAAATCATATCAGACGGCAAATTTGACAAAAAGCAACTTTCAAAGCTTCGCATTACCTTTGACGACGTAATGGAGCAACTTCGGCTTGCAGGCTATAACTCAATTTCAGAAATCGACAGCGCCGTAATCGAAACCAATGGTCAGCTTTCCATTATCCCCAAAGAAGCTTTTCGTCCCGTTGTATGCGAGGATCTTAATATCACCCCCGAACAGACGCACCTTCCATATACTCTGATTTCCGACGGAAAGCTTCGCAAAAATAATCTTAAAAATTCAGGACTTGACGAAAAATGGCTTAAAAACAAGCTTAAAACGTACAATATTACGGATTACAGCAAAATCACTTTTTTTAGTGTAACCGACAAAAAAGATATCGTTATTCAAATTTCCGAAAATTAAGGAGTGTTATAATTGAAAGCAGTAATAGTTTCTTCAGGCGACGGCACAAGGCTCCGTCCCATAACCTGCTCTGTTCCCCATTGTATGCTTCCCGTTATGGGACGCCCCGTTATCGAACACACTGTAAAGCTATTGATACGCCACAACATAAATGACATTACTATTGAATCAGGCTATCTGCTTCCTGAAACAAAAAAATTCTTCACACTTCATAATCCCTGCAAGGCACAGATTAACTTTTCAGAAAATGTACTTTTTGAAAGCTTTTTCAAAGATAATGATGTTTTATTCATCAGCGACAGTATTCTTACAGATGCAAATCTTGAAGAGTTCATTTCTCTCTATACTCATAGCGGAAGCGATGCCGCAATTCTGGCAAACCACACAAAAGCACCTCACAGATACGGAATTGTTGAAACAGATAAAGAAAATTTTCTGACCTCCTACACTCCTTGCCCCGATCTTACAAAAACTCTCGGCATTCCATTTTCCGGTATCGCCATTGTAAAAAAAGCCACAAACATCAATGGTTGCAAGAGTTTTCACACGCTTCTTGAAAAACTTTCCGCAGAAAAGAAAAGTGTGTACTGCTACGCTCCGTCTTGTTATGTCCGCGATATTTCTGATTTTGACAGTTATCGCAGAGCGTGTCGTGATTTTATGGACAAAAAAATTGACCTGCCCTTCCCCTGCGGTGAAAAAGCACCCGGCGTATGGATTGAGGATGATGCAACAGTTATGCAGGGAGCGATTCTTTCATCCCCCGTTTATATCGGTAAAAGAAGCTTTATAAGCAAAGGTGCCCGCATCGATTCCTATGCACAAATCGGGCATAGTGTAACCATTGAATGTTATGCCGACATAAAAAGAAGCATTGTAATGAATAACTCCCACATATCGGAAAGCGTGTCTCTGCGCGGAGCAATCATAGGCGAAAACTGTCGCATAGGACGTGAGAGTGCGGCTTATGAGGGGAGCGTTCTTGGATTCGGTTCTGCCGTAGGGAAGCATTGCACCCTTAAAACCTCTGTTCATATTTGGCCTGATAAATTCATTGGGGATGATAAATTTCTTTCCGAAAATATTATGTGGGAAGGTATCGGTCAACCTGAAAATCTTTGTGACGGAAGTTCAACCGGTATTATAAATCTTGACATAACGCCTGAATTTGCCACAAAATTTGCACGAGCCGTAACAACTCTTCTCGGCAAAAAAATAGCCGTTTCCTATGAGGGAAACGGTGCGGGTGCGATGATAAAAAATGCTCTGATTGCAGGCATTCATTCAGGGGGAGGCATCGCCTATGACATGGGAGAACAGCCCCTTCCCATTACAAGAAACGGAGTGCGATTCTACAGTCTTGACGGAGGTATCGCACTTTCCGTAAATCAACAGGAATCCTCTCTGTATGGTAGTCTTGATATTATAACTTCAGCCGGAATAAGTCCCGACAAGGACACTATCGCAAAATTGCGCGAGTTGATTGACAGTTCGTCTTCACAAAAGGCTTCTGCCCATATTATACAGGAATGTGAGTTTCTTTTCGAGTATAAGCTTTATTATCTTAAGCAACTTATTAACTCCACGTCCCGCAAGCCGTTAGGAGCAAAAATCCTGATTCATACGCCTTCAATCTGGGCAAAAAATCTGCTTAAAAGCGCCGCAACGGACATTGATTGTGAATTTGATTTTTCAGACAGTTATGACCCCGACATTTTTGCAAAAAAAGTAACTGACGGCGCTTATCATATGGGGGTAATCTGCGATTTTAAAGGCGAAACTCTTACCGTTGTAACAGAATCAGGAAGAATTCTCTCGGAATTTGACTATTGCGCTCTGACGTCACTTATTATATTGAAAAGTTTTCCTGATGCCGAAATTTATGTCCCTGCCTCCGCACCTGACAGCATTGAACAGCTTGCATTAAAATACAGCGGCACCGTACACCGTACAAAGTTAAGTCCGCCGATTCTTATGAATGAACTTTCAAAAAGCGAGCTGAAAATGTTTCTGCATCAGTTTATTTTCCGATTTGATGCCGTGGGTGCAATAATACTGCTTCTTGATTATCTTTACACAAAGAAAGTCACTCCCGATACCCTTATGCAGGAAGTTCCTCCCTCTTTCGTTGTGACAACTACAGTAAGTTACCCAAAGAACGACAGGGAAAACGCATTCAGAAAAATATATATGCACCATCCCCCTGAGGAAGATACTTCCGAAGGCGAATTCAAAATAAAATTCAAAAACGGGTGGGTTCTTGTAGTTCCGTCATTTGAAGAAAACCATATCAAAGTCATAAGTCATGGCACAACTACTGAATACGCCCGTGAAATTGCGGATATTTGTGTTGATGATCTGACTTGAGAAAAGTTTCCTGTATGATAAAAAAAGAGGGGTAAAAACCAAGTTTTTACCCCTCTTTTTAATCAACCAAGCTTATTTCCGCATCTTGCACAGAATTTTGCACCGGGAATATTTTCATGTCCGCAGGGACAGTAGCCTGTCATAACAGTATTACCGCCTCTTACCTGATCCATTTCTGCATCAAGTTCGCTGATTCTCTGCTGCTGGAAACCAATCTGTTCATTTCTTGCCGCAATCTCATTACACAAAGAAATAACATCTGCTCTGGGAATATCACCATCAGTATGAGTGTTGCAGTAGTTAAAAACCTTGTTACCAAGAATTTCTGCAAGCTGCTTTTTCTCATCTTCAAGAGATTTGATTATTGAATTACACTTTGACTTTTCAAGCATTGTCTTTGAGCCTGTACTTACAGTAGCAACGCCCTTATTCAAAGAGTCCTTCACTTTATCAAAAAAATCTGCCATTTCGCGTTATCCTCCTGTAATTGACCGTTACCACCAGATGCTTGACACTTCGTCGTCTACTTCTTTAGCCTTGCCATTACCCTTTACAAGATAAAGCTTACCGCAGCCATCTTCCTTATCCCAGTCTGCAATGAAGTAAACCATCTTGTCGCTTCTTACTTCAACTGAATGAACATCGTCAAATATCTTTGTAGCATCCTTCTTACCGTAGGTATATCTCATAAGAGTACCTTCTCCGGTTTCATCATCATATTCATCATAGAAATAGAAAGTCTTATCACAGCGGCTTGTCTGATAAATCATCTCGATATTTTCGCCGAGATCTTCATAGTACTTGTTCTTGTAGTATACATTAAGAATGCTGTCCTCGCCATCTCTTGTATATACACGTAAAGCGTCATTATCCATAAGGATTGTGTAACTTACATCCTTTGCAATTTCAGTCTTCTTGCCAAGACCTTTGTTTCCGAGCTTGTAGCTGTTAAGTGTGCCGAGACCTGCGTTTTTGCCTTCTTCTTCAACGTCTTCTATAAGATAAACATACTTGTAGTCAGATGAAACATATTCAAACGTCACATCGTCATCAAGCTTACCGATGTTTACAAGCTTGCCGTCAGCCTTAATGATGAAATATTCGTCTTCGTTCTTAGCATATCTTCCACCAATAGATACATATGTAAACTCACCATCAATTGCCTTTGACTTCTTACCGTTAAGTGTGTAGAGCTTATATTCACTCTTTACATATACGTCATCACCGATATACTCCACATCTTCCATGCCGGGACGACGTTCATAATCATCGTCATACACTTCATCATATGAGTATTCCTTTGTATCTACTGTAGTTGCAAATGCTTTTCCGTCAATAAATGCTACTGAACCAACATCTGAAAGCACTTTTACGGGATTCTTACCATTCTTTGCATAGTAAAGGTTGCCATCCTTTTTGTAGTAAATGTCGCCCTTATATTCCGGTCTGTAAGTATCTTCATTATAGGGAAGATAGAATTCCTCAACCTCATCATCAACCTTCACAGGTTCTGCGTTAAGTGTTGCCTTACGGATGTAAAGCTCATTACCATCACTGTCTTCTTCTGTGTAGATGATGTACTTATAATCACTTGTAAAACCAATATCTTCTACATCTTTAGCAAATGAATTGCTGTCCTTCAGGTTGCTGAAATAAACCTTTGATCCCTTCTGATATATAACGAACTTTCCGTTACCTGCAACTATGTAACCTTCAACACCTGATGCAATTTCCTTGGCACTTCTACCCTTTGTATCATTTGCCTTACGGTAGTAAAGGTCATATTCGCCGTCATCATAGTCATCACCGTAGAAGATGTATTTACCGTCATCTGTTACTTTTACGCTTGCAATATCATCTGAAGAGCCAAGCTCATATGCCTTGTCAGCATTTGCCTTACCTGCAAGCTGAACCATAATGTCGCCATCCTTATTGTAAACAACGGGATGCTTCTCATAGTTAACCTTCTTGCTGCCGAAAATGCCTTTGAAAATGTTGAAACCTAAAATAACAATAACGATTGCAGCAACAGCAATTATTGCCGTCTTAATAATCTTCTTGTTGTTAGGTTTAGCGTCTTCGGGTGCAGGCGTAGGAATGAACTCCGCACCGGCTTCAGGTACAGCACCCATTTCAGAAGCAGCACTACCCTGCTGATTGTTTGAAGAAGTACCAAGTTCAAGAGTTTCACCGCAATTAGCGCAGAATCTTGCTACTTCTTCGTTTTGTGTTCCACATTTCTGACAAAACATATTTGTCCCTCCTTAAAATTTTACATCATACATCTGAAAAGATGTTATTGATATCAGTTATGTGCACCTATATAGATTGCACCTTATAACTTACCATAATTATATTTCAATTTACAAAAAAAGTCAATACTTCTTTGTAAAATCATTGACTATTTAGGCAGTATTTGTCGCATTCAGGCTGAATCAAAACGGCATCAGATATCTACCGCGATAAAAAGCTCAATTTTCCATAAAAAAACAGTTCCCCGAAAATTCGGGAAACTGTCTTTTACTCGATTATATCAACGATAACCTTCTTACCTTCTCTGCCGGATGCGGCACGCATAACAGTTCTGATTGCTTTCGCAATTCTTCCCTGCTTGCCGATAACCTTACCCATATCGGAAGGATTAACGCGAAGCTCAAGAAGCTGAGCATCTTCACGTTCAATCAAGGTAACATTGACCTCATCAGGAAATTGAACAAGAGGTTTAACAATTGCCTCAAGAAGTTCCTTCATGACCAATTACCTCCTATTAGCCGATTACGCCATTCTTCTTAAGAAGGCTCTTAACTGTGTCAGTAGGCTGAGCACCGTTTGCAATCCACTGCTTTACCTTTTCCGCATCAACTGTAAATGTTGTGGGTTCTGTAAGAGGATTGTATGTTCCGATTTCCTCAATGAATCTACCGTCACGGGGATAACGAGAATCTGCAACTACTACACGGTAGTAAGGAGCCTTCTTCGCACCCATTCTTCTGAGTCTGATTTTTACTGCCATTTTTTTCACCTCCGAAAATTTTGTTATGTTAATATATAATAACTTACGTTATTAACCATTTAGAAAGGGAAGCGTGCCGCTTCACCCGCGTTGCACTTTTTGCTTGTACAAACATAGCTGTCTGCAAATCAATTATGCGGTTTTCTGCAATTTAAAAAGGAAAGCGCATTCTCTTCATCTTTTTGGGATCGGAGAACATCTTCATCATTTTCTGCATTTCTGCAAACTGCTTAAGGAACAAATTAACATCCTGCACGCCAAGACCGCAACCTGCCGCGATTCTTTTTCTGCGGCTACCGTTTATGATTTCAGGGTTTTCGCGTTCATATTTTGTCATCGAGAGCACAATTGCCTCGGTTCTTGTAAACTGCTTATCATCAAGCTTAACATTCTTGATTTTAGCGCCAACTCCCGGAATCATACCGAGAAGGCTCTCAAGTGAACCCATCTTTTTCATCTGCTGAAGCTGTTCAAGATAGTCGTTAAGGTCAAATTTCTGCTCACGGATTTTCTTTTCAAGCTCTTCAGCCTTTTTCTCGTCGAAGGCCTCCTGCGCTTTATCAATAAGAGAAAGCACATCGCCCATACCAAGAATTCTTGACGCCATACGGTCGGGATAGAAGGGTTCTAGATCTGTAAGCTTTTCGCCCATACCGACAAACTTGATATTCTTACCTGTAGTGGCTCTTACGCTGAGTGCCGCACCGCCACGTGTATCACCGTCAAGCTTTGTAAGGATAATGCCGTCAATTCCAAGCTGTTCATCAAAACTTGCCGCAACGTTTACCGCATCCTGACCTGTCATAGAATCAACAACAAGAAGGATTTCCGTAGGATGAACACTCTTTTTGATATTCTTAAGCTCATCCATAAGCGCTTCATCAATGTGAAGACGACCTGCTGTATCGACAATAACAGTATCATAAAGCGACGTATCGCACTTATTAACTGCATCAGTTGCAATTTTTACGGGATCCTTCGTTTCATAATCGGCATACACCTTAAGTCCGAGCTGTTCACCAACTACCTCAAGCTGTTTAATAGCCGCAGGACGATAAACGTCACATCCCACAAGGAGAGGACGTTTGCCCTGTTTTTTAAGGACACCACCGAGCTTTGCCGCAGTAGTAGTTTTACCTGCACCCTGAAGACCTACAAGCATATACACCGTAGGAGCCTTCGGAGATACCGTAAGCTTCGCCTGAGCACCGCCCATGAGCCATGTAAGCTCATCTCTTACTATTTTAATTATCTGCTGACCGGCAGTCAGACTTTCAAGAACTTCACTACCGGTTGCTTTTTCATAAACACGCTTCTCAAACTCTTTAACAACTTTATATCCGACGTCCGCCTCTAAAAGTGCGAAACGAACTTCACGCATTGCTTCCTTTATATCTTTTTCTGTTACAACGCCCTGACCGCGGAGTTTTTTAAAGGTTTCCTGAAGCTTTTCACCTAATGATTCAAAAGCCATTATTCCGCTCCGTTCTCAATATTCTGAACTCTGCCGAGAATTGCATCGGCAAGTCTGTTAATTTCCGTGCTTCCCGAAATACTCTTATTAACCGTCTTAATCTGTGCGGCAAGCTCCTCAACTTCAGCTATTTTACGGAATGTTTCAATAAGATTGAGCTTTGACTCCATCTCGTCCATTACCGCCTCGCCTCTTTTAATAAAGTCGCGTACGCCCTGACGGGATATATCCATTATTTCCGATATTTCACTGAGTGAATAGTCTCTGTCGTAGTAATACTCCATAGCCTCCGCCTGCTTTTCAGTAAGAAGCCCCTTGTATATATCGAGCATTTCTGTATAAATAAGATTCTTTTCCATATTATACGCCTGTGGCTTCACCTCAATTTCAGCACTTTTGCGTTTGTTTGTAAAGTCAATCCGCTTTACAACTTCTACAGTATACACCGATAAGCACAGTTTGTCAATACTTTTTAACACTTTTTTAAAATTTTTTCAAAAAAAACTTGCATTCCGCAAACCTTTGTGTTATCATAATATGGCACAAAAATACGCACACCGTTTGAGTGACGCCCTGTGCCCCGTATTTTCGGGGTTGGCGGACACGTTGATAGCGGTGGAGGTGCTGCCCGGAGCTTATGACATGGGCTCGGTGGTAAATAAACTAAATAAACGGAGGTGTGTTAACATGTCAGTTATTGCTATGAAGCAGCTTTTGGAGGCAGGTGTTCACTTCGGTCACCAGACAAGAAGATGGAACCCTAAAATGGCGGAGTATATCTTCACAGAGAGAAATGGTATCTACATCATTGACCTTCAGAAGACAGTAAAGAAGATTGAGGAAGCTTATGAATTCATCCGCTCTATCGCAGCAGATGGCGGCGAAATTCTCTTTGTTGGTACAAAGAAGCAGGCTCAGGAAACAATTAAGGAAGAAG
>JAZRTB010000105.1:0-17650 GCA_045651805.1 Clostridia bacterium
TTCTTCAGCAATAGAATCAGGTTCAACATATTTAATTACTGCCGGCATACCGCTTTCTCCTTTCGTAAAACTAATATCTTTTTTTGCTTCTTTATGATTTCAAGTGAAGGAGGGTGGAGAAAAATAGTGCAGAACGGACAAACTGAACCAAGCGTAGCTTGGGTTACCCGAAGGCGTACGAGGGTACGTCGAGAGGTGAAGTTTGTTCGTAGCATAAAGCTCCAATCCTAAAATTCGCAAAGCGAATTTTTACCCGTGAAAGAAACCAACTTACAATGTTCATTATTACTGAACTTATATAATATCAATGCTTTATGCGGTCGGTGCTGTTTTTATACGCCCGTTGCACCTCATTCCGCATTTTGTGAATGTCGGTCAACGCCATTCACAATCGCAAGTCCTAATTCATCTAATTGTTTCTTATCAACAACGTCGGGTGACTGAATCATAAGCTCACCGCTGTCCTTAACCTTGGGGAATGCGATTGTATCACGGATTGATTCACATCCTGCCATAAGCATAACGATTCTGTCAAGTCCGTATGCAAGACCACCGTGAGGAGGTGTACCGAAGCGGAACGCATTAAGAAGATAGCCGAATCTTTCCTGCGCCTGCTCGGGAGTAAAGCCCAGAGCCTGGAACATTCTCTGCTGAAGGTCTGCATCGTAAATACGGATGCTACCACCACCAAGCTCGTAACCGTTAAGAACAATATCGTAAGCCTTTGCTCTTACCTTGCCGGGGTCAGTATCAAGAAGATGAAGGTCTTCGTCTTTGGGTGATGTGAAAGGATGGTGCATAGCTACATAGCGGTCTTCTTCCTCATCATACTCAAGAAGGGGGAAGTCTGTAACCCAAAGGAGATTGAACTTACCCTCGGGAATAAGGTCGAAGTTCTTTGCAATTTCGCAGCGGAGTGCACCGAGAGATGCATAAACAACGCTTGCTTTCTGGTCTGCAATAAAGAGAATAACGTCACCGGGCTTCGCATCTGCCTTGTCAGCAATAGCGGAAAGTTCTTCGGGTGAGAAGAATTTTGCGATAGAACCACGGATTTCGTTTTCATCAACGATAAGCCAAGCCATACCTTTAGCCTTATATGTCTTAACAAATTCAACAAGCTTGTCGAGTGTCTTTCTTGTAAGTTTTTCGGAAAGTCCCTTTGCATTGATTGCACGAACTGTACCGCCGGCTTTAACTGTATCTGCAAATGCGCTGAATCCGCAATCTTTAAAGAGGTCACTCATATCGCAAAGCTCAAGACCAAAACGTGTGTCGGGCTTGTCGCTACCGAATCTGTCCATAGCTTCCTGCCATGTAAGACGGGGAAGGGGGAGAGTTACTTCATAATCAAGAACTTCCTTAAAAGCTCTCTTAAGGAAGCCTTCGTTGATTGCCATAACGTCGTCCTCTTCAACGAATGACATTTCAAGGTCGATCTGTGTAAATTCAGGCTGACGGTCAGCACGAAGGTCCTCGTCACGGAAACATTTTGCAATCTGAATATACCTGTCCATACCGCCAAGCATCAAAAGCTGTTTGTACTGCTGGGGTGACTGGGGAAGTGCGAAGAAGTTACCGGGATATACACGGCTGGGTACAAGGTAGTCACGTGCACCCTCGGGTGTACTCTTTGTAAGAATGGGTGTTTCGATTTCAAGGAAACCGTTTTCGTCAAAGTATCTTCTTGCAATCTGTGTTACCTTGTGACGCATTTCGAGAGTTTTTACAAGTGTAGGTCTTCTAAGGTCAAGGTAGCGGTACTTAAGACGAAGGTCTTCGCCTGCCTTAACGTCGTCTGTAACAACGAAAGGTGTAACCTCGCAGGTGTTAAGAATACGAAGCTCTGTCGCCTCAACCTCAACCTTACCTGTGGGGATGTTGTTGTTGATGTTACTTCTCATTCTTACCTTACCTGTAACGGCAATTACATATTCCATATGAAGGTCGGAAGCCTTCTTCTGAAGCTCTTCATTTTCGGGTTCAAACACTACCTGCGAAATACCGCTTCTGTCACGGATGTCAACGAACACGAGTCCGCCCATATCTCTTGCCTTTGCTACCCAACCCATAAGGGTTACTGTTTCGCCGATGTTTTCTTCGCGGAGCTGTCCGCACATATATGATCTTTTTAATCCTTTGATTGTATCCATTTTACTTTTCCTCCTTGAGTATGTTTATAAGCTCGGTTAAATCTTCAAGACTTACCTCGGTCTGTTCTTTTTCTGCCATATTTTTAAGAATTGCACTCTTTTTCTCTGCCTCGTCACCGCCGATTACGATGCTGTAACGTGCACCGCACTTGTCGGCGTATTTCATCTGTGCCTTAAGGCTTCTTGCACAAAGGTCTCTTTCGCACTTCACGCCTGCCTTACGGAGCTTATCTGTAAGTGCTGTTACAAAGAACTTTGTTTCGTCGCCGATGTTTGCAATGTATATATCAGGAACATCTGAAAGCTCGGGCATTTTTCCGCCTGCTTCAAGTGCCATAATAATTCTTTCGATACCCATTGCAAAACCGATGCCCGGTGTAGGTGCGCCACCGATTTCTTCAATAAGTCCGTCGTATCTTCCGCCACCGCAAACTGTACCTGCAGTGCCTTCAATGGCTGTTTTGAATTCAAATACTGTCTTTGTGTAGTAGTCAAGCCCTCTTACAATAGTGCCGTCAACATTGTAGTCAATGCCCATTGTTTCAAGATGCTTCTTCGTTTCTTCAAAGTGGTCACGGCATTCGTCACAGATATAGTCGAGAAGCACAGGTGCTTTCTCTGCAATTTCACCGCATACGGGACTTTTACAGTCAAGAATACGGAGAGGATTCTTGTCAAATCTGTCACGGCAGGTCTGACAAAGTGTGCCATCCTCGATATAGGGGCGGAAATAGTTTTTAAGTGCCTCGTTATAAGTCTTACGACAATTGGGGCAACCGATAGAGTTGATGTTAAGTGAAAGCTTATCAATTCCAAGCTCTGTAAGAACAGTTCTTGCAAAAGAGATAACTTCCGCATCTGTTGCAGGGTCCTGTGTGCCGTAGCACTCCGCCCCGAACTGATGGAATTCACGAAGTCTGCCTGCCTGGGGCTTTTCATAACGGTAGCAGGTGATGTTGTAGCAGAGTTTAGCCGGAAGGGGCTGTGCATAAATGTTGTGCTCTAAAAACGCTCTTGCCACAGAAGCCGTGCCCTCGGGACGGAGAGTGATGCTTCTTCCACCTTTGTCGTTAAAGGTGTACATCTCCTTCTGAACAACGTCTGTTGTGTCGCCCACGCCACGCTCAAAAAGCTCGGTATGTTCAAAGACGGGGGTGCGGATTTCGCTGTAACCGAAACGTGAACTGATTTCAGCGATTTTCCCCTCAATATATTTCCATTTAAGGATATCCGGTGCAAGTATATCTGCAGTACCTCTTGGTGCAGTAATTGCCACAGTAATCATTCCTTTCAAAATTAACTATATAATATCATCTTATTGTACTATTTTTTAGGGGTTTTTGTCAATAAGTAAAATGAAAAATATCTTATATTTATTATATACGAAAAACTGCAAGATATTGGTCTTTTGACAAGATAATGGTCTTGACTTTGAAAGCGAAATATGAAATAATGGTAATTAATCAAACTACAGGACAGGAGAATTTTTATGAATATTACCGCTATGCGTAATGAAAGAACTCTGCTTTTTGCGGCAGAGGAGCTTTGTAGATATCTGAAAAAAATATCAGTCGATGCCGAAATAAGTCTTGGTCTTTATACTGATTTTGAAGGGATAGAAAAAGAGGTCAGCGAGGATATTGACTCCTTTAAAATTGACATTGAATCGGGCAAAGGAATTATCGCAGCATCAAACCCCAGAAGCGTGCTTTACGGTGTATATACGTACCTTAAAAAGTTCGGTATCAAGTGGATTCGTCCCGGCGTTGACGGCGAGTACATTCCCGAAAAATTAAATGATGTGCCCTACTGTAAAACCGAGGAAACTGCATCTTATCGTTACAGAGGTTTTTGCGGTGCAGGTGCAGTAAGTATTGAAAATATGCTCGACCAGGTTGACTGGGCGGCAAAAATGGGTTATAACAGACTTTTTATCGAGCTTGTGGATGCATCCATTTTCTTTGAGAGGTGGTACAATAAACCCTCTAACCCCGATAGAAAAGTTACCCCCGTTTCCCAGGAGCAGATTGATAAATACTTTGAGATGATAGGCGATGAAATGTTAAAGAGAGGTCTTGTTTATCAGCGTGCAGGACACGGCTTTATGTGTGAGCCTTTCGGTATCAACGTAAAGGACTGGGGTGCACAGGTTGAAAACGGCTTTGAACTCAGCGACGAAATGAAGGAAATCCTTCCCTACATAAACGGCAAGCGTCAGCTTCACAATAACATTCCGATGATAACAAACTTTTGCCTTTCAAATAAAAAGGCGAGGGATAAGGTTGTAGCATATACAACAGAGTATGCAAAGAATCATCCCGAAGTCAAGGAATTACAGTTCTGGCTTGCAGACGGATACAACAACCATTGTGAATGTCCTGAATGTTCAAAGAAGCTTCCCACAGATTTTTATGTAATGCTTCTTAACGAGCTTGACGAAGCTTTCACAAAAGCAGGTGTAACAAGTAAAATCGTTCTTCTTTCATATGTTGAACTTTTGTGGCCCCCCGTGGTTGAAAAGCTTAAAAACAAGGACAGATTTATAATGTTCTTCTGTCCCATTACAAGAAGTAACTCCATTTCCTACAAGGCGGAAGACCCTGCATCAAGGGAAATAGACCTTCCTGAATTTGAGCGCAATAATATAAACTGGGCAATGAGTGCGGCAGAAAATCTTGCCTTTTTACGCAAATGGCAGGATACACAGCCGTCAATACACGGTTATATGGAATTCGGTTATCATTTTTATTGGAGAACATATAAGGATTACACCTTTTACAACAGCGCAAGAATCCTTTGCGAGGATGTAAGTTATCTTGAAAAAGCAGGTCTTGAGGGTATGATTTCCTGTCAGGCAACACGCGCGTATTTCCCCACAGGTTTAGGCCTTTATTCCTATGCAGAAACCCTCTGGGATAAGGACAAGGATTTCAATGAAATTGCAAACGAATATCTTGAAGCATCCTTTGGTGAAGGATGGCAGTTTGTCAAGAAGTATCTCCAGACGCTTTCCGAAGTAAGCGAATATCAGGAACACCGCTATTACCCCGATGTTCCCCGTGTGTACATAAAGAAAAGATGTGAATGGACAAGAGAGTATATCGACAGTACACTTCCCCAAAGAACTGTTGAGGTTAAAAACCCCATACAGAAAGAGTCCTGGAAGTATCTTAACCTTCACGCAGAATTCCTGAAAAAGTTTACATATGTTGTGGAGGCTCTTGATGAAAACGACCTTGACAAGGCAGAAAATCTTGTTGGCGAAATACATAAGTACCTTTGCAGTATTGAGGAAGAAGTTCAGCCGGTATGGGATATTGGCGGATTTGCAAGTCGCTACAAATTTGTAATTTCAAAATTAAGAGAAGTTTAAGGGAATATTTGAAATGAATAAACCCCGATTTGATGTACAGGTCAAATCGGGGTTATTTATTTGTGATATAAAATGCAAAAAGCTATAAATTGCATTTATTTAACACAGAAAGTGTGCTAACTATAACTTATAGTTAATAGGTGACACACCGTAGGCTTTCTTGAAAACCCTTGAAAAATAGTACACACTTTCAAAACCGCACATTTCGGCAATTTCCGTTACGGAGAAGCATCCGCTTGAAAGAAGCTCTATACTTCTCTCAAGCCGCAGTTGTGTGACATACTGCACAGGGGCGATGTTGAATTTAAGAAGAAACAGTTTCTTGAAATAAGTATAGCTCATATCACAAAGCCGTGACGGCTCGTAATAGTCAATCTCCTTATCAAAAGAGTGGTCGTGGAGATAGCTTACGCCTTTTTCGATTTTTGCATACTTATCTTTGGTAATATATTTATTATGCTCCAGAGAAATTTCTGCAAGAATCTCGTAGAAAATAGCTAAGCACCTTTGATAGTAGCCGTCCTTTTTCTCAAGCCACAGCTGATAAATCTTTTCAAAAAGCGGGCGGATTTTTTTGTTTTCCCTTGTGTCTACACAGAAAGCCTCTTCGCTTAAGGGTGCCGTTGTTTCGAAAGTTATCATCAGGCAGTCGCCAAGAGAAACTCGGTCAACATAATACTCTATATTTTCCCTTTTCGGCAGAAACTCCACCATACCGGGAAGCATATGAAGAACTTTTTTGTCAAAGCTTGTATAAGTCTCTCCTGCAAGGTTGAGGACAATATGCGGTGCCGCAGTTCTCGGGCCGTAGCTTACCCTTTTCTTATCAAAAGGCTGGGCAGGAGGAGCACATATAACGGAAAGTATTTTGGTTATGTAAAATTTTTCATCAAACATAATTATCACCTGATTAAAGATTAACACAAAAAATTTTCAAGGTCAATAATAAGTTATATAAAATGCAAAATTTCAAAAAGGAGATGTTTTTTTATGAACGAACGTATAAAAACTCTTACCGATATCACCCTCCGTGGTGAGATGTGGCCCATCACCACACCAACAGAATTTGACAGAGAGGATATGTTCCTTCCCGAAGCAGAGAAGGATGTAAAAAGAATTTCGGAATACATTCTTAATCAGACTGCTTTCCTTGTGCCTGAGTCAAGGTTCACCGGCAGATTCTTTTTTGACGGAAGCGTTGTAGGTGATGCATTCGGAAGAAGTGGCCACAAGTACACAGAAAAGCTTTGGGCGGAATTTTACATAAAGGCTATCGATAACCTTTCTACATACGAATGGCAACACGCCACCGCAGATTATAAAAAGGTCCTCCAAAAAGGTCTTTCAGGAATAATTGAAGACATTGAAGAATCAATGAAAGTCCACACTGAAGAAAAAGAGCAGGAGTTTCTGGCAGGTCTCCGTACCCTTTCCTACACCCTTATAAAATGGGCACACAAGTGTGCGGATAGAGTGAACGAACTGAAAGAAACCGTGGATAATCCTGAATACAGAGAAAATCTTGAAAAGCTTGCCACGGCACTTAAAAACGTGCCCGAAAAGAAGCCATCTTCATTTTACGAGGCTATTTTAAGCATATTTATCTGCTTCAGTGCAAACCGTGACAGCGTGGGAACTCTCGACAGATATCTTGCACCCTTTTACGAAGCGGATATGAAGGCAGGAACTCTCACAAAAGATGAGGCAAAGGAATACCTGCAGGAGCTGTTCCTTTCAATTCAAGCTATGACAAAAATTGAAAACAAAGCATTTACAAGAGGCGGAGAATCCCACTTCTGTATCGGCGGTTATCTTCCCGACGGAAGCGACGGATTTAGCGAAACTTCAAGGCTTATTGTTGAATCACTTATGGAGCTTCCCATATTCTGTCCGCAGATAACACTCAGGTGGACTAAAAAAACTCCCCGTGAAGTGCTCCGCTATATGATGGATTGTGAACGTAATGACCCCTATAAGAGAATAGCTTTCACAAATGATGAAAAGCGTATAAAATGCTACACCGAGGTCTGCGGTTTCCCCTATGAGAGAGCCGTGTCCTATACAATGGTGGGATGTAACGAGCCTGCTTTCCTCGGCTCAATCACGGGAAGCACATCAAAGGGAAATGTCTTAAAATGTATAGAAACTCTGTTCCACGATAAAGTTGACGAAATTGCAGTTGCACAGAACTTTGACGAGTTCTATGAAATTTTCAAGAAAGAATTTTACTCCGATTTGCAGAGGATTTTTGACTATGACGACAAATTCAACCTCATTCGTGCAAAGGATGTAAGCTATATTTCAAGTATCTTCTTTAACGACTGTATTGAAAACGCAAGAAGTCTTACCCAGGGTGGCGGTAACACGGTAGTTTCAGGCCCGATGCTTCTTGGTATAACAAACGTTATTGACTCCCTTATTGTGGTTAAGCAGTTTGTTTTTGAAGAAAAGCTTGTTACCGTAAAAGAGCTTTCAGATGCTCTTAAAAATAACTGGGAAGGTCACGAAGAACTTCGTATGATTATCCTTAAAAAGGGTAAATTCTTCGGTAACGACGATGACCTTTCAAACGGCGTTGCACAAAGGCTTTACCAGAACTTTTACGATTTTTGCTACGGCAAAAGAAACGCTTTCGGCTACCCCTGGATTGTTGGTGACCTCCAAGGGTATAACGAGCATAGCAAATGGTTTGGCGAAAATATGAGAGCTACCCCCGACGGACGATTCCGTGGCGACAGAATCAAATACGGTATCGGGCAGAGCGAAGGCAAGGACAGAAACGGACTTACCGCACTTTTAAACTCTCTTGCGAAGCTTGACCCGGGTGCCATCGCCTGCGGTTCAACCGTAACGAATATCTCCATTGACGAAGCACTCATAAGAGATGACGATAACTTTGAAAAAACAGTTGACCTCTTTGAAACCTACTTCAAAAACGGTGGTGTTCACTTCCAGCTTACTTATGTATCAAGGGAAGACCTTTTAAAAGCAAGAGAAAACCCTGAAAATTACGGCAATCTCCGTGTAAGAGTAACGGGATTTTCCGATTATTTTGTAAGACTCAATGAAAGTATACAGGACACTATCATTGAAAGGACAACACACAAATGCTGATGCTTTTAGAATGCGATAAAAACTAATGGGAGTATGTTATGAAAGCTACTATTTTTGATATACAAAGAAACTCTTATGTTGACGGACCGGGTGTACGGACGACAGTGTTCTTTAAGGGGTGCAACCTGAAGTGCCTGTGGTGTCACAATCCCGAAAGTCAGAAGAAAGAAAAAGAGATAATGCACTACGAAAACAAATGCATAGGTTGCGGAAGATGTAAGGGTATAACCGTAGATTCCGAGAACTTTATCTGCTTCAACGATGCAATAGAAATCTGCGGCAAGGAATACACCATAGACGAAGTGTATAAGGAAGTTTCAAAGGATATTCCTTATTATGAAAATTCGGGCGGTGGCGTAACATTTTCAGGTGGGGAATGTATGCTTCAGATTGATTTCCTTTTGGAAATTCTTAAGAAGTGCAAAGAAAACGGCATCCATACCGCAGTTGACACGGCAGGATGCGTGCCCTGGGAATACTTTGAAAAAATTATGCCCTACACAGATTTGTTTTTGTATGACCTGAAGTGCATCACAGACGAATTACATAAAAAGGGCACAGGTGTCGGAAACGAACTTATCCTTGAAAATCTTACAAAACTGTCGGATGCATTTTCGGGAGAAATCCATATAAGAATTCCCCTTATCGGCGGATTTAACGATGACCTTTCCGAAATGCAGAAAGCAAGCGATTTCCTGAAAAATATCCCCGCAGGCAAGATTGAGCTTCTCCCGTATCACGCTATGGGGGAGCATAAGTATAAGGCACTTGGTATGGAAGAGCACAATTTTACTGTACCGGATAAGGAAAAATTTAAAGAGCTGTTTTCCTGAAATGATAAAAAGAAGTCCCAAAAGGAATTTTCCTTTTGGGACTTTTATTGTTTAACTTATTCAGCAAGTACATCTTCGAGGATTTCCAAAGTTTCTGCATAATCAGTAACTTTTGTTTCGTCAAGGATGATTTCGGGCATTTTCTTAAGACCTTTCATTCTGTCAAAGAAAAGCTCTGTCATAAGCTCACCGCTGCCGGCTAACGCGAATGCCTTTTTACCCTCTTCATCAAAGGTGAAGTCCTTAAGGTGGATACCTCTGATATTATCACCGAGAAGGTCGAAACAATCATTCATTGTGTCGCACTGATTATTTCTTGTTTCGGGATAAGTAAGGTTTGACATATCAACGATTACGCAAACGTTGGGAGAATTAAGGTCTTCAAGAAGTCTTTTCATTCTCTGGGGGCAGTACATGGGATGAATCCATACCATTTCAATTGCCATCATAACGCCCTTGTCTTCTGCTTCTTTTGCAAGGGGACGGAGGTTAGAAAGCAAGAACTGATATGTTTCTTCCGAACGTGTTTCCTCCTGTGTTGCAAGGAAGCCTGTTTCTGTTGCAATCATATCTGCACCGAAAACCTTTGCATAGCTGATAAAATTCTTGAATCTTGTAAGCTGTGTATTTCTTACCTCATCATTGGGGTTGATAGGGTCGATGTAGCAGCCGAGAACAGATACGTGAAGGTTGTATTCGTCAAGCTTTGCCTTAATTTCGTTTGCAACCTTTTCGTCAAAGCCGATTTCGTCAAATTTTATATCGTTGCAGGTTCTTGCCATAGCAAACTGCAATTTTCTAACGCCGTATTTTTTAGCGTTTTCGCACATTTCCTGAAGGGTGTTTCCTATATCGTGACCTCTTAAACCGAATTCGTAATTCATATAAATAACCTCCTGAATTATTATAATGTAAGTATATTTGAAAAAACTTCCTGTGTCAAGATTTAGATTATAAAGCCGCAAATTTATTTATAAAAACACTACTATCAGGTTGTAAATCCTTGCTCCAAAAGGAAAAACAAAGCATTTATCCGCATCTTACAAAAAACATAAAGAAAAAGCTTTGAATTTTACGAATTATGTGTTATTATAAAACGATGAGGAGGAATTTTCCTTATGAAAACAGTAATAGCAATAGATTCCTTTAAGGGTAGCCTTACTTCCGTGGAGGCAGGTCGTGCCTGTGCGGAGGGTATAAAAAGGGTATTCCCTGAAAGTGAAAATATAATAATGCCCGTTGCAGATGGTGGTGAGGGTACGGTTGATGCTCTTGTCAGCGGAATGGGCGGTAAAAAGGTGAAAATTTCTGTATGCGGTCCGCTGGGTGAAAAAGTCGATGCAGAGTACGGAATAATAACAGAAACCAAAACCGCAATTATAGAAATGTCGGCGGCGGCAGGGATTACACTTGTTCCCGATTCGCTTCGTAATCCTCTTAACACCACAACCTATGGCGTGGGGGAAATTATTCTTGATGCAATAGATAAAGGGTGCCGTAATTTCATAATCGGTATTGGCGGAAGTGCCACAAACGACGGTGGTATCGGTATGCTTCAGGCGCTTGGCTTCGGCATACTTGATAAAAACGGTGAAAATGTGCCTTTCGGTGCAAAGGGGATAAAAGAGGTTTTTTCAATTACAACGGATAATAAAAACCCCCTGCTTTCGGAATGCAGTTTCAGTATTGCCTGCGATGTCACAAATCCCCTCTGCGGTGATAACGGCTGTAGTGCCATATATGGTCCGCAAAAGGGTGCGGATGAGAAAATGGTTTCCGATATGGACAAGTGGCTTTCGGTTTATGCCGGAAAAGTTAAGGTAGTTTTCCTCGATGCTGACGAAAACTACCCCGGTGCCGGTGCGGCAGGGGGAATAGGCTTTGCATTTATGGCGTTTCTTGGCGGAAAGCTTGAAAGAGGAATTGACATAGTTCTTCGTGCAGTCAACCTTGAAGAAAAGGTCAAAGATGCAGACGTTGTAATAACGGGTGAGGGCAGGCTCGACAGGCAGACTGCAATGGGTAAAGCCCCCGGCGGTATTGCGGCAATAGCCAAAAAATACGGCAAGAGAGTAATTGCATTTTCAGGTGCGGTTACAGACGATGCGAGGGAAGTTAACAAGAATGGCATTGATGCGTTTTTCCCGATATTAAGAACAGTATGCTCGCTCGAGGATGCGATGAAAACGGAAAATGCATATAAAAATATGACAGATACAGCGGAACAGGTTTTCCGTGTTATGAAAGGATGTTTTTAAATGGATAACGAAAAAAGAAGTAGCTTTACAGGGAAGCTCGGCTTTGTCCTTGCGGCGGCAGGCTCTGCGGTAGGTCTGGGTAATATATGGCGATTCCCTTACCTTGCGGCACAGTACGGTGGCGGAATATTTTTGCTTGTATATATCGTTCTTGCATTGACATTCGGCTTTGCACTTATGACAGCAGAAATCGCTATCGGCAGAAAGACAGGACTTTCTGCAATCGGTGCATTCCAGAAGCTTAATAAGAAATTTTCATTTATAGGTTACGGTGCGGCTGTTATTCCCGCAATTATCCTTCCTTATTATTCCGTTATTGGCGGTTGGGTAATGAAGTATATGACAGCATTTATTACGGGAAATATGAAAGCGACTGCAAATGATGCTTACTTCGGTAATTTCATTTCTGCTCCCGTTGAGCCTGTTGTGTGGTTTATGCTCTTTATCGGGATAACTGCACTTGTTGTTCTTTTCGGTGTTGAAAAGGGTATTGAAAAGGTTAGCAAGGTTATGATGCCCGTTCTTGTTGTTCTTTCGTTGTTTATTGCGATTTATGTTGTGTGTCAGCCCGGTGCAATGGAGGGTGTTAAATACTATCTTGTCCCCGATTTCTCGCACTTCTCCGTAAAAACAGTCCTTGCGGCTATGGGTCAGCTTTTCTACTCAATGTCCCTTGCGATGGGTATTATGATTACATATGGCTCATACATGAAAAAGGATGTAAGTTTAGAGAGCTCTGTTAAGCAGATTGAAATTTTTGATACAGGTATCGCTGTTATTGCAGGTCTTATGGTTATTCCTGCAGTATTTGCCTTTACCGGTGCGGCTCCCCAGAAGCCCGGTCCTTCGCTTATGTTCGTAACACTTCCCAAGGTGTTTGAGTCAATGACGGGCGGAACAATCCTTGGTGCGGCATTCTTTATAATGGTGCTTTTTGCAGCACTCACATCTTCGATTTCGCTTATGGAAACTGTGGTTTCTATTGTGTGTGATAAGTTTAAAATGGAAAGAAAGCTTTCTGTACTTGTCGTTTTCCTTGGTGCAGTTATAATCGGTCTTCTCTCTGTATTTGGCTACAGCATCTGGAGTGGTGTGACAATTATCGGAATGCAGTTCCTTGATTTCTTTGACTTCATCAGTAACAGCGTTCTTATGCCGATAATTGCCCTTTTCACTTGTATTTTTGTAGGTTACATTATTAAACCTAAGACCCTTATTGAAGAAATTGAATTAAACAATGTGAAATTCAAGAAAAAGGCACTCTTTACAATCGTAATTAAATATTTTGCACCGATTTGTATTGTGCTTATCCTTGTAACATCTGTTCTTGGCGCATTCGGTTTGTTTAATCTTTAAGAGGTGCTTAAATGAAAACATTTGTTGAACAGAATTATGAAGAAACTTTAGAAATCATCCGCGAACTTTGCAAAATCCCTGCTCCTTCGGGAAAAGAGGAGAAAAGAGCGGAATATTGCCTTAACTGGCTCCTTGAAAACGGGGCGGAGGGGACGTATATAGATGATGCTCTCAACGTTGTCTATCCCCATAACTGCGACGGCAGTAATGAAATAACTGTTGTGGTGGCACATACCGACACCGTTTTCCCCGATACAGACCCGATGCCTTTTTCCGAGCATGAGGAGAAAATGTACTGCCCCGGTATAGGCGACGATACTGCAAGCGTTGCGGTACTTCTTATGACTGTAAGATATTTTATAAGAAATAATATAAATCCTGAAGGCGGTATCCTTTTTGTGTGCAATTCCTGCGAGGAAGGTCTTGGAAACCTCAAGGGTGCAAAGGAAATTATGAAAGTGTACGGTAACAGAGTTTCGCAGTTTGTTTCCTTTGATAAAAGTTATTTCGGCGGTATTCAGAATAAATGTGTAGGTTCCTGCCGTTATGAGGTGGAGGTAACTACTCCGGGCGGTCACAGCTTCAGTAAGTTTGGCAATAAAAATGCCATAGCGGAGCTTTCCAAAATTGTAACAAAAATTTATGAAACAGAAGTGCCCCACATAGAAGATTCTATTACTACATATAACGTAGGAAGTATTGAGGGTGGTACGTCGGTAAACACCATCGCTCAAAGTGCAAAGATGCTTTGCGAATATCGCAGCGATAACAGCGAATGTCTTGAAATTATGGGTAAATACTTTGATGAGATATTTAACAGCGTAAAGGCTGACGATGTATCGGTCAATGTGAAGGTTATCGGTGTTCGTCCCTGTGAAAAGGGTGTTGATCCTGCAAAGAAGAAAGCACTTCTCGATAAACTTGCCGAGGCTATGGTAAGCGTTGTCGGTGGTGAAATTGAGTATTGCAGTATGTCAACCGATTGCAACATTCCTCTTTCAATGGGAATCCCTGCAGGCTGTATCGGCGTTTTCTACGGCGAAGGTGCTCACACAAGGGAAGAATGGATTGAAAAGAAATCCATTAAAACAGGCCTTGAAGTGGGAATCACTTCTCTGATAAAACTATTTGAATAAAAAAGAAGCGTGCCGCTTCACTCATGTCGCGTCTGAACTCTGCCAAAAACCGGCAAATATTGCTTGCGATTAGAAACGTAATTTCTTATACTGTAAAAAAATGCCTATGCCAATCGGCATAGGGATTTGTGTTTGTTCAACGATTAGTCTTCGTCTTCTTCGTCATCGTCCTCGTACTCATCATCATCGTCTTCGTACTCGTCGTCATCATCATATTCGTCATCGTCTTCGTACTCGTCATCGTCATCATATTCATCATCGTCATCATACTCGTCGTCATCGTATTCATCGTCATCTTTGCCGCGACCGAATTTCTTGAGAATCATGGGAGCTGCAAAAAGTGCACATACCACAATTGCAATAATGAGGATTATAATAATGAATGTCTTGAGGAAACCGCCTGAAGCATCGTTTTTCTCTTCATTCTTACGCTCTGAAGCTGCAGCACCTGTATCTTTGTTTTCGGCAGGTGTGCCTGCACTTGCAGCGTTAAGCTTTTCCTGAAGCTCGTTCTTGTCTTTCTTCAGTGCGTTGATTTCTTCTTTATGAGTTTCTTTAAGAGTGTTGAACTTCTCTGCTTCGGATTCAAGATTGAGCTCAAGCTCTGCAATCTTCTGCTGAGCATCTTCAAGTTCCTTGTTTGAAGAAGAGAGGTTGCCAATCAAAATACCTATAAAGAAACAGATAACACAGAATATTGCAGTAGCTACAAGAGTTACCTTTCTGGGCTTCTTTCTGATAGGTGTTATATTTTTTAATCCGTTGAGTTCCATATATATACCTCCAACAATTAATGTACTTATCATAAGTATAGCACAAAAATTTTCAGGATACAAGAAAAAGTTATAAAAAACGACAAAATTTTAATCAGAAAATTACGATATAAATTTTTTAAAAAAATTTCAAAAAAAATCTTGACAAATGAAATAAATCGGTGTATATTATACGGGTAGCTCAACGAAATATTGCCGAATTGTGTAAGGGTAGCACAGCAGACTCTGACTCTGTTTGTCTGGGTTCGAATCCTAGTTCCGCAGCCAAAAAACGGTACCTTTGGGTGCCGTTTTTATTTTTTCGTTAAGAAATGAAATGGATTCGAAGTAGGAGCGGTAGTGAATGACAGTCCGGTGGACTGTCAGAGCCGCGAATGACCGAGCTGCGCAGTTCGCAGCGAGAGTCGAATCCTAGTTACGCAGCTAAAAAATCCAAGTCTTCGGACTTGGATTTTTTCATTTAAGTTCGCAGGACATAAACGAATGAAGTTGCATTACGGCAAACGAAGTGGTTGCGCCAATGAAGTGTGCCTCACGGCACAACGAAGTTTCCTTACGGCAAATGAAGTGCTTACGTAATGAAGTGTACCTGACTGGTAAAATATATGGTTCTTAAATATGAAATTTTTTATTTACAAATTAATTACATTTTGATATAATATATTAGTAATTAATAGTTAAGGCTCGGAGTATCTTCGAATCTTAACGGTTAATATATTTTTATCAGGAGGGTAAAACAATGAAAAGAACACTCAGAAAACCACTTGCATTATTACTTACCGTAATTATGCTTGTAAGCACCACTTCTTTATGCTTTACAGTTTTTGCAGCAGATGGTTATAAATGCAACTGCGGTGTCACCCCTGTTATTTACGTCAAGGGCAGAACAGATATCTACAAAGATCCGTCTCTCGGTACCGGCAGTGAAAATATGGCTGAAACCAACCTTTCCGGCGGTACAGACTCTATCATCGAAGCAACGGCAAATATTCTCCCTGCTCTCGGTGTAGCTCTTTTAACTGACGAGTGGGATGAGTACTGTGATATTCTTTTAGAGGAAATCGCACCTATCTATGACGGCTATAAGCTCAATAACGACGGTGAAAAGGGAGAGGGCAATATCACCGGTATCGAAACGGAATATCAAATTGAAAACCTGTTAGCAAAGTATAGCGGTAAAAACACCAGTCATACAAGCGATGCTACCGGCTGGGCTCAGCGTATACAGTTCCAGTATGATATGCGTCTTGACCCCAGAGAAAATGCGAAGGATTTTAAACGCTTTGTTGATGCAGTAAAGAAAAGCACAGGCCATGACAAGGTAAATATTCTTTGTCGCTGTGAGGGTAACGTTATTGTCAATGCATATCTCAATATGTTTGCAGAAGAGGCAAAAAACGAAGTCGAAGGCGTTATAATGTACAACAGCATTGCTATGGGTGCTGAAATTGCAGATCAGGTATATACCAATAAGGTGGACCTCAATCCTGATGCATTGAACCGCTTTGTAAACACATTTATTGATACAAGCCCTGTTCTTGACCTTGTTAAGCAAACAGTCAACCTCGCTACATTCAACGGACTTCTTGAAGGCGGAACAGATTTTATTATGGGTATCTATGATAAAATATCTCTTAATCTTATGCCCCGTCTTATCCGTGAAGTCTTTGGTAAATGTCCCGGTTGGTGGGGTATGGTAAGCGCTGAGGTAGTAGACGAAGCTGTTGAATTTGTACTCGGAAGCGATAATGCTGACGGCAAATATGATAAGCTTATTGATAAGATTTACGGTTATAACGAAATTAAAAAAGCCACCGTTTCAACGCTCAAGGAAATGCAGAATGCCGGTGTAAAGGTATATATTTTGACCAAATACGGCGACCAGATGTATCCCGTTATTGAAGAAAGTGATATCCTTGGTGACGGTGTAGTATCTCTTTATAAACAGAGCTTTGAGGGTGCCACAACCTCAGAGATAAAGGGCAAGCTTTCCGATGATTATATCACCGGAAGAGTTGAAGCAGGCTTCGGCAAGTACATCTCGGCAGATAAGATGGTCGACGGCTCAACTGCACCCTTTGCAGATTACACCTGGTACATAAAAGAGCTCAGACACGACATCTACCCCCACAGTGTGGATTTTATGGCACTTGACCTTTTCTACGATGATGCTTATGTTAAGGCAACGGAATCCTTCACAGGTCTTCACGGCACATATTCACAGTATATGTATTATGAGTCTTCATTTGAAGAAATGTCACACGGTAAGGTTGAGGAAGTAGGAATTCTCACACCTCTCACCGATGAAAACAAGGATGTCAGCAAGGATACCACAAACACAACTTCAAGATTTGCAGTGCTTATCAGATGGTTTACAGCGCTGTTCAACTTCCTGATTTCATTATTTAAGAAATAACACATACCCCTGACCGATAAAAAGTCAGAAAATTGGTATTGCGTAGAGAGACTTGCCCTCAAGCAGCCGTAGGTTTACAGCAAATTTTAACGGCGGGCTGAGGGCAGCCCGCCCAACGCTAGATGCCTACCAATTTCAATTTTTCGGGTTGTTGCTAAATTGAGCTGTAAACACAAAAAAATAAAAACGGTACCTTCGGGTGCCGTTTTTATTTTTTCATCCATTCCGAAAGCAATGG
>JAZRTB010000106.1:0-15127 GCA_045651805.1 Clostridia bacterium
GTGAAGCAAGCCGGAAATATCATTCTCATGATTGACGAGGTGCATAGCATCGTCGGTGCGGGAGATTCCGAGGGGAGCATGAGCGCAGCAAATATTCTGAAGCCGGCTCTTTCGCGAGGAGAAATTCAGGTAATCGGTGCAACAACTCTTGCAGAGTACAGAAAGCACATAGAAAAGGATTCCGCCCTTGAAAGACGTTTCCAGACAGTTATCGTTGAAGAACCCTCCCCTGCTGAAACTATAGAAGTATTAAAAGGAATAAAGGGTTACTACGAAGAGTATCACAAAGTAAAAATTTCCGATGAAGTAATTGTTGCCGCTGTACTTCTTTCAAAAAGATATATCACAGACCGCTTCCTTCCCGACAAGGCGATTGACCTTATTGATGAAGCAGGAAGCCGTGCAAATCTGAAAAATGCTATTCTCGCCCAGCTTGCAAGAGCTGAAAAGGAACTTGTTGCGCTTAATGCCGAAATGGAAGCAGAAAACGAAAATCACGATGATGAAAGTTCCGAAGTTGATTACGAAAAAATTGCACAGTTCAAGACACGCGAATGTGCAATAAATTCCGAAATTGAAAATCTGAAATCCCAGCTTGCCGATGTAGAACTCACAACAGACGATATAGCTTACGTGGTTGAGGAATGGACAAAAATCCCTGTCAAGAAAATTACGCAAGCGGAAACAGAGAGGCTTCTCAATCTTGAAGCACGACTTCACGAAAGAATTATCGGACAAAACGATGCCGTAAGTGCAGTAAGCCGTGCAATAAGAAGAAACAGAGCCGCACTTTCAAAGAAGCTCCGCCCTGCAAGTTTCATATTTGTAGGTCCTACAGGTGTAGGTAAAACAGAGCTTGTAAAGCAGCTTGCAACAGATCTTTTCGATAGCGAAGATGCTCTTATCAGAGTTGATATGACGGAATTTATGGAAAAGCACTCGGTATCAAAGCTTATCGGCTCACCTCCCGGATATGTAGGGTATGACGATGCAGGTCAGCTTACGGAAAAGGTCAGAAGAAAGCCGTACTGTGTAGTTCTTTTTGACGAAATTGAAAAAGCTCATCCCGATGTTCTTAACATCCTTCTTCAGATACTTGACGATGGCAGAGTAACAGATAGTCACGGAAAAGTTGTAAGCTTTGAAAACACCGTTATCGTTATGACAAGTAATGCAGGTAGCGACTGGAAAGGAAGCGGAATCGGTTTCACGGAAAGTACGTCTTCACAAAACAAAGATAAGGTGACCCGTGCATTAAAGGCTATTTTCAGACCTGAATTTCTTAACCGTGTGGATGAAATCGTTGTATTCGATCAGCTTAATGAAACCGAAATGGAAGAAATTCTTGAATTGATGCTTTCCGAGCTTTCCGATATCCTTGACGGAAAGGGAATCAAGCTTACTGTTACAGATGAAGTCAAGACAAGGCTTGTTCGTGAAGCGGTCAGCGAGCATCTCGGTGCAAGACCCCTTCGCAGACTTATAAGCCGCAAGATTGAAGATAAGCTTTCTGAAATGATTATCAGCGGAAGCCATAAAGGAAGCGTAACCATAAAAGAAAAAGACGGAGAGATAATTTGTGAATAACGAGATTTTATTTCTTTACAGAACTCAATCGCAAAAACGCACTCTTAATCTATGCCACGAGGCTATAAAATCCGTTTTGCGTAAATTCAGGAAAAGTGTTTCGGCAGAATACTGTGAAGTTGACTTTTCTTTGTCGTGCAGGAAACAGATTAAGGAAAGTCTTTCAAAAGAGGTTCAGTCATCGGATGGCATTCTGTATTACGGAGATTCAAACGGCAAAGAATGGGAGTTTTTTGACGATTGCTTTACTGCGTATTCACATCAGTATTTTTCAGGGAATCACAGTATTTCCTCTCCCTTTACATTAGAGTTTTCCGAAAGAGCAGATGATTTTATCCGCAAAACCGCTACGACGAAAACTGCAGATGTTGAAAAGACAATTACCATTGCACTTAACACCGCAAAAGAAAGAAGCAAAAGAGTTATTATCTGTACGGATTCAAAAAATGAATCTGACCGCATTTTGTACGAGGAAATTGAAAATCACCTCGCCAACACAAGAGGATATGACATCACGCACTATGATTTTGACGAGTTGATTTACACATTTACGAAAAGTATTCCTCAATTTGATACCATTGTATGTTCACAGGACAAGGCATCTATTATTAAAATGCACATAAACGCACTTAACAGATACCCGCTTGCATACAGTATTCTTCACACAGACAGGTGCAGGATTTACAGACACGAACCACTTCCCTTTGAAGATTTTTCAAATCTTTCTTATGCAAGCTTACTTGTTTCGGCAGGGAATATGCTTGAAAAAGAGTTTGGATTCAAAAGTGCAGGGCTTCAGCTTAAGAAAGCGGTACGCCTTGCTATTGAGAAGTGTTATTCTGAAAACATCGCTGAATTTCAGAAAGAACTGCTTCGGCAGATTAATACACCCATCAGAAACCGGCAGGTGAAAACAAATGATAGTGAAAATTAAAGATTTTGTACCGGAGCATACCTTTGACTGCGGTCAATGTTTCCGTTGGGAAAGAGAGCCTGACGGCAGTTACATCGGTGTTGCAGGCGGTCAGGCAGTCAGAATAACTGCCGACGGTGACACGGTTACAATTGACGGTTGCACAGAAAAGGATTATGAAAATTTCTGGAGAAAATATCTCGATGCAGACCGTGATTATTCAAAAATCAAAAAAGCCGTAAGCACAAACGAAGTTATGAAAAAAGCCGTAACTTTCGGTCACGGCATAAAAATACTCAAACAGGAGTTTTTTGAAACACTTATTTCCTTTATTATATCACAAAGAAGCTCCATTCCGAAAATTAAAAGTTCTGTTGAAAAAATGTGCAGACTATGGGGCGACGAAATCACTTTTGAAGGAAACACCTACTACACCTTCCCCTCTCCCGAAAAGATTGCATCACTTACAGAGGATGACATACGAGGAGTCGGTGTGGGTTACCGTGCACCGTACATTTTGAAGGCTGCAAAAGCAGTCCTTAATGGTGAAATTAACGGAGAACGCCTTGAAGCACTTGATACGCAGTCTGCAAGAAATGCGCTTTTATCCCTTTACGGTGTAGGTGACAAGGTTTGCGACTGTGTGCTTTTATTCTCCCTTGCAAAGTATGACCTTTTCCCCGCTGATGTGTGGATAAAAAGGGTTATGCAGGAGGAATTTGATTCTCCCGATGCGAAAAGCGCAGGCGAAGACCTTTTTGGTGGCAACAGCGGATTTGCACAGCAATATCTCTTTTACTGGAGGAAATTCAATAATGTTTAAAAACTTTTACGCTGACGCGTATCTTGATAATATAACCTGTGTTACCCCCGATTTTTTGAAGGAGCGTAACCTTAAGGGTCTTATACTCGACATTGATAACACTCTCATCGGGCACAATGTTCCAATGCCTGACGAAAAAGTTATGGCCCACCTTCGTCTGCTTGAAAGCGAGGGCATAAAGCTTTGTGTTGTATCAAACAACCGCTATGAGAGAGTTAAAAATTTCTCTGAAAAAATCGGCGTGAAGTTCTTTGTTCACGATGCACTTAAGCCCAAGGCAAGAGGCTATGACCTTGCATCAAAGGAAATGGGGCTTGACAAAAAAAATATCGGTGCAGTAGGCGACCAGGTTTTCACCGATGTATGGGGTGCAAAAAGAGTCGGTTGCTACGCAATCTATACAAAACCGCTTCATAAAGGCGGAGAAGGATTTTTTATAGCGTTAAAAAGGATACTCGAAAAACCTTTTCTTACCACATAGAAATTTGCACAAAATTAAGATGCAGGAAACTATGTTTGTGCAAAGCTAAAGTGCGACAAGGGTGCAGCGGCACGCTGCTTTCTTAAAAAATAAAACAAAACAAGCATCGCTGAGCGATGCTTGTTTTGTTTTATACAGTTACCTGAACTACGTCCTTACCCTCGTCATGAGGAATAAATACTTTGTCGTTGGAAGTAATCGTGATTTCGTACTTTGTTCCGCGGAATATTCTTGTTACTTTAGCAGGAAGCATTTCCTTTGAAAGACATGGGCTGATTTCAAGACCGTCAAATTTAGGTTTGATACCCAGCATATACTGTGTTGCCGCAATATACATCCATGATGCTGTTCCCGAAAGCCAGCTTACATTTGCAAGACCGAATTTATCACTTTCAGGTCCGAAAATGTTTGAAGAATATACATAAGGCTCTGCCTTATAACGCCACTCGCCCACCTTCTTCTGTGCAATCATAGGAAGAAGCTGATGGTAGTATTCATAAGCATTTTCCGCTCTGCCAAGCATACATTCTGCGATAATTGCCCAGGTGTTTGCGTGGCAGAAGATTGAGCCGTTTTCACTACAACCGGGTTTATCATAAGTAAGGGGGTCTTCCTTTGTGGGATAGTCTTTCATTGAGGGATGGATTTTCTTGATACCGATGTCGGTGTTAAGATACTTTTTAACCGTATCCATAGCCTTTATCTGCTTTTCCTCATCGCCAAGACCTGAAAGAACTGCCCATGACTGACTGTTAAGCCATACTTTCGCCTGACTTTCCTTATCGCTGCCGATATATCTGCCGTTGTCTGTGATACAACGGATAAACCATTCACCGTCCCACGCAACTGTGTTGACTAATTCTTTCTGCTCGTTATAAAGCTTTACAAAAAGTTCGTTACTTTCGCCCTTAAGAGTTGCAAGCTCTGCAATCTGACGGAGCACCGTACCGTACTGCATACCTGTCCAGATACTTTCACCCTTACCCTCACGGCAAACTCTTGAAAGCATATCGTTCCAGTCGGAAGCAAGCATAAGGGGGAAGCCGTTTTCACCGCAATGAGTTCTTGTATAGTCAATTGACTTTTTAAGATGCTCCCAAACGGTAGCCTCTCCACCGTCATAGAATGAAACAACCTCGTCAAGATAGTCAAGCTTTCCTTCTTCCATAACGATATGGTAAGCCGTCATAATAAGCCAGAGGTGGTTATCGGAGTGGATTCTCTTAAGAGGCTCCCATCCTTCATTGGGGAAACAGTAGTGGTTTGTGTGACCGTCGTTATACTGCTGATTAAGGAGAAGATTAAGCTTGTCTTTAGCTCTTCTTAAATTAAAAGGTATCATTGAAAGAATATCCTGTGCAGTATCACGAACACCTGTACCACGGAAAGTACCTGTTGCATAATAGCTTATATTACGTGAGAACTGAAAGTTACGCTCTGCCTGATAGGGATTCCAGATGTTAATCATAGTTTCTGCATCTTTGTCGGGAAGCTCTGCCACAAAATGATTGAAGTGGTTTTCCCAATGCTCGTTAAGTGCTTTGAATGATTTTGAAACGAAATCATCTTCTCTGCAATGAGCAACGCTCTTTTTAATATCATCCTCTGTCATAGCAGCACCTAAGTATACGTTTACAACCTTTTCTTCGCCCGCCTTAAGTTCAATATCAAGCTGAAGTGCAAAGCAGGGGTCACCGCCGCACATAGTGCTGTTTGTAAGCTTTCCTTCTTCCACTCTCTGGGGATTTTCCTCACTTCTGTAACCGCCGATAAATTCGTCACGGTCACATTCAAATGCAGATACTGGCGCATTACTTGCAAAGTAAATAAGCGGTGTTTCGTCAGGCTTTGGCTGATCTTCACAACCGTATTCATAAACAAGAATGTCGTCAAGATTATAACATTCAAGCTGATGCTTGCTGTAGCACTGCCATTGAAGTTCGCGCATAAATTCCATCATACCAAGCTCAACATAAGGGAAAATGGTAATCTTTCTGTCGGTATCGGATTTTAATTTAAGATTCCAGATAAGGCAGTTTTCAAAAGGTCCTACAAAGTAGGTTGCCACCGCATCAAGACCATTTTTACCCGATTCAAATCTTGTATAACCCATACCGTGAGTTGCAGTCCAGGTATCGGGCTTTTCACGCATAGGCTCCGATGTGGGACACCAAACGCTGTCACCGTCTTTTATATATGTATAAAATCCGCTTCTGTCTGTGGGAACGTGGAAGAAACGGTAGTGGTTGATTCTCCATATCTGGGGTGACTTGTAGAAAGCTACACCACCGCCTGCCTGTGACATCATTGTGTGGAAAGTACCGTTTGAAAGGTAGTTCATCCACGGAGTAGGCATATTATATTTTTTAATTGTTATTTCTTTTTTATCATTATTAAAGCTGTACATTTTCTTTCTCCTTTATATAACACTTGTACCTGTAAATTCTGTTTCGCCGAGAAGTCCGTCAACAACCATTTTAACAACCTCTTTGCTGGGTGTTGTGTTTACCTCAATATATGTGGGGTCTTCGGGGAAGTAATCAGGTGCAAAATAGGGTGAACCGTAGTTGATGATTATCTTATTCTTCTTTTCAAAGTGGTGTGAACCCCAGATAAGCATATGTGAATCTATCATCTGTGCCACAAAATGTGCATTAAGATTTATTATAACAAGGTCGTACCCTTCAGCATAAGCTTTTGTTTCTTCCTGCCAGCAAACGAAGGATTCTCTGTCGATAAGGTTTCTTTCAACCTTTGCCTTGATTCCGCGTGATTCAAGCTCCTCTTTAAGAAGATTTGCAGAATCAGGGTCATTATCTGTAATATCAACAATAAGTGCTGACTTATACTTCTTCTTATCAACAGGAATAAGACCAAGCTTATTTCGAAGAAGGCACATACCGTTCTTTGCGATTCTTTCAAGGGTTTCGTTAACATAATCAGCACTTGGCTCATCAAAAGAGTGATTTTCAAGTGCTTTGTTACGGAAAGCTTCCATTCTTTCAATACGGGCAAGGGCATCGTCAAGACGGCTCATGGGAATTTCACCGCTTAAGATTTTTTCCTCAATAACGTCAGCCGCTTCAACGGGAGGCCAGAGAAGTAAGTCTGCACCTGCCTTGAACGCCTGAACAGTTTCCGCAACGTAATCGCCTACGCCGTTACCGCCCATTATAAGAGCATCTGTTACAACTGCACCCTTGAAGCCGAGGTCTTCCTTGAGAAGATTCTGTGTAAGCTTTGATGAGAATGTTGCAATGGGATAGAAACCGTCCTCACCCTCGTTATCATATGCGCGGAGAGTTGTGTGAGTTGTCATAACACTCTGCACATCTTCCTTGAACATTTCCTTATATGTATATCCGTATGTTTCCATCCACTTGTCCATATCAAAGATGTTCTGTCCGGGTGCGATGTGCATATTAACGGGATGCGTTCCAAGGCCAGGGAAATGCTTCACGGTTGCACATACGCCCTGATCCTGAATACCCCTTACAACTTCACGATAAAGCTCTGCCACAATTTTAGGGTCTTTACCGATTGCCATAAGGTACATCTGTGGGTCATAGCACATATCAATGCTGGGTGCAAGTGCCCAGTCAATACCCTGGTCATTCATCTGCATACCGATAGTCTTACCATATTCGTATGCATCTTTAAGATTTTTCGAACTGCCAAGAGAAGTCTGTACCTGTGCAAAAAACTTCTGACCTGTGATTGAAACAAAGTCCGCACATACAAGCAGCTTTTTCGGGGAAGCCGCCTTAATTTTGTTAAGGGTGGGGATATCAAACTGTGTGCCCATAATCATGCCGTTTTCATCAATGTGGGCATCGTCTTCCCCGTAAAACACGCCGCCGACGGGATATTTTTTGAAAAATTCATCAATACCGCCGTGGGTGCTTATTTCACGGATAGTAACAATAAATGTTTTTAATATTTTTTCTCTTAATGTCATTTTAACACTCCTTATCAGTCATAATAATTTTCTTTGAAATCATCACCAAGTTGAGGCTTTTTCCCCCATACAATTTTCATAATTTCGGGGATTGAAAGCACTTCCTTGCCGTGTTCGCTGTCAATAATAACATCGGGCTTAATATAAAAGCTTGAATTATGAAGATAACCAAGTTCAATAAGCTTATTGAAATATCCCAGAAGCTTTTCATTACGGGTAAAGTCGTTTCGCACTATTTCTCCGTCTATTATAGCACGAAGATATATATACTGCCAACGTTTTTTATTTTTTATATTTTCGGGAAGTGACTTGTCTGCTTCCAGAATTACTTTTTCAATCTGAAGCACCTTTTCAGTTTTTTTAATGAGGTAGCGATGCCCTTCCACAAAATCACGATAGAGGGTTTCTTCCATATTAATAATGGCATCGGTTACTTTTTCAAGCATTTCACCTTCAAAACCGAATTCATAACGAAGATATTCACGGATTGTAAGTTCGGGGTCCTGATTATCTCTGTACAGACGGAGCATAATCACCTTGTTTATATCCTCATAAAGACCTTCCGAATAAGGGCATCCACCGATATGAAGATGTCCGTATTTATTCCAGCTTTCCATAATTCTTTTGGGTACGGGATTAGTACCGTAACCACCCCAGGGAATTGTATCACACATACTTATTTCAAAACCTGCAGTAAGGGGTCGGTGCATATCAATCTCATAAGCATAGGACTGATAGTAGGGGTCCGCACCTACGTATTTACACTCGGGAAATCTTCCGTCTGCGAGAGCCTTTGCCATAGCATCAAATTCGTCATTATTTCCTGTAAATGTACTAAACTGCCATGTAGAAAGGTTTACTTCTGTATTCGGCATATATTCTTTTATAAGGGGAGTAATTGCCTCAACACAGCGGAGGTATCCGTTACTTCCCCATGGGGCACAATCGGGGCAGGTACAACCACCCTCATCGTAGGGACCTACACCTATTGCATCGGGAGCCGCATCCTTAAACACCTCAAGCCACTCTTTTCTGTATTCAAGAATCTTTTCCATTCCGCCGGGCTTTGAAGGACAGATTTCAACGTGGTAGTGGTCGTTAAGGGGATTTATATAACCGTCGTGACCACACGTCCAGTCTGCACGAAGTTCTTTCGGACTTGTATTAAAAGCCTCGTTTGCAAGATTAACCATAGAAACTCTCATACCGATTGATTTTGCAAAGTTAATGATTTTTTTCATTCTGTCTGAAAAATCCTTACCCTCTTCCATATTCTTATAATAGAACAGGTCAAACCACATATGAAGCGTATTCATTCCCCACAAAGAGAGTTCTTCTATATATTCAAAAATTTCTTCAAGTGGTGCTGAAACATAATAATTTTCATTATGGGATGCAAAATATATTCCGCAAATTTCCTTGTTTGAATGAAATTCCCCTCTTACTTCGGGGTTTCTTATAAATCTGCCTGCCGCATCAAGAAGCTGTGGGTAAGCACCGGCAGAAATTACGCCGTTTTCAATCTTTGAAGCCCACTTTCCCATTGACGAATCTATTAAAAGTGTTATATCCGCATTTTCGGGAAGCCTTTTTTCCACAATGCGGGCAATATTTGAGAGTATTTTGTCATTTTTATCATATCTGACCATAAAATCACTCCTTATACTTGCATTGTAAGTCATTATATGCTACAATGCAAGACAGAAAAAAGATTTTTTTGGACAAAAAATGCACAATTGGTGATAATATGAAATTTATTTACGAAAAAAAGCGCCACGGAAAACTTCATTGTTATATAAATGACGACCTGGATGTTCCTGCCCACATACACGACAATATTGAGTTGATATATATTATCCGCGGAACGGCAAAGGCGTTTTATGACGGCAAAGAATATTCCCTGTCGGCAGAAGATGCTTTTATCGCATTTCCGCAAAGAGTTCACTATTTCTATGAAAGCCGCGATATAGAGGCGGTTATATCTATCATTCCGATAGAGTACCTGCCTGAATTCCGTAATCTTTTTATTGAAAAAAATATACTTATCCCTCACATCACAGATGTTCCGTCCCTTACAGGAATACTACTTAAAGATGCCGCAACGAAAAAGACTTCATATCACAAGGCATTTCAACGCGGTGCGATTCTTTCAGCATTTTCACTCCTTTTTGACAAGGCTGAATTCACCGACAAGAAAAACACGGATTCCTCCACTCTTCAAAAAATACTTGATTACTGTGAAAGTAATTATAAGGAAAATATTTCTCTTGAAGACATTTCAAAGGAGCTTTTTATAAGTAAGTCCTACATTTCCCACATTTTCAGCGAAAAGGTTCAGATGGGCTTCCGGGACTATATAAATTCCCTGCGTGTTTCATTTGCACTTAATCATTTAAAGGACGGGAAATTATCTATAAGCGAAGTTGCTTCAGAGTGCGGATTTGAAAGCATCCGCAGTTTCAACCGTGCTTTTAAGAAGATTTATGACGCTACTCCTACAGAGTACAAGCGAAACCTTGATATATAATGTAAGTTTTTTCAAAAAAACACTTGCAATTTCCATTTTTTTGTGTTATAATGCAAATCGGTAGAGAGAGTGAGCTTGCGGCTCACTCTTTCGTGTTATTTGAAAAACTTTTTTCAGGAAGTGATATTTTGGCTAAAATTGATGAAGCACTTGAAAAGCTTGCTATCCCCGTTTGCGAGCGCCACGGTGTTTATATCTATAACACCGAATACAAAAAGGAAGGCAGCGAATATTACCTCAGACTTTTTATTGATAAGGACGGTGGCGTCACAATCGAAGATTGCGAAAATGTCTCAAGGGAAATAAGCCCTATGCTTGATGACCTTACATTTATAAAAGATGCTTATATTTTTGAGGTGTCCTCCCCCGGTATTGACAGAGTTCTTTCAAAGCCATGGCATTTTGAAAAAGTTATGGGTGAAGAAATCGACATTAAGCTTTTTGCCCCCATTGATGGTTCAAAAGAAATTACTGCCGTACTTAAAGGCTACACAGACGGTAAAATTACAGTAGAGTACAACGGCAAAGAGCTTGACATAGAAGAAAAGCAGGCGGCAACCGTTCGCCTCACATTTAAATTCTGATTTTAATTTGAATTTTGATATAAATCTGAAAGGTGTGTTTAACAAAAAATGAACAAAGAACTTATTATGGCACTTGACCTTCTTGAGAAGGAAAAGAGAATCAAGAAAGACCTTATGTTTGAGGCACTTGAGGCTGCACTTGTAACAGCATACAAAAAGAACTTCGGTGCAAACTATAACTGTTTTGCAGAGGTTAACCGTGAAACAGGCGATATGCGTGTTTATTGCACAAAGACAGTTGTTGAAGAAGTTGAAGATGATGCTCTTGAGCTTTCTCTTGAGGAAGCAAAGGCAATCAACAAGCGTTACCAGATAGGTGACATGGTTGATTTTGAGGCAGACCCCGCTAAATTCGGCAGAATTGCCGCACAGACTGCAAAGCAGATGGTTGTTCAGAAAATCCGTGAAGCAGAACGCGGAAATATGTATGATGAATACAGCGATAAGGAAAACGACGTAATGCTCGGTAAGGTTGAAAAGCTTGACCGCAGAGGCATAATGATTGACCTCGGTAGTGCAGAAGCTCTTCTTATGCCTTCAGAGCAGATTCCCGGTGAAGACTATACTCCCGGACGTAAGCTTAAGGTATATGTGTTTGAAGTAAAGAAGACTACAAAGAGCGTTAACCTTATGGTTTCAAGAACACATCCCGGTCTTGTTAAGAAGCTCTTTGAACAGGAAGTTCCCGAAATCGGTGATGGTACTGTAGTAATCAAGAGTATCGCCCGTGAGGCAGGAAGCCGCAGCAAGCTTGCGGTACATTCCGACAATCCCGACGTTGATCCCGTAGGTGCTTGTGTAGGTCAGAAAGGCACAAGAGTTGCAGGTATCGTAGAAGAGCTTAACGACGAGAAAATCGACGTTATCCGTTACAGTGAAGATCCTGCAGAATACATCAGTGCAGCTCTTAATCCTGCAAAGGTACTCAGCGTGGAAATCGACGAAAAGAACAAATCAGCACTTGTAACTGTACCTGAATTCCAGCTTTCTCTTGCAATCGGTAAGGAAGGACAGAATGCCCGTCTTGCTGCAAGACTTACAGGCTGGAAGATTGATATCAAAAGCGATGCAAGTGTAAAGGAGATATAAATGTCTGCCTGTTTAAGAATGTGTGTCGTGTGCAGAGAAATGAAAGAGAAATCATTTCTTCTGCGTGTTACAAAGTATGGTGATGAATTCCGCATAGATAATTCCTGCAAGCTTCCCGGTCGCGGTGCATATATTTGCAAAGACGGAGATTGCAAGGAAAAGTTTGAAAAAGCACGTGCTTTTGAAAGAGCATTCAAAGGTGCTGTGCCTGCGGAATTAAAAGAAAATATTAAAAAGGAACTGATTTGATGAACGATAGATTACTTGGTATGCTTGGCCTTGCAGTACGCGCCGGTAAGGCATCCTTTGGTGTTTTCTCAACCGAAAAGGCTCTTGATGAAGGAAAATGCGAACTTGTCATTGCGGCAGAAGATATGGGGCAGAGTAACCGCCGCCGTATCGAAAACAAATGCAGAGAATGGGATGTTCCCCTTATATTTTATTCAGACAAAGCTTCTCTCAGCCGTTCAGCAGGCAAAAAGGATATGCCTGTTATAGGAATCCTTGACGAAGGCTTTGCCAAGGCTATTGTTAAAATTTACGGAGGTGACGGTAAATGATCGCAAAACAGAAAATAAGCGCAATATCAAAAGCTATAGATATTCCCTCTAAGGAAATAGTTAGTATGCTTGCCGAGGTTGCAGGCATCACAAAAAGTACAGCAGCTTCTCTCGATGCAGATGAGATGAGCATCGTTATGGAGTATTATACACAGAAATTTGATGACGGTTCTTCAATTGAAGAATACATTCAGGCTTATCAGGAAAAAGCGGCACAAGAAAAGGCTGCTCAGAAGCCTAAGAAAGAAAAGAAAGAAGAAATTCTTCCTGAAATTACCGAGGAGGAAATCACTCAGGAAATTACTCCCCAGAAGAATCTCCGCTATGTTGATACAAGAACAAATGCGGTTGACCTTGACGTACAGCTTGCAAAGGAAAAGGCTGAAGAGCTTGCTCCCGAAATCAAGGATACAGAAACAAACAAACAGCGTATAAAGAAAAATAAGAACAAACAGCAACAGCCCCAGAAGAAGAATCAGCCTAAGCCTGAAGAAATGATGCAGAAGCCCAAGAAGGAAAAGGTTGAAAAGCTTCACGTTGTTATTCCCGATACAATCACCGTAGGAGACCTTGCACAGAAGATGAAGGTGGGTGCTACCGAAATTATCAAGCGTCTTATGCAGCTTGGTATTATGGCAGCTATGAATCAGGAAGTTGAATACGATGTTGCCGCACTTATCGCGGAAGATATGGGTGCAGAGGTTGAGAGAGAAATCATCATCACAGAGGAAGACAGACTCTTTGGCGATGCTGATGCTCCCGATGATGAAAAGGACCTTATCCCCCGTCCTCCCGTTGTCTGCGTAATGGGTCACGTTGACCACGGTAAGACAAGTCTTCTTGACGCAATCCGTTCAACTAACGTTACTGCAAGCGAAGCCGGTGGTATTACACAGCACATCGGTGCTTATATGGTTAAAATTAACGACAACCCCATTGCATTCCTTGATACTCCCGGTCATGAAGCGTTCACAGCAATGCGTGCCCGCGGTGCAATGGTTACAGATATTGCAATTCTTGTTGTTGCGGCTGACGACGGTATTATGCCCCAGACAATTGAGGCTATTAACCACGCTAAAGCGGCAGAAGTAAGCGTAATTGTTGCAATCAACAAGATTGATAAGGAAGGTGCAAACCCCGACAGAGTTAAGCAGGAGCTTACAGAACACGGCCTTGTTCCCGAAGAATGGGGCGGCGATGTTATCTGTGTTGAGGTTAGTGCAAAACAGAAAAAGAATATTGACGGTCTTCTGGAAATGGTACTTCTTACTGCGGAAATGAAGGAGCTTAAGGCTAACCCCAACCGCCGTGCAAAGGGTACTGTTATCGAAGCGAAGCTTGACAAGGGTCGCGGTCCTGTTGCAACAGTTCTTGTACAGAACGGTACACTCCGTCAGGGTGATATCATCGTTGCAGGTACTGCAGTTGGTCGTGTAAGAGCTATGCTTGACGACAAGGGCAGAAAGATTAAGGAAGCGAAGCCTTCTACACCTGTTGAAATTATCGGTCTTAGTGAAACTCCCGATGGTAACGACGTATTCTACGCAGTAGAAGACGAAAGAGCTGCACGTCACGTTGTTGAAACAAGAAAGCAGAAAATTAAGGACGAGGCTAACAAAGCAAAGCAGAAGGTTAACCTTGAAGACCTCTTCAGCCAGATTCAGCAGGGTGATGTAAAGGATCTTAACATCATCGTTAAGGCAGACGTTCAGGGTAGTGTTGAAGCTGTAAAACAGAGTCTTGAAAAGATTTCAAACGAAGAAGTAAGAGTAAGAGTTATCCATGGAGCTGTTGGTGCTATTACAGAAAGTGACGTTACACTTGCTACTGCATCAAATGCGATTATCGTAGGCTTTAACGTACGTCCCGACGTGGGTGGCAGAAACGCCGCTGAAATCAACAAGGTTGATATGCGTATGTACAGAGTTATCTACGAAGCTATCGAAGAAATTGAAGCTGCTATGAAGGGTATGCTTGCTCCTACCTATCGTGAAGCAGTTATCGGTCATGCTGAAATCCGTCAGACCTTCAAGGTAAGCGGTGTAGGTACAATCGGTGGTTGTTATGTTACAGACGGTAAAATTCAGCGCAACTGCAGTGTTCGTATCGTTCGTGACGGTATCGTTATCCACGAAGGTGAGCTTGATTCACTTAAGCGTTTCAAGGATGACGTTAAAGAAGTTGCAAGCGGCTATGAATGCGGTATGGGCTTTGTAAGATTCAACGACATTAAAGAAGGCGACAACGTTGAATGCTACATTATGGAAGAAGTTAAAAGATAACGGGATGTTAAAAATGACCAGAACGCAAAACGAAGAGGAAATGGTATATTGTTTTCATTAAATTTTAAAACAAAGTGCCGTTAAATGTTTTTGGTAGGAATTTGCAATGCAAATTCCGAAATGATTCGTTTTGCTACGAACAAAGTTCACCTCGACGTACCTTTGTACGCCTTCGGTTCCACCCTGCGGGTTCAGTTTGTCCGTTCTGAACATTTTTTCCTATCCCTTTGATTGATAATTAATCAAAACAAACACAAAATAAGTAAATGAGTGAAACGCTCATTTACTTATTTTTGAAAGAAGGTAAAAACTATGTCTTTTAA
>JAZRTB010000107.1:0-1813 GCA_045651805.1 Clostridia bacterium
TCTTTCGGCATATAAAGAAGAACTTCGGAGAGAGCAAGAAGAACCCATCCGTTACCTCTGCCCCAGGGAGCACGGTTTGCTTTCTTTTCTGCAGGGAAATATACGTGTGAGAAAATTTTTGCATCTTCCATGAAAAGATAATGCCAGAAGCCCTTAATCTGTGTAACGATTTCATCAAAATACTTGTTATCGTTTCTGTACTTTCCAAGACGTGCAAGGAAAGGAAGACTCATAAACACATCATCTGCCCACAAAGTCTTAATGCGGTAGAAGCTGTTCATTTCAGTTCTGGGAACATTGTCAAGATAGCTTTCAAGAGTATCAAGAAGCTTTTCCGCTTCTTCATCGCCATTACTGCGCATAAGATAGTCAACAAGACACATACCGATTGTACCGATCGGGTCAAGATGATCAAGCTTTTTAGCACCAATTCCGAGGAATGTTGCTGCACGGAATCTCTTGACATCAAGGCATGCAAAATCATAATACTTAGCCATTGTAGCCATAGATTCCTTGAAATACTCAACAAGTTCAGGTCTGTCAAACTTTTCCGCTGCACCAAGAAGTCCGTAATGACCAACCATCATTGCGTAAAACCACTGTGCAAAGAATGTAGTGTTAAGATAAGGTCTTAAATATGTATTGTCGCGGTAGAAGAAGAACGTCACTTCGCCTTCGCTTGTTTCATAAGGACGGTGGAACTGAAGATTATCCTTAAGGTTTGCAACGGGAATCCACATCCATGAAAGGGACTTATCATCGGTTTTATAGAAAGGCATATAGCAGTCGCCCTCTGCTTTAAATCCAAAGCCATTATCTGTCTTTTCAGTTTCTACAATGATGCGAGTTTCTTTGTCAAATTTCTTTTCAAAAACACCGTTTTCCGCAGAATAAATCTTTTCATCATCAGCAAAAACAGTTATGGGAGAATTGTGAGTAAGTTTAAGGCTTCCCTTTACCCAAGTGAGTGCAGAAGCAACAGAAAGAGTTGTTTTGTCATTAAAATCAAAAACAACATCCTCGTCATACTGATTGTTTACGGGACCTGCCCATTCAATCTTATTCATATCAAAACCGGGAAGTTCTTCCCCCGGCTTATAAATTTTTGACCAAGCGATACCTTCCTGATTGTAGAACTTTTCAAGCGGAACAGTTGCACGAGTCTTATAACTGAAGCCACCCGGCCAACCCAGACGATATTCATATCCGATATAAAGGTCGAAGCCAAATCTCTTCTCACTAGCAGTGTGACAGAAAATAACGTGGTTATTCATACCCTCCTTGAATTTTACATGGAATGATACTATTCCGTCAAACATATCGTTCGGGTATTCCTCACCATTGATTTCCTCACCGTTAAACCAAAGGCGTGTGTTTCCGTTTACGCTAATGTACATATCCTTGTCGAATACACCGGGGAACACTGCAGAAGCATACGCAGTATCTCCTTCTTCCCATGTATCAAAAAATCTGTCGAAATGAACCGCCGGCCAAGAAGGGTCAAAACCGTTATTCAACATAGGTGTATAAGGCAAAAGCTCAATTTCACCTTTCTGACGGAATTTCATCATCTGTGTTATAACACGTTCTGTAATTTCTTTACATTTGTTGTAAAACACTGTATCCATAATTCTGTCCTCCTGAATTTATTAGTTTAAATATCAATGTTAGATTATCTCAAGGCTTGCGGATTTAATAATAACATTTCCGTCTGTAGGAACAAACTTGAAGTCACCTGAAAACCAATCCATATTTTCAAGGTTGATGTCGTCAATCTCAATTCTTTTTGTTACCCAGGTGCCTGTGTTTTCTT